>JADFXI010000055.1 GCA_015233655.1 Nitrospirota bacterium | reverse complement strand
GCGATCTCTCTGATTTTTCCATTTGCTTTTCTCTGCATCAATCTGCGATTATTTTTCATAGGGCGGCTCCTTTAAACCTTTGGTTTGTGGTGAATCAAGTTTAATTGAGTCGCTCTTTTTCTTCAACGATTTTTAGGGCATGCTCAATCAAACACCATATGCTGGAATAAACAGTGTCGCAATCGAAAACAAATATTTCTTACATAGTAGGTAATTCCTTACTAGCGGATTCGATAAAGAGATCAATATTTTTAGGTCTCAGCACCTCTGTTATTAATCTTCCATATGGCGTGACTGTATGGGACCTATTCAAGAGGTCGTTGGACTCAGCAATTCGCGATATTGAGGAGCATCCAAAAGGTAAGCTATTCCGACGCCTGATCGAATATGGCCCTCACGACCCTAATGATCCGGAAGCCATTACCAGTGATGGCGAAACCACGCTTTCCGACCGGGAATGCGGCGTATGCGTTGAGTTTATTTATTCTCACATGGTTAACCGTTTTAAGGGCGAACTGGCAGAACTGTTGGCTATAGAACCATGCATAAGGCATGTCAAACAACTTCAGCAGAATGGCGTTCTGCCTGGAAATATTCATCTCAACTGGGGGGAGACAATTCAAGAGCGTCATATAGTGCATAAAGAAAACTACGATTTGAAATGGGGCGGCTTTACTAAAGGAGCTGACGGACTGATTGGCGAACTGACAGACAGCTGTTGTTGCATTTTCGGTGTCATTGAGATTAAATCTATGAAGTGCGGCAAAAAGAGGGTCCTACAGCAGATTGACCGCCACATTGCCAGACTCTCCGGAGGTGTAAAATTAGGAACTCAAGAATATGCTCCTCACGCTACGACTATGTCAGATTCCAACTTGTTGAAAATCATGGTTGTGCCTGCGGGCTGGAAATTGAGCAGAGAATGGTATTCGGAGAAAACAGATAAAGGCAGTTCTATAGTTCTTGCCGATCCTGAGGGAAAACCAACAGACTACAAATTCGAGGAGTTAGAGCCGCGGTTATGGAAGATTACCCTCCAGTGGTCTCAAGAGGCACTTGAACAGGCAGCATACGAAATGACATTTTGGTACATGTCCCAGGTCGGCAAACACATATACACAGGAAGAGAGATGCCAAAAGGGTGGGAGCATATGTCTCCTGAAGAGGCCGGATATAACGCCATAAAAATGATGCTGTATTATATCCCACTGCGCTTCATATCCTCGCGACTAAAACAACTCGCTATAAAACTTTATAATGTTTATTGCTTCAGCTATCCATTAGGCATAGACAGTAAGGAGATGCTCTGGCCCCAGGATTTCCCCAATAAATACTGACATCAATATTACTAATGGGAACAAAAACGCTGTTAGAAACCCTATGCTGCATATTGCGCCCTTGGCTCCCTGAAGAAATCCCTAAGCAGTTTAAACATGCTTTAATATTTTAAAAAGCGGCAGCTGTGGTAGTCTATGAATGTCTACAAAATCGGGGGAATTCCACTTTTACGTCTTCTTTGTAGCAGATTTATATTGTACTATAATTCTCGTTGGGATGAAGGACAATTATCTTCACAATTCTCGATAAGAACGTTTTCCGCTGCGCCGGATTTATAGACAAAGTTTCACGAAGATTATTGAGATACTGACTTATAGCGCTGCTGGATATTGTCGGCACAGGTATCGCCTCTTTTATCTCCACTAAAATTGCTTCGACTTAAGAAAGAAATGGGCGAGCTTACGCTTCCAACTACTATTGCAGCCGTTTTCAAAAGAACGTACAATTAAACAATGGATTTAGTGTCTCTCACGCGGAAGCACTCGATAGCCTTTTTCATCCTGCTCGCCCTCATTCCATCTGGCGCAGCCAACTCTTATGGAGCATTCCCCGAAAACGACACTGCAACACACAGGACCGCGGAACAACGTATTTACTGGCGCGACAGCCATGCGACCCAAGCCGCCAATTATCATTCATATCAGCACGTAAAGATTCTTGCCATTAACGATTTTCACGGACACTTATCTTCGGGCCGCATCGTCGGACAGCGTCACGCAGGCGGAGCAGCGGTACTGGCATCATATCTGAAATCTGCGGAGCGTGGCATAGAAGACAGCACCCTGATTGTGCTTGCCGGGGACCATGTCGGGGCTTCGCCGCCTGTGTCGGCATTGCTGAAGGATGAGCCTGCGATCATGTTTATGAATATACTCGCAAATAAACATTGCACGCATAGTGACATCATGGACCCCGATTGTAATATAGCGGCCACGGTCGGCAACCACGAATTCGACAAAGGCGTGCCTGAAATGAGGCGACTGATATTTGGCGGCAACCATGCCGACGGCCCGTTTCTCGAAACACCCTGGCACGGGGCCGTGTATCCCTATGTTGTATCAAACGTGACGGATTCAAAGACAGGAAGGCTTATACTGCCGCCGTATGTCATTAAAAAAGTCCATGGCATACCGATAGCGTTTATAGGCGCCGTGCTCAAAGATACGCCCAATATCGTCACTGCATTCGCCACTGAGGGGCTCTCTTTTCTGGATGAAGCCGACTCCATCAACAAGTATGCAAGGGAACTGAGGGCCATGCACGTAAAGTCCGTCATTGCTCTCATCCATCAGGGGGGCCGCCAAAAGGCCTATAGCGGCGCAACTATGCGGGGGGAAGCTGTCACGGGGCCCATAGCCGATATAGTTTCGCGCCTGGATGACGGAGTCGATGTTGTCATATCAGGCCACAGCCACGCATTCACTAACGCCTTTCTTCACAACCGGCATGGGAAGAAGGTCCTGGTTACCCAGGCTTTTTCATACGGTACAGCTTTCGCTGATATCGATCTGGATATAGACCGCTCGACCTGGAAGATTGTCGGCAAGTCCGCAGCGATTATAACGACGTACGCAGATGCCGGTCCGGGTCTGGCCCCTGATCCGGAAGTTTCGATGCTTGCAGCATCGGCGGAATCAAAATTAGCGCCTCTGATAAATCAGGTCATAGGCCACGCCTCAACAGACATTTCAGGCGACCAGAACAGCGCTGGAGAATCGGCCCTCGGCAATCTCATCGCCGACGCGCAGCGTGCGGCCCTTCCAGCTGACTTTGCCTTTACAAACCCGGGCGGGATACGAGATAGGGTCCACGCCGGAGATGTTACCTGGGGGACCCTCTACGCAGTACAGCCCTTCAACAATTACCTGGTCAGAATAAATATGACGGGGCGGCAAATTTATGATCTCCTTAATCAGCAGTGGCAGGCCAATCTCCCGCATCCGCGCATGCTGCAGATTTCAGGACTTACTTATACCTGGGACAGCACCCTTCCCTCAGGCAAACGTATTGTGGAGGTCCGTCGGAACAATGCACCGATTAGTCCGGCATCAGTCTATACGGTTGTAGTGAACAGTTTTCTGGCCGGAGGCGGTGATAGTTTCAAGGCGCTCACACATGGGACTAATGCGACAGGCGGCACGTCTGACCTGGATGCCCTTATCGCCTATATCAGGAAATTACCGCAGCCTTTCTCAGCTAAGACCGAAGGCCGGATCACGAAAGGTAGGTAGCAAGATATCTCGCCGGATTGACGGTTATGCAATTCATCGCTATGTCTCTGTCGAGCCCCCTTTCAACAAGTCTCGAAACCGCGTCAGTTACGCCCAGGCTTCCGCCCATGAGAGTGCCGCCGCTGTCCGTAACACCCTTTGTGCGATCAGACATTTTTGACTCCCTTACCGAATCCGAGACAATGATTATTTTTGCCGGGTCCTTCACTTTGAAGATCAAATCAATGGTGGCCTGATGCAAATGCCAGGGGTCGGCGATTACTTCAACATACACTGCAGGGTTCAACAGCCCAAAGCCAGCTATCCCCGGCTCGCGGTGATGAAAACTGCGCATCGCATTAAAAATGTGTGTTATACCGCGCGCGCCTGCATTAAATCCTCGCTCAGCCTCGTTGTATGTGGCCTCTGAATGCCCCATACTGGGTACGATTCCCATGTCGGCTATTTTTCGTATAAGCCTTTCAGCGCCTTCCAGCTCAGGGGCAATGGTAACGATTCTTACGATATCCTCGAAGCCCTCGATAAGTTCCTGCAAATGGTACTCGGCAGGCCCGAGAAAATCCTCTGCTTTAAGAGCGCCGCATCGAGAAGGGTTCAGAAAAGGCCCCTCCAGATGGACCCCTTCAATGCGAGAAGAATGACGATCGCCACCATGAGATCCGCTCTTTTGCTGTATTTCCATGGCCTCTTTGACCGCAGCCATATTCTGCCTCATGACCTTTATTGCAGCGGGGTAGATGGCAGGGAGTATTGCAGAGACACCCAGCGAGCCGTGAATGTCCGCTATTGAAAGGACCTGATACGGATCGCTGCTGCGCGTGTCAAGCCCGGCTGCACCGTGAGTATGCACGTCGATGACATTCATTGGGCCGTTAATATTAACTTGTTCCTTCCGCCTTTCTTGGCTTCATACAGGGCACCGTCCGCTGCGTTGATAAGCTCTGTTGCATTATCAAAACTTGGAAAACAGGCAATGCCGCAGCTGAAGGTAACGGTGAAACTTTGATCTGACTTTTGATGACCTATTTTCAAGAAACTTTCACGGATCTCATCCAGGACCTTTACTGCAACTGTCCCATCAGTTTCAGGCAGGATAACGGCAAATTCTTCGCCGCCATAGCGTCCGACAATGTCGGTTTTGCGAAGGCGCTGCATAAGGAGCCTTGACAGACTTTTAATCACCTGGTCGCCCGCATAATGACCGAACGTATCGTTAATGTTTTTGAAATTATCGATATCGATTAATCCGAAAGATATCTTGCTATTCTGTCTCCTGGCACGGGCGATCTCTGAATCGAGGCGCAATTTGGTGGTCGAATGGTTAAGCAGTCCGGTCAAGCTGTCACAGGTCATGTGAGAACGCAATATACGCGCCCGCTGGGCGCGGGATATGACCAGCGACGTCAAACGGTCGGGCTGAATAGGCTTGGTAAGGAAATCGTCGCCTCCAAGACGCATTGCATCCAACTGCGTTTGGATATTGGTTTCAACGGAAAGGAAGACGATCGGGACGCTGACGAAATCTTTTATCTGGCGTATGACCGCCGCCAGTTCGAGTCCACTGCATTTAGGCATATAGACATCCATGACTATAAGATCGGGATTAAAGTCACCAAGCGTCTGCATGACCAGCATCGGGTCGGTCACTACCTCGGCGATCATCCCGTCCCGTTTTAGTATAATCGAGTAATATTCGGCAAGCTGGGGTTCATCCTCGACTATGAGTATGCGGTAAGGCTCGGGCGTATCGCGGTATGTAAGGGAGTCAAGCACTTCAACAATCTCAATAATGTCGACTGGCTTGACAAAATAAGCATCTCCTCCAAGACGGACCGCCTGCAGACGGGCCGTAAAGTCCCTGGAGGCCGAAACAAAGATCACAGGCAAGGGCATCTCAATCATATCATGTATCTTTGCTACTGTTTCGAAGCCGAGGACATCGTTTCCCGGAAACATTATATCCATTATTAATGCCGCAGGCACTTTCTTTTGCACGGCTGCGGTGACACCTTCCTGACCGTCAAACAGCTCTACGTCATAGCCGAATTGACCCAGTTGGACCGCCATCATTTCAGCCAGACTGATGTCGTCTTCCACAAGGAAGACCGTCTTTCTGTTTTCTATGTTATTTACTGTTTCCCGATGGGCCATTGGGACCGGCTTGTAGATATCTTCGCGCAAGCCCGGATTTTCAAAGGACAGGCCCAAAGCCTGAATGGAAGCGCCGATCTGCGCCAGTTGCCCCGCTGTAGGCAGGCTATTGCTTTTAATTATAGGCTTCAGATAAGTGTCGAATTCACGTGCAGCCTTGCTCAATGCGGAAAAACCCAGGGTAGCCCCTGATCCGGCTATGTTGTGGACTATACGGTGCAGGTCCTGGAGTAATGCGACGTTACAGTCACTGCGCTGCAGTTCACTGTATATTTCTTTAATCTGTCTGTGCTTTACCTGAAGCTCGGATGCATAAGCCTTCTGGAGGGCTTTCATCTGTTCGTGAAATTTATCTTTCAGGTCCGCCATGTCTAGGCCCCCGTCCTCAGAACAAAGCTGAAGGTAGAGCCTTCGCCGACTTTACTGTCGACTTCCATTCGGCCTCCATGGGCGCTGATAATCTTCTTCACGATAGCGAGACCCAGTCCGGTGCTCTTTTCATCGCCTGTCGGTTGCGCGCTCAGTCTCTGGAACTCGCCGAACAGCCTGGACTGCTCCGCAGCTGGAATCCCCGGACCTTCATCCCGTATGCCGACACGCACATCAGGTCCGTTCTGTGACAGCGCCACATATATTTTCGACCCGCGCGGGGAAAATTTAACGGCATTGCCTATAAGATTATCGACGACCTGGGCTATACGGTTCCTGTCGCAATCAACGCGTGCGGCAGCGTCAAGGGTCGGCTCAATCGTAATGGATTTTAAACCTGCCACAACCGAAGCCACCTTGATCCTTTCTTCGAGCAGTTCCGCAAGCGAGACTGCACTGGTCCTGAGATCAAGTTTGCCGCTTTCGATCACGGATATGTCGAGAAGGTCATTCACAAGGGCCAGCATATCATTGGAAGCAGTATTAATTACGGCAAGATACTCCTTTTGATCTTCGGTCAGGGGGCCGAAGGAGCTGCCGATCAGTATCTCACTCAGACCGCTTATGGAGGTCAACGGGTTTCTTAGATCATGGGCAGCCATTCCAAGGAATTTATTTTTCAGGTTATTCAGTTCGAGGAGTTCGCTGTTGGACTTTTCGAGTTCCTCGTTTTTCCTGGCAAGGTCTGACAGCAACTGTTTGTTTTGCCTCTTCAGCTCATATTTCTCGAGTGCCTTTTCGACCGCCAGGATGACGGTCTCATGTATGTTCTCGTCCTTTAAAAGGTAATCATTGGCGCCGCCGCGAATGGCCTCTATAGCAACGGAAATCTCATTATTACCTGTAAGTATAATAATAGGGATGTCTTCATTGCGCTGACGGATTTGCCTTATAAGTTCATTGCCGTCCATTTCAGGCATGTTCATGTCTGAAATAACGACATCGGTAACTAATCCGCCCGTCATTTTCTTTACGGCATCGACTCCATTTTCGGCAGTCTCAACGCTATAGCCCCCCGCATCGAGGATCATGGCGAGCATGTCCCTTACAAAGGGGTCGTCATCTACCACAAATATCTTTGTTCCCACGTTTTCCATCCGCACATCCTCTTTTATTATTTCTTGCCTTTAACTTTCTGCTATTATAATTTCCCGCTACCCCATAAGATTCTGCATAGTCTCAAGCAGATTGGACTGGTCAAAAGTACCTTTGACAATATAGGCATTGGCTCCGACCCTTATGCCCCGCTTTTTGTCTTCGTCCTTCTCTCTGGAGGTCACAATAATTATGGGGGTATCTCTATAGTTCTCTTCCTTGCGCAGCTTCTCGGTCAGGGAAAAACCGTCGAGACGGGGCATTTCAACATCCGTAATAATAATATCGTACTTGAACTCCCGCGCCTTTTCCAGGGCCTCCATCCCGTCCTCGGCAAGTTCCACATTGTAGCCGTAGGCCTCCAGAATGCTCTTCTCTATTTCCCGTGTATTGACGGAATCGTCCACAACAAGTACACGCAGACCCTTCTCTTCCTCCTTCACGGCGCGGGCCCCTTTTCCTTCTCCGCTCACCTCTTTTGCCGCCTCCATAAGCCCCGGGACATGAAGGATACTGATAATTTCATTCTTCCCTGAAAGCGCCACTCCCGACACAAGATGTATGTTCTTCATGTGAGGCGGAAGTGACTTGATTACCATATCTTCCTCGTCGAGAAGAGTATCTACTATAAGCCCGATATTTTCGCTGCCTATCCGTACAATGATGATCAGCGGCTCCTGGGCGCGGCCGGCCGGACCGGGGACATTCAGGAGATTATCGAGACCGGCAACCGAAACAAACTCGTTTCTAAGCGTAATCGCCTTCTTATCCACCACCTGTTTAAAGTCGGACTCGGCAACCCGAACGATTTCCGTAACATAATTGGTCATAATACCGAAGGTCATGCCCGAAACACCGATCAGCAGTATGCGCATGACGGCAAGTGTCATAGGCAGACGGACATTAAAAGCAGTGCCCTTGCCTGCCTTCGACTCAATGCTGACAGCGCCGCGCAGCTCTTCCACGATGTTTCTTTTCACGACATCCATGCCTACGCCCCTGCCTGAAACGTCGGTTATAATAGCGCTGGTGCTGAAACCGGGCTGGAAGATCATGTCGATGACCGCCGACTCGGACATGGCGGCAAGTTCATCTTCGCTGTACATCTTCTTGCGCAACGCCTTTTCTTTTATTCTTTCGAGTGGGATGCCGCTGCCGTCATCAGCGATTACTATCAGCACGCTGCCGGCGTCGTAGGAGGCTGACACCCTTATGGTGCCTCTGGCAGGTTTCCCGGATTTGATACGTTCTTCGGGCGCTTCTATGCCATGGTCTATTGCGTTGCGTATCATGTGAACAAGAGGGTCGCCTATTTTCTCGATCATTTTCTTGTCGAGTTCAATGTCTCCGCCCTCAGTGACGATTTCCGTCTCTTTTCCAATAGACCTTGCTATATCACGCACCATTCTCGGCAACGAATCAAAAACCGTAGAAAGAGGCACCATACGCATCCTGAGCGCATTTGTCTGGAGTTCATCGGTAAGCAGTTCCTGGATATTGTTGTAGTCCCGCATGCCGGACAACAGTTGGTTCAGTTCGGCAAAAAGAGATTGCGCCGAGTTTACCACAGCATCGGGGAAAATACCGTTGTTTTCTTTCTTACGCTTCAAGACAAGCTCAAGGTTCTTTTTAGCCGCTCTGCCGGTAGCCTTGATGTCCCGAAGCGCCTGCTTCAACCGGTTCTGGTTGGACACCAACTCCCCCATGAGCTTGATAAGTTCATCCAGTTTGTCGGCGCTTATGCGGACCGTCGCCAACGTCTTATTAGAGTGAGCGCTTTTTACGCCCGCCCTTTCTACTTCCTGTTGCCGAATGTCAGGCGGAGCACTCTCGGACGGCACCGGTGCTTTTGCTTCAGCGGGTGACGGCCCTTCCGCAGGCATTGTCACAGTCTCATGGGTATTCAATCCGGCGTTCTCTTCCGCCTCGCCTTTTTGTCCACTTGTGACTGGAGACACGGCGCCTTCTGCAACCTTTGCCAGTTCTTCACAAAGCAAACTGTTATCAGCCGTAATTTCCTGACCTGCCGCAGTCTTCTCGATCATGTCTGCAATGACATCGGTCGCCTTAAAGAGAACGTCAGCCAGCTCCGTAGAATAAACAATGGTCTTTTCGCGCAAGGCCCCAAGGGCGTCTTCGAGCTTATGGGCCACCTCGCTTATTTGGGCCAGCTTTAACATCCGCGAAGATCCCTTTATTGTATGGGCTGAACGGAAAATAGCGTTTATGGTCTCGGCGTCATCCGGATTTTTCTCGAGTGCCACCAGCCCTTCGTTGAGTTTGCCAATGTGCTCGCGGGCCTCATCGGCAAACCGGCCTATAAACTTGGCTATATCGAAAGCCATCAGAGACTCCCGGCCCCGGTTACCATTTTTCTAAGCCTGGCAAGGTTATGATTGCACAAATGAACGATCTGGTCCGCCGAAAACGCCAGCGGGAAAAACGCGAGGCCGTCATCCTGCTGTGGTCCCTTCATGAGCTGTTTAATTACGAGTTCGTATTCCCGGCAGGCCGCAACATATTCATCGCGGCTGCGGTGAATCTCGGCAAGATAAAAATGGGCCAGCCAGCAGGAAGCCCTGATGTACAAGGCCTCTTTAAACCGCCTGGCAGCGGTATCATCGTCACCCTTCATTTTTGCTATAAGTCCTAAAAGGAGATAGCCTTCCAGCCCCAACTGGTCCATTTCCGTGCTGCGCAGACAGGCCGCTTCCGCCTCGTCAAGCCTCTTCATGTTTATCAAAACGCTACCTTTGAGAGTATAGGCCTTAATATACGCCGGGGCCTGCTCTATCAGACTGTCCAAACAACTCAGCGAGTCCTCGTATTTCTTGGCCCTGGCATATTCGAGCGCTTCTTCAAAAAGCCGGTCATTGTCTCTTTTCTTTTCGCCACTCGGCTTATCAATCTTTCGGGAAGATACCGGCGGCATTGTTAATTTTTTTGGGGCCGGGACTTTTTTCACTATTTTCGCACTGTTGAAAACGTCGGCTTTCCGCGTCTCGCCTCGGCCTGTCGCCATGTCCTTTCTGTACAGGAAAAGACCATCCATCTCTATCAGGGACAAAACGCCGCAGTCATGGGACAGTGTCTCCGTTGAGCTTACGATTAGGTATCCATCGTCGTTCAGCAGGCCCGCCAGGGTCTTAAATATGGCCTGCTGCGTTTCCGGTTCAAAATAGATCGAGACGTTCCGGTAAAAGATAACGTCAACGCCCTGGAATTCGCTTGGATATGACTCACTTAAAAAATTGAATTCAGCGAATTCGACGCTCTGTTTTACCGCATCTTTTATCTTATAGTGGCCGCTTTGGGTCCTGGTAAAATATTTATTAATGAAATCTTCAGAAACGCTCCTGAAAGAGTGTCCGCGGTAAACGCCTTCCCTTGCCATGGACAGGGCGTTGCTGTCTATATCGAAACCAAAAACCGATACAAACCTCTGCATGCCCGCTCCGTATTTGTCCATGAGACTCATGACTATCGAATACGGCTCCTCACCGGTGGAACAACCTGCGCAAACTATCCTTATAGCATCTCCCTTCTTGCGGGCCAGCAATTCCGGGACGATCCGCCCCACCAGAAGGTCGAAGTGAACAGGCTCCCTGAGAAAGTAGGTCTCGTTGATTGTCAGGAGGCTTATGAGCTTATCAAACTCCTCGCCATTTTCACAGAGGTAATTATAATAAACGGTCAAGGACCCCATACCGCGGTCAGACATCCTCTTCAGTACCGCTTCTTCCAGGGCCACAGTCCTGGTGTCTTCAAAGCTGAGGCCGCACCTCTTCTTGATAAAATCTTTAAGGAGGGTCCAATCCATCGCTCTACCCTAATGCTGCTTTCTGTTTTTTGCCTGCCAGATGCGCAACTTCGTTTGCGATTTTATCCAGCGGAAGTATCTTGTCCACGCAGCCGCTGTCAATGGTCACTTTGTTCATTCCGAATACCACTGAAGTCTTCTCATCCTGAGCTATGGTTGTCCCTTTCGCATCTTTTATCCTTTTCATCCCCAGGGCCCCGTCACTGCCCATACCTGTAAGAATAACACCTATACTCTTCCGCCCATAAACGCGCGCTACGGAAGAGAGCAGGACATCGCATGAGGGCCTGTAGATGTCCTTCGGATGCCTGTCTATCAGCGAGATCCTCCTTTCAGGACTGACTTCCATATGCCTATCCGAAGGCGATACATACACCGTTCCAGCGGCCAGGCAGTCTCCGTTGGAGGCTACCTTGATGTCAAGTTTCGATATACCCTTGAGCCATTCCACCATCCCTGATACAAATCCGTCCGATATATGCTGGGCAATGACAACCGGACACGGGAATTTTTCAGGCAAACCCGACAGGATGACCGAAATGGCCTCGGGTCCGCCTGTAGATGAGGCGATAGCGACAATACTGTCCAACGGATTACCGTCGAAAACCGGGAGGTCTTGGACCTTTGTTTCCTTTGCCGTCCGGTTCCCGCCTATGTGGGTTATGACCCGTATCTTGGAGAGCAGTTTTATCTTATCGATAAATTCTTGGGCGGCTTCAATGTTTATATCAGGTTTTATTACAAGGTCAAGAGCACCTCTCGATATGGCGGCATATGCGGTACGGGCGTCTCCCAGCGTCGTAACCACCAGTATCGGAACAGGATGCGAAGCCATTATCAGCTCTATGGCATCGAGCCCGTTCATGACCGGCATTTCGACGTCCATCGTTACGATATCCGGCTTGAGGTCCCTGACCTTTTCGACCGCATCCCTGCCGTTACCGGCCTCACCCACCACAAGTATGTCCTTGTCAGTGGACAGGATAGCAACGATAAGTTCCCGCGCCACCACGCTGTCATCAACGACCACTATCCTTATCTGTCCCATAATATCCGCCTCGCTGTTTTATTCATCTACTTATCTCTCAGCTTGAATTTTTCGACCAACCCTTTTAATTTATCGGACATGCCGGTCAGATTCTTGCTGATCGAATAAATCCGGCCAATGGCCTCTGACGTCTGCCCCATGCCCGACACAATTTCCCTGAGAGCTACCACGACTTGATTGCTTGCCGTTTTCTGCTGCTGGGTCGACAGGGATATCTGTTTTGCGGCGTCTGTAGTTGTCTGTGCGTCATCCACTATTTCAGATAGTATGCTGGCGGTCTGATTTGAATATTCCATCCCATCCCGTATGCCGTGGGAGCCTTTTTCAGACGCGATTACCAGGCGGTTAATGGCCTCCTGTATCTCATTAATCTTGGAGGCTATCTCCCCTGTCGATTCCATAACGCTATCGGCAAGTCTCCTTATTTCTACTGCAACAACACCAAACCTCTTCCCGGCCTCTCCCGCGCTTGAAGCCTCCAGGGCGGCGTTAAAAGCTATGAGCTTGGTCTGGTCCGCTATGGTATTGATGATCTCCATTACTTTGGTTATCTCCCTGGACTTCCTTCCCAGTTCGACTATTTCATTGATACTGTTCTGGCTGTCGTTGTTGATCTCGCTCATTTTCATGAGCACGGATTCAACCGCTACCGCCCCCCGCTTGGTGTTCTCCCACGTCTTCGAGGCGATATCCACGACAGATTTTGCATGGTCGGCTATCTGGGTGGATGAGGCCGAGAGTTCCTCCATAGTAGATGTGATTTCGGCAACCGCTGCCGATTGCTCCGCAGAGACTGTGGCCTGCTGCTCTACTGCCGCCGAGACAACGCCCGCATCGGAATTGATTTCCATGGTGGCTGACGAGACATTCTTTATGACGTCATGAAGGTTGTCCGTATGGCTGTTGAACCAGCCGGCCAGGTCGCCGATCTCGTTATGAGCAGTTACAGGTATATTAACAGTCAGGTCGTTGGCTGAACTCTTCATGGCAACGGTAATGCCTTCGATTGGGTTTGTTATCAGCCTCCGCACCAAATAATTAGTCGCAAGGATAATTGCAAAGGCGATAACGGCGTATATAATCATGCTCTGACGTACCAGGCGGGACACTTCACGCTTGATACTGTTCTCTTCCCTGGCAGTCATCTCATCGATGTCATTAATGTAAATCCCGGTCCCTATTACCCAATTCCATTCAGGGATCAGTTTTACGTAGGAGAGTTTCGGACTCAACTTATCTTCACCGGGTTTCTTCCAATGGTAACTGAAGAACCCCTCACCCTTGTCCCTGGCCACTTTCACCGCCTCCTGTAAAATATACACTCCATTTTCATCTTTCAAACCTGTAGTGTCGGTGCCTTCCAGCTTGGGATCGGGATGAGATATCATAAAATGATGCAGGTCATTGATCCAGAAATATCCGCTCTTTCCCTGTCCATATCGCATCTGCTTGATGCGTTCGAGGAAGGCCTTTTGCGGAAGGTCTTGCGTGGCAGCCAGGGCCAGGGAGGTATAAGTCTTGATCATTTCCTTTCTCTCGTTAAGAAGGGTCTCCCGGTAAGCCTTGATCCTTTCTGCGCCTGCCGATTTAATCGACGGCACGTACAGATAAGACGAAATCGAAAAGGCTATGACAACGGGGGCAATGCTTAGAATCAAAATCTGTTTTTTCAGCGACATTGTACCTGTAAAGAATTTACTTATTGAAGACAGGTTCATGGACCCTCCTGAAGCTTATAAAAATCTATGAGCATAATACACTCATCACCCCGTAAAAAAGCACCCCATAAGGACTTCGATCCTCCGGCAGCCGCAAGCAAAGAAGGCATGGGCCTGACGTCATCTATTTTAGCAGAGACTATCTCCTGCGGGCGGTCTATAACTATGCCGCGCAGGTCCCCGTCATTCCTTATCAAAAGAACATGAGGGTCCTCGTATCTGACAGTCACATCCCTGAAATGGAGCGACTGGTGAAGACCGGTTGCGACAACTCCTCTACGTTGCGCCTCTTCGGGTTTAAGCATCCCGGCTATCTGCGCCGTATCAACAGCCATCATGACTCCCATCATTATAAAGACGAGCAGTTCAAGCTCGTCAGGGCAGGTATTTCCGGGACCCGTATCACCGCTCATACCGTTATCTTCTCGAATATCTTCTCCACGGAAAGCAGGATGACGGTCTCACGACCGTGAATAAATTCTCCGGCCACGAATTCCCTGACCGACTTGTTGAGCGTCGACAGGGGAGACTTTACGGAACTTGCAGGAATGTCGAGGACGTCCTCCACGGAATCCACAAGTATGCCGGAGCGTATTCCCCCCTCGACAGCGGCCACGAGGACACGGCCGCTTTGCGCTTTGACGTTATCGGGCAGTCTCAGAAACATATTCAGGTTTATGACCGATTCGATGTCGCCCCGGATGTTGATCAGACCGTGAATAAAATCAGGCGCGCCCGGAACGTAGAAAATGTTTGCGTGTGAAATTATTTCTTTAATTTCGCCCGAGGAAAAGGCGTACCAGCCCCCTGCAAGGGTGAATATTACGACTTTTACTTTTTCTTCTTCGACATCGGCAATCCTGTTCTTCTCCCTTCGCCGCTCGGCTTCCTTGAGAACAAGATCGCTTTTATCCTTGTAGCCTGACACCGCTTGCCTTCCCCTCAATTTAATTCATCCGCTGTTTGCCGGACCATTTTCACCGGCCTTTTTGGCCCTTGCCAACAAAACAGTCTTGAACGCCATCCTAACTCTCTGGCTAAGGACATCCGCTGAGACCGGCTTCATTATAAAGTCGCTCACGCCTGCTTCGATGGCACCGGTGATGACATCTTTAGCATTATGGGCCGTCAGCATCAGGAACGGGATGTCCTTGAGATTGTCCTGTTCCTTCATCCAGGCCAGCAGTTCCGTACCTTTCATGCCAGGCATGTTCCAGTCGCATATAACGACATCGAAAGGTTTCGCCGCCAGCTTGTCCATGGCGCTTTCGCCGCTGCCGGCATCGTCTAGCTCGACATTTTCTGAGAACGTCGCTTTAATCGTGGCCTTTATGAAAGTCCTCATCGCAAAAGTGTCTTCAACTATCAAAACTTTTATCTTTTCCATTGCTCCACCAGGGCCGTGCATGTCACAACCTGATTATCTCCTGGCTATGTTATACTTTCAGCCAATAGAAGAAGCTCTTTACACAATATACAACCTGCCATTTTCTGTCAAGTTATCGAATTGCCTCATCAGAAAAGTATTCGAAACTGATTCGTTGCCTCATTTAAGAATGTATTCGAAGAAATTTCACTTGGCAACACCAACTACGTCATTCCCGCAGTTTTTTAGCGGGAATCCAGTTTTCTTTCAGACGAATGCCTAAAGTCCTTCATACAAATCATCCCACTTTGGATTATCTTTCTCAATAAGGTGCATTTTCCATTCACGACGCCATCTCTTTATCTGTTTCTCTCTGGTAATTGCTGAATCAGCACTTTCATGCATCTCATACCAAACAAGGCGATGCACGGTATATTTTTTTGTAAAACCATCTGCAAGGTTGTTCTTATGCTCATGGATGCGTTTGATTAAGTCCGAAGTAACACCTGTATACAAAGTGCCGTTACGCTTGCTGCAAAGAATATAAACATAAAAGCTCTTCATGTGTTTTTCCCTGGATTCCCGCTAAAAAACTGCGGGAATGACGTTAGCTTATTAATGACGTTAGTTTATTATAGATTTTTTTGAATACTTTTTAGCTGATGCAACGAATACCTGTTTCGAATACTTTTTTACGTGAGGCAACACGGTTATCGTCGTCCCTGTGAAGGAACCTTATAATAATGGGACTGAAAGGCGCTAACTGACTTACGGAATCCGGGAATAGGCGGGAAAGACAGGGGAAAAGTGGGAAGAAATCAAAGATTGTTTGGAAAGGCAGGAACGATAATCCTGCATCTTATTATAACCGCTTATCAGGGTACGTTAGTACCAGAAACCTCTCATTTTATTGAGCGACTCCATAACTGGGCGTGCCATCATAACCTCTCGATGCAGACTCTATTTAAATCACAACATACTTTTTTATAAAAGGCGCGAATTATTTCTTTCTGCGGGCAGTAAAATAACAGCCGAAGATTAAAAAAAGGCCGAACCCAGCAAAACAATAGTTTTGTGATTCCATTGTTTTGGCTTCAATGATATCAGCCGGTGAAGAATAAAAACTATAAGGATGATATGTCGAGATTCCCACAACTCCCAAAACGAATAAAACTATCCCCAATATGATGCCTACATATCCGATGAAAGAAAGATTGCCCGGCTTTTTTTTAATATCAGCCTTATAGAAGGCTAAAGGATCAATCTCGCTTATTTTAACGTTCGATTCACTGCCATCAAGCATAGAGCCACAATGCTTACATTTTCTCGCCTCATCTTGTATCTCTTCAGCACACAGTGGACATTTCTTCATATAATTTCCCTTATTATCTCTGAAGAGCTTTCCGAAATGACTCGGAAGCGGCAAGTTTTTCAATGTAATTATAAATTGCTTTGTCGATAGCTTCCTTACGGAATTGCAAGCTGTCAATCAAGATATGTTCTCTTTTGCCGTAGCCGCTTATAATCTCGGCCCAAACGATATTCCCATTGGAGATGTCCACAAGCTTAAGGCTTGTCTGAATATTGGCTTCAATGTCACCAGACCAAAATCCCATTAGTGTATTTGAATCAAATTTAATTATATCGCCAGAGAGATTATAGTCACTATTTTCAGATACGACAATATAACCTTGGCGAGAGAGGGCATCCCGAATGATATCAGAAAAAAGAATCGACACTTCCTTTTCAGCGATATATTTGCCAGAGGTTTTATATATTGTACCTTTATTGGATATTAAGGAAGGATCGCAACCGCGTTGATCCTTCAAATTTTCAATAGATATTTTTTTTCAGACTTGTCCAAGATAAGTTTTTAACGAAAGCCTCAAACAGGTAGAATATTCTGTCGAAGGAAAAACTATCTGTCAAGGAGGCTTCCGTTGAATAAGTTTAGCAGTATTTTCGGGCAAATTGTAAAGTTGTTTTCGAAACAGGATTTCTATGAAGCGGTTGCCGAGAGCAAGGCGGAGAAGGGAGCAAAGGGGTTTACATGCTGGCAGCAGTTTGTTGGGATGTTGTTTTGTCAGTTGGGCCAGGCTCATTCTTTGCGGGAAATATGCGGAGGACTTGCAAGCTGTCTGGGAAAACTCAAGCATCTTGGCATAGAGTCGGCTCCGAATCGCTCGACGCTATCATATGCAAATGAGCACCGGCCTTGGCAGATGTATGAACAGCTATTTTACAGATTTCTTAGCAAGTGCCATATGCTAAGTGAGGGGAAGAGGAAGTTCAGATTCAGGAACAAGCTGTTCAGTCTTGATGCGACACTTATAGAGCTATGTGTAAGTTTATTTGACTGGGCTAAATACAGGACAACGAAGGGAGCGGTGAAATTGCATTTATTATTGGACCATGACGGATACTTGCCGGTATTTGCCCATATCACAGACGGCAAAGTGCATGAACTGAAGGTAGCTCAAACTTTGATTTTCCCTCCCGGTTCAATAGTAGTAATGGATCGAGGGTATATAGATTATGAGCTTTTCGAGAGATGGACGGCGGAAGGAGTCTATTTTGTGACGAGGGAAAAGGGAAATGCTGATTTCAAGGTTATTGAGCACCGTGTGATCCCGAAGAACAGAAAAAATATCCTCATTGATGAAATCATCAGTTTTGAAGGATTTTATTCACAAAAGAAGTGCCCTTCCGTGCTCAGACGGATAGCAGTTTGGGACGAGGAGAATGAGAAGGCAATAATTCTTCTGACAAACAACTTCGCCTTTGGTGCTACGACAATAGCCGCAATATACAAAGACCGCTGGCAGATTGAGGTATTTTTCAAGACGATAAAGCAGAATCTGAAGATAAAGACTTTCGTGGGAACGACGCCGAATGCGTTGATGATACAGATTTGGACAGCATTAATAGCAATCCTGGTGCTTAAGTATTTGAAATTCAGATCGACATTCGGCTGGTCATTGTCGAATTTGGTGGCAATGCTGAGATATAACCTTTTTACATATAGGGATTTATGGGCGTGGATAGATAATCCATACGAAGTGCCGCCCATTGTGCCTGACATAGTGCTCTAATTTTCCAGTAATCAGTCTAATTTGTCAAGACATCAGCATACGGTTTACAGATGCATTTATGCTGT
>JADFXI010000054.1 GCA_015233655.1 Nitrospirota bacterium | reverse complement strand
GCGATCTCTCTGATTTTTCCATTTGCTTTTCTCTGCATCAATCTGCGATTATTTTTCATAGGGCGGCTCCTTTAAACCTTTGGTTTGTGGTGAATCAAGTTTAATTGAGTCGCTCTTTTTCTTCAACTAGGCGCGTAGCTCAGTGGGAGAGCACTACCTTGACACGGTTCAAAAATGGACTTAGACAAGTCATTGAATATCCCGCATAAACCCGCATCAGTACTGGATTTAAGCCGCCTTTAACAGTCTTTCTTATTACTGCGTTATGCTGTTAATAACTGCGTATTTCTGCCATTTTTTATTGCAATTTTATTACAGTGATTTCTTCAGAAGAATGTGTGGTTACAGGATTTCCCAAAAAATTCATATTTGGGGTCGATTTTACCATTTGTGGCATATACTACTTTCGGGTAATAGAAAAGCAATTCTTCACTATGTTATAAAAAACGCATTCAGCTGGTATATTGTTTTTACGGGTATCCGGAATATTTTAAAGGGGAGGTCAATCTAATGCCGCATAAGCTCTCGCCTATGATCTTTGGAATTGTGCTTGTGTGTTTTCTTTTACCGTTTGTCAATGTTTCTTGTTCGGGGCAGCACGTTGCAACCTTCAGCGGCTTGCAATTAGTCACAGGAACGACGGTTAATGAGCCTGGCTTGTTTGGTACCAGCCAGCCAAGAAAAGTAAAGGGCGAGATGTTGGCAGTTCTCGCCTTTCTGTCTGGGATCGCCGGGTTGGTTTTCAGTTTTTCCGCAGGCAGGGTAAGAAACTTGGCTTCGTCTGTTATAGGATTTGTTGGCGTAATTTTGCTTTTCCTGATGAAGTCTAAAATTGATAAAGATGTTTTGAGACAGACTGGGGGAGTGGTCCATCTTGATTATGGTCTTGGATACTATCTGGCATTGTTGCTCTTTATCGCTGCAATAGCAGTAAGCGTCTATTCAATAATGCAGGAAAAGAACATACCCGTGTCTCCAATTAATAATAAGAGCACAGGCCCCAAGTTCTGTGTGCAGTGTGGGGCAAAAGCAGAATCAAGTTCGGCTTATTGCAGTGAATGCGGCCATTCCATGACGTAACAACGGATGCGATATGGCAGATATCCTAAATAAAGTAATGGGCGGTATCAACAAGGGTGTTACCGCAGTAAGCTCAAAAAGCAAAGAATTAATCGAAACGACAAAGCTGAGGGCGGAGATTAGGGATGTTGAAGCGACCATACAAAGCGGATTTAATGACCTCGGCAAGAAAGTTTTTGAGATGATTAATAAGGAGATGTTGAATGCTGAGGATTTAAAAACTGAATGCGTTAACATAACATCTTTTTATAAGAAAATTTCAGAACTGGACGAAAATATCAGGAAGGTCGAAATTGAGTCATTAAAAGCACGGCATGGGGCAGATGCTGTCATATGCCAGAGATGCGGGTCCCCGAATAAAGCCGACGATAAGTTCTGCAGCGGCTGCGGTTCTCCCCTTGCAACCGATGTTGCATCTGACCGCAAGAACTGCCCTGCCTGCGGTGCTCATAGTAAGGAAGGGGCTAAGTTCTGCATGAGATGCGGCGGGAAATTAGAGTAACCAGTTAATTGATCAGTTTGTCACTAATTGCCTGGCTCAGTGCATCGAATCCTTACGCCTGTATAGCTTGAGGAGGAGGTAACCACTTATGATGTCTTCATTTGCATCCTTACTGCCACTGATAGGAGTAGCCTTAATTTTTGCGATTCCGGTGTTGTGGATAGTCGGGCTTATAGATATACTCAAAAGTTCTTTTGCCGGCAGTAATAAACTCATCTGGATTTTGGTTGTGCTTTTTCTGCCGATTCTCGGTACGATTTTGTATTGGAGCATCGGCAGGAAACAAAAAGTTCTAGTGGACCAGACGTAAGGACAATAATCAACAGGGCGGACATTCCAATTTATTTTTCATAAGCCTTATTTGCTGCATCATTAAAAATGAGCGATTGATGTTTCTTTATTTCTGTTCGATATTCTTCGATTAGATTTTCTACGCCCATATTCATAGTGCTACGGAAGTCATGCTTAGAATAAACTACATGATTAAAGAAATCTATAAATGATTGTACCCCGACAAATTGATAATAAACTTCAGGTTTCATCGTCACCGTACTTCTCATAACAATTCTGATGCAATATATAGTTCTAAGCTGGTCAAAAGTTATATTTGGAATATCAGTAAAGACAAGTTGTTGAATATTTTTAAGGTCAACGTCAAATGTCTGTCCTGTTTTAAGGCTATCCTTGCGAGCTATAGTTCCTTTTATTTTTCAAAATCTTCTTCCAATCCGGGCGCAAATAAAATCTTGAACCCATCCGCTGACATATGAGCCTTGGCATGATATATAGTCGCAAAAATTGCGATATCTGAAACATCTCCACCACAGTTTTTAATATGAAGAATTTTGTCCCTTCCGACGGAAATATCAACGGTTATAGGCCTCTGATGCTTTGCAATTTCGTCAGTTGTTTTTTCTTTAACTGTAGGTTGAGAGTGTTCAGTTTGAGAGATAGATGTGGTGCTTGATGTCACCGCTGTATGGCTTTCCACTATAGGTAATATCATGGATTTCTTAAACCATAAGATACTTATAATTATTCCGGCCATGCAAATAATAAAAAGTAAAATCGGACCTGGTGGAATTTTGCAATTGCTTGATAAAAGTTTCTGCCGAACTCCCCAAAGTACGAATAATATACCAATACTCATGCCTGGCCATGTTATATAAGGTGACATATTCTTCACCATATATTGCAAAAGGAAAAATATAACAGCCAAGCCAATGCCAATATTGAACTGCCAGTCCATAACAGCATTATTCTATCGTATTTCTGTATCTGGGTAAAGCAGATATATATAAATTCAAACTGAGAAACTACACAGGTTGTCGCTGATAACCATGCTGATTTCATCGAATTTTTTGTTGATGCTGTCCCTGCTTTTGTCCAGGGAATCCTGTATTACAAGCAGATGTTCCTTCCTGTCCGGATTGTCGGGGTCGAGGCCGGCGATCTCTTCCTTGATCGATTTCAGCATCGCCTCGGTCTCTTTTGTCAGGCGAGCCGCCAGTTGGTAAAGATGGTCCGACTGCTTGGCAAAAATCTTGTCGATTTTGCCGATAAGCTCCTCAAGTTCTCTGTAATGCTGTTTTTTAAAATCGGCTATCTCTTTGTCTTTGGCCTTAATCTCCTTTTTGAGGCTTTCGACGGCTATTTCGCGGGCTGATAGTTCGTTCCCGAGTTTCTGCACATCTTTTTGGGTCGGTAACGTCTTGTTAATAATACGACCAATAATATCACTATGTTTTCTTTTGCCTTGCGGCAGCAGACTGTCTGATACAAACACCTGAATAAACCTACCATTGCCGGCATCTCGTATGCGCTGGCGGTACGCGCGTTGTTTTTCGGCGGCGGACTCATACATCTTTTTTCTTCCCACTTTTAACGCTCCAGAGTAATTAGTAACGTGTGATTAAATCATTTGTTGTTTTATAGGCTACATAACTTATTATTTTGGCATAAATAAATATGTATTCTAAAATATAGTAACACGTAATTCTTTGCCTGTCAATTCATTTCTTTTCCGAGAAATTTCAATGGTATTGTTGAAATTTACAACGAAATAAAAATAAATAGCGGCTGCGCGAACCTAATATCCACAGCACCACACAGAACCTCGAAGGGGGCCACCATGACTCAGAATACTATGTATGACGTAGCTGATATGTGCCAGCTACTACACATGAAGCCAGCGGGGATATACGCGCTGGTTTACCGGCGGGCGGTCCCGTTCTGCCGACTCAGTGGTCGGAAGCTGCTCTTCCCCACTACGGCGGTACACGAATGGCTCGATTCTCACACCACACCACCTACATCTCGGGAGAATCGAGCCGCCGCCCAGGGCAACAAAAAAAACCAAAAAAAAACAAAGAAAAACGGAGGCTGCAGTTACATCGATGGTCTCAATACGGAAGCGAAAAGGGAGGAAAACACCAATGAAAATACGTAACCTGATATTCCATTCGAAAGTCATGAGTCGGCACTACCGTGATGGACTGTACTACCACTGCTGCCATCGCGAGATGAAGAAGAACCCCCCACGCTTCACCGCATGCAAGCCGATGATGTATCGACCTACATGTCTTGCGTGTTTTGTACGCGCTGCGAAGGCGCTTTATATGCATCATGTGGAGGACTGAGAATGAAACGGATATCCATACTTA
The DNA here is from genome assembly GCA_015233655.1 of Nitrospirota bacterium. Lineage (GTDB taxonomy): Bacteria > Nitrospirota > Thermodesulfovibrionia > Thermodesulfovibrionales > Dissulfurispiraceae > JADFXI01. The sequence goes on along the minus strand of JADFXI010000054.1, from coordinate 14,635 downwards.
TTTTGTGGTTTTTGGCGTTGCCGGCAGTGTCGCACGCTGCTTTCATGGGTGGACAGTTCGCGCTCCCCATCGAGGGCAGCTTGCGTTTTAGTTCCATGATCAATACCGATTTTTCTTACGTAGTAGGCAATCCCGGCTTTAACACGTTATTGAAAATTGCTTTTATGTTTAATCTTCTTTGGGTCATGATCAGGTTTGGCACCGGCAACCATACTGTATGGAAAGAATTCGCAGTATATATGCTGACTATTATTCTAGTTTCATGGCCGATCTTCAGCGGGAAGGCGAGCGTAATGCTGCTCGCCGACGCTGCCGATTATTTCGTCGGCAGTGTAGTGACTTCCCTTGGGGGACTCAATTTCAAGACTGCCGGAAGCGGTGTGAGTTTAACGCTCGCTACATGGCAGGCTGAGCAGGCGGCAGACACCTACAACAAAACCGCTGTCGCAGACTTCAAACAGAACTGCTACGCCGTGGCGAGTGCCAAGTATTCAGAGGCCAATAAAGGGGCTACAAGGCCGGGACCGACTGATTCAGTCTTAAGTGCGTATTACTCCCAATATTATATGAGTGATGGGACGACATTATGCAGCACGGCTATGTCCGATATAGAAAGCAGTCTTGGTACTACAGCGCAGACCCACTTCAATATGACGATGGCTCAAATGACGCAAAATGGGATCGACAATAGCAAAATCGCAACGAGCCAAAACGCAATCAGCACTGCTTTTACGACAAGTACGGCAGAGACGGACATGTTCAGGCGGTTGGTCGACAATAGCCCGACCCCCGGACAACTCGAAAATGATGACCAGCCCTGGACAATGTCGAATTTTGCACAGGGGATACTTTCAGGGAGAGCTACGGCTATGGCATTGCCCCGCGCAATGATCGTGTTAATCGGTCAGACGACCCTTTATATTTTCGAATATTACATTGCGAATGTGGTCTGCATAATAAAGCTGTTCGCGGGCATGGGTATAGCGTTCGGGCTTATTTATTATATGTTTATGCAGACGCTTGAGCCAATGACCGGAGCGCTTGGTATTTGGATTTTCGGTGATGCGCTTTATATAGTCGCCGCCGTCTGCACAAACAACTTTTATAATCAAATCAACACCAACATGGCTAATGTCGCTGGCACGGTCGTCGGCATTAAAAGCAACTTCAACGATGCCCTGTTTTCCATAGCGTTCATAGGCGTCATGTCCACCGTATTGGCAGGGGTGCTCACCTTTAAAGGTATCAGTGGTATTAGCATGCATTTTATGGGTCATATGAGCCCGTCTAATTTTACTTCCATTCGCGGGGCCGGGAAAAAATAACATACTCAAAAAATGCACTAAAGAAGGAGGTCACAATAATGATACCTTTATTTCGAGAGCTGATGACAGAATTAAAGGGTTTGTCTCTCAAGCAGATAATTAATCTCTTCATAAGAAATTTCAAGGCAATGGGCCTCATAGACAAATTGTTTGTTGTTTTTGGTTTCATTGTGCTTAATGTCTGGTATTTCACAGACAATGAACGCTGGCTTTTGCTTTTATTGGGGTTGTTCTGTTTTATGGCACTCAGAGAGAAATGGCAAATGAGTAAGAAAGAGGTAAGGAATTGAGGCCTGTAAATCTTTCCGCAAAGCGCGCAAAAGAATACTACTATGAGCGTGATCCCATAAACAATGCCGAAAGAGATCAGCGTAATACGCAGTGGCACGGCAAGGGAGCTGCGGAGTTGGGACTGGAAGGAATCATACATAAGGAAGACTTCGAGGCAATCCTAGAAGGCCGCGATCCACACACAGGGCAACAGCTAATTGCTGGCGGCGGTGTTGATCACGACCACCGTGCTGGAACCGATACCCCCTTATCTGCACCAAAAAGCGTCAGTATAGCTTGCCTGCACAACGGCGATGAGCGACTGGCAGATGCGCAGGACAGGGCTGTGGCCAAAGCTATCAACCAATTTGAGGGAAAATACGCACAGTATAGGGTGACGCGCGATGGTGAGACGACCGCTGAAGTTTCCGGTAATTGGGTAGCAGCTTCATTCCGACATTCAACGTCCAGGGAAAATGATCCGCAGCTTCATTCTCATGTTGTAATCGCCAATATGACCCGAACACGGGACGGGCAATGGCGAGCAACATGCAATGACCAACTTTTCGCTGAACAGCAATATGTTACGTCTGTTTACAATTCTTTCCTGGCAAAAGAAGTCCAGGACCTCGGATATGCCATCGAGACTCGGCCAAATGGCACATGGGAAATAGCTGGCTACGACCAACGACAGATTGAACAGTTCAGCAAGCGTTCGGAGGCTATCGAGCAGAGGGAAAAGGAACTTGAGGGACAAATTATTGACGAGGGATTAAAAAACAAGGCGGCTACGCTTGATTCCAGGCCAGACAAGGATAAAAACATCACGGCGCAAGAATTGCACGACTCCTGGGACGCGCAGGATACGGCAAACGGCATCAATAAAGAACACATAATGGCTGACATGCTGGCGGCAAGCCTAAAGGCACGGGAAGCCTCTCAAAACCGCGTAGAACCGGCATATAACGAATATGATTACATGCGATTGGCCGCAAGCATATCGACTGAGCAGGAGAGTGTCTTCACCAAGGCGGAAGTTCTTAAAATTTCCCAGAGGTTAAGTTATGGCGAACAAACGCCAGACAGCCTTGAGCGAGCATTTGATGAGCTTTCCGCTGACAAGGAAATAATCAGGCTCGACCAGAGCGTAAATCGTAAGGGCGCAACGGTTGAACACTACACCACAAGAGAAATGGATCGGAAAGAAGGGGAGAACATATCAATGGCATGGGCAGGACAGGGCAAGGTCGAGGCCATTACAACGCCGGAAGCCGCAAGAGACGGACTTGATATATACGAGTCCATGGCTGGATTCGACCTTACGCGGGACCAGCGTAAAGCGGCAGATCATATTCTGACATCACAGGATCGCTATGTCGGAATAGAAGGTGATCCCGGAACAGGCAAAACAACTGTCCTGCACGCAGTGAGGTTGCAGGCGGAGGTGCGGGGCTGCGAGGTAGTGGGGCTTGGGTTTACCGGCAAGAGCGCCAGTGAGATAGAAGCGGCGGCGGGAATCAAGAGCCAAACGCTGGATAGTTTCTTATCCAAAGGACACGACTCAAATCATTCAAAACAGCTATGGATTGTCGACGAAGCCAGCATGGTTAGCAGTAAAAAGGCCAATGAGCTATTCCGGGCAGCGGAGGACGCTCAAGCCCGCGTTGTAATGATTGGTGACACTAAACAGTTGCAGAGCATAGAGGCTGGAAGGCCGTTCCTGGATTTGAAGGAAACAGGGGCCATAAGAACCGTGAGGATGCAGGAAAACCTCAGGCAGAAAGGAATAGATGAAAGAGCCGTTGCCGACGATCTGAATGCCAGAAGAATTGATCAGGCCATCGACAAGATGGAGGCGAAGGGCAGGATTCATGAGATTGCCGACCGGCATGCGCGGCTTGATGCCATAGTGAATGATTACTGCGGCCGTAAAAGTAGAGATACTATCATCGTCACCGACCTAAACAAGGATCGCAATGAGCTGAATACGGCTATCCACAATCACAAAAGGGAGGAGGGACAGTTAAAAGGCCCAGAGCATACTTTTACGGTCCGGGAATCCAAAAACCTAAGTCCGACTGAAAAGCATTTCGCGCATTCCTATCAGCGCGGAGATGTTGTTATTGCCAACAAGGCCGGTCTGATAGGCCGGTCTGGAACGGAGTCGCGTGTAATTGATAGAGACGAGCAAAAACATACAATCACTCTCCGCACGAAAGACAACGCCGACCACATCATAAACCTTAAAAGCGAAGGGCAAAGTCTCGCGGTTTACCGTGAGAAGGAACAGTGCTTTTGCAAAGATGAAAAGGTGGTTTTCACGAAAAATGACAAAGGGCTGAAAATCAATAACGGCAATGCTGGAACCATAAAGAGCATCGATAAGAACGGTGATGCCTCCGTAGAAATAGAAAAGGGCAGGGAAGTGAATCTTAATTTAAAAACTCAATACAACTATGTTGATCAGGGCTATGCCGTCAGTACATACAAGTCGCAGGGCGGAACGTATAAACATGTCATGGACCATGCCGATACTTCATCGCGGCAAACAAACTTTAACGAACGCCTAGTGTCAGGGACGCGCCATAAAGAAACCCACGAGATTTACACGAATGACAGGGCAGCACTGCGCGAGCAGATGAAGATCGAGCAGTGCAAAACCTCAACTCTCGACTTCGACAGACACAGACAGACAAGTCGGGATCGCGACGGTTACGAAAGATAAGTCTTATTAATCTCAGTTCATAAGGAGGGACAAAAAATGAATTCATTAATCGACAAATTGAAGCAAAAAGAAGCGGAAAAAAACAAGGATTATGAAGTCAAATTCTGGAAACCCGAAGCCGGCGAAATACTGGAAGGCAAAGTCACCGATATGGGAAACACGATCACCAGAGAAGGCGATGCCGAATTCATGCAAATTGAGATCGGCACAGGCAAGTTCATGGTGTTCGTCAACTCCGTCCTATCACGTTTGATGGAGGATGAGGGAGTCCAAATCGGCGATACTGTTGCCGTAAAGTTCCTCGGTCTTATCGAAAGCAATAAAAACAAAAAACGGAAGTTCAAAGACTATGTTTTGGTGAAAGCTGATACGGCTGATTCGGACAATTCCGAGCAGGCCTAATAGCGAAACACGGAGGACTGACCTATGCTTACGCGGAGAAAATGGCACGGTGATTCGGTCGGTTGCATGCGCTACCTGCTCATCACCGCAAAACCCCCGCTCGGTGAGGACACGTTACGCAACGTGCCGTTGAAAAAAACCGCCGTGTGCATGTGTGTCTGACAGCAATATCAGCGGGTTATGGTATAGCCGCCTTTTATAGGCTGACTACCTCTAAAACCTTATCGTTAAAGAGTTTGAAGGTGTATACACGCTTTTTGATATAAATGTAGCGAAGTGGCTACGCCATTAAATTCAGTCGAATATTGGAGAGAAGCAGCAAAAATGAGAAAGAAATATCACATTGTTCATACAAGACTCACGGATAGCGAATATCAGAGACTTACAACAGCAAGGGGCGACAAGACGACGGCGGCATATCTCAAACAGCTTATTCTGGCAGACGGTCAAATTGAAACAAAAGAAGTAAACAGTCTGATTAATTCGATTGCCTCGATTGCGGCCACTGTGCAGGACATAACTGTTGACCTGGAATCCCTGCCTAACAAAATAAAGTTGCCTTCGAGCAGTTCACAACTCGACGCTGAAGCCGTCAAAACACTAATCACTAATGCAGTCAATGAGCTTAAAAATAATTATATAAAACTGGCAATTGACTATTCAAGCGGTGCCTGTGCGCGGATTGACAGCGCAAACAAGATGCTTGAGGCGCTGTGTAAAAAATACAACATCAGAGTTTCAGGGTGATGGCAAAATGACAAAAACGCTAACTGCTTACAGGATAGTTTTAGTAACGGCTACTGCAGCCTTCATGGCTTACCATACACAGATTTTCATATCGAGGATAGAACCGAATGTCATGTTTGCATGGCTTGCCGCCGGGCTGATTGAGGGCATGCTTATCTCGCTTGCCTTAATGCGGACCTTTGTTTCTCGGATATTATTGATGCCTCTTTTTTTAATTTCGGTGTTGGCGGCATCGATGTCTTTCGTCGTGAGAAATGAAGGCCTGCTTAACGGCTTCTTTCATGACCGGCAGATGGTGGAACAGCTTAAAAGCGACCTGGCGGATACGACTAAAGACTTTGAGCGCGGGGCAAAATACACGACTAAGACTTTACAGAGAACTAGACAGCTTCAAGACCAGTTAGAGCAGGTCTTGAAAGGGCAAAACGGTGATTTAGCTTTGTTCAATTCCTGCGTTTTCCTTGTGTTTGTTTTGATTTTACAAGCGGTATCAATTTATACGGCGACGAGCCTTAAGAGTGTGGTGTCTCACAGACTTGTCTCAGCCGTCTCTGCGTCTCAGTCTCATGAGAATGGACTTGAGACGGTTGCTGCTTCGGGTGAAACGGTGCGACAGGAACATGAGAATCGCAGAAACGGAGATGCTCATGTTGACACTTCTGGCATTTCCGAAACCGGTAAAACGGCTATAAGCGAACGCGACAATTCGAGTGATGATTCAGGTAGAAAATCGACCGACACTCAGGTCTTAAAGTTGAAATCGCAGGGATTAAAGCCGGAAGACATTTCCCGTGAAACCGGGATTTCGCGAGCAACGGTCTATCGAATCCTGAAACAACAAAAAGGAGGTCCTGAAGTATGAAGAAAACAGCAAGGGAATTGCGAGAAGAAGCAAAAAGGCTGCTACAGCAGGCCGATAAGATCGAAAATGAGAGGGCGATCAAAATCGGCAAAATCGTATTGAAACATGTCGATAACAACTTCAAGGATTTTAATCTTGAAGCTTTCAAGAAGGAAGTATTTTCATGAGCAGCCAAAACACGGCAACAACCGGCTTCGAGAGCAAGTTCACCTGGCTGAAAATGACTGCTAAGAGGGTTCTTGTCACTTTTATCATGCTCGCCTTAATACAGGTTTCTGTGTGGATAGGGCTGTGCTTTTTCAAGGTGACGGGGGAAGAAATCTACTATACGCTCAAACATTATCAAGGTCTTGTTCTGTCCGGCCTGCCGTTGCTTCATGGCGCTGAAGTACCGATGTCGATACGTTCCCAAGGCCGAGTCTACACGCGGAAAGCGGTTGATGTAGCACATCTGACTGATCAAGTAGCTGAAGAGGCTGTTCATGATATAGGTCGCTTCTTATTTTTTTCATTGCTTGTGTATCCGGTCGTGGGTTTTGCGGCACATCGATATTATGTGCGCGCCGGGAAAAAACTCACGGAAGAAAAGCATGTGCGGGGCTGCAAGCTTGTTTCCGAGGAAGAGTTGATAAAAGAAATGAGAACGCGCAAAGAGAAAACATACATTTCCATAGGCAATCTAAAGATGCCTGTCAGGGCCGAAAACAAGCATGTCTTTGTAGTGGGCAGGCCGGGCAGCGGGAAAGGGGTATGCCTTTTGAAGGTTGTCGACGCAGTGACTAAAAGGGGTGATAGAGGGATTATATACGACTATAAAGGCGACTACGTGAAACGCTTCTACGACCCGAAACGAGACATTATTTTTAATCCCCTGGACTCCCGGTGTATAGGCTGGAGTGTTTTAACTGATGTTCTTACTGTTATGGGACCTGATACCGTTGCCAATAGCCTAATCCCGATAGTCGAATCGGAGGACGCAAACCACAAGTTCTTCGCTACAGCTGCAAGGCACATATTTGCAGCGATATTGTACTGCCTGAAAAAGCAAGGCAAAACACGGAATGCCGATATTTGGGAAATGCTGATCGCCGAAAAACAGGTTATCGGCGAAGCGCTTAAGTCAACGCCTGGCTGCGAAATGGGCGCGACGTACTATGAAGAAAGTGAAAGTAAATCGTATCCAGACATTAAAAACACTTTGATGCAATATGTGACCCCATTCAAATACATGCAGAATATCGACGGCGGTTTCTCCCTGAAAGAATGGGTCGAGAAGGGCGCAGGATGGATATTTGTTACGAATAGAGAGCAAGAGAAAGATACTCTGAGGCCGATATTAAGTCTGATGATCGACCTTCTCGCTCGCTTCATGCTTGATTTGCCGGATGATCTTGATCGGCGCGTATTCTTCTTTCTGGACGAATTCGCAACTCTTCAAAAACTTCCGTCTATTGTCCTGCTACTTACGGGGGCCAGATCGCGCGGCGCTTCAGTGTGGCTCGCAATACAGGATGTTGGCGCGATCACCAATTGCTATGGTGTAAATACTCGGCAGACAATTATTAATTCGCTCGTCAACAAAATAATCTTTACCGTATCCGAGCCGGAAACCGCTGAATATCTTAGTTCACTCATTTCAAGTGCGGATATCACAAAATCCGACGAAGGGCAGAGCTGGGGACCCGCGCTTATGCGTGACGGCATAAATGTCAGCCGTAGGGACAGTGAAAAAAGACTCGTCACGCCTGGAGAGTTAATGGCCCTTAAGGAATTGACGGCATATGTCAGATTTGCAGACTACGATATAACGAAAACAGTACTGCCTAATACAGACGGCATTCCTACCGACATATATTTCACAATCGCCGATCCGTTTATTCTACGGCCAGAATTGACGCAGTTTTAATGGGGGGAGACAGCAGAGCATGGAGTATTCTTTCAATATCGGGCATGCCAGGGGATACGGCCTTGAAGAGGCTATCATGATCCAGAGCTTTGTTTTCTGGATAATGAAAAACAAGGCTAACGGCAAACACTTGGTTGAAGGCAGGACGTGGACCTATAATTCTATCGAGGCATTCGCTACGCTGTTTCCTTTTTGGTCCAAACGGCAAATCGAGAGAATACTGCGCAGCCTGGTTGATAAGAAAGTTCTAATTCGGGACAACTTCAATCAATACAAGTATGACCGCACATGCTGGTATGCGTTTGCTGATGAATCGCTTTTTATTGAGCCTGACAAGTCCTTGATTTCGACCATTTCACCAAATAGTGAAATGCATATCACCGTTTCGGAAAATGCATTTCCCCAAACGGTGAAACCTATACCAGTTACGACAAACAATATAACGACTAACAAAGATAATAATATTAATAATACAAATACTATATACAGTAAGCCTGAAAGAAAAAAAAGGAATTGGGACAAGTACTCTCAAAGAGAGCTTGAGCTTGAGCATATAAAGTCTTATTCCATTGTCGACTATTTAGAAGCTCACGGATTCCAGCCTGAAAAAACTACATCAAATGGCAAAGGCCGCATTTTCTGGTTCTTATCTCCGCTGCGGGATGAGAGAGAGCCTTCGTTTGCAGTTTACGAAAAAAATAAAGGCGATTTATGGGACTGGTTTGATTTTGGAATCAACGAGGGCGGCAGCATCGTTGACCTCGTGATGAAGTTGCAAGGTTATGATTATGCCGCAGCCATGCAACATTTGAGAGAGCTGGTTTACTCGTATTCGGACACGAGTTAGCGGTTTTTTTCTTGTCGGCCGATGAATTGTAAGTCGGCAGAATGCAGAACAGCGAAAACTTAATAAACCTGATCGTGCGGACCTATGTCGAGGAGATGAATGATGTCGTTATGCAGTTTAAATATTATTCTTAAGTCGTTTGTAAGCGAACAGGCGTATTTACCTTTGAGATTGCCAGATAGCGGATGCGTGTGCAGGCGCGGGTCGGACAGGTCCTTTGACAGTCTTTCAAGCGTTGTTTCATACAGGGGGTCTAATTCTGGATTCTTTTGCAGAAGTTTTCCGGCCTTCCTGAGAAAAGAAGGCGCGAAATCAAATTCTCGCTTCATCGCGGATTGCTTTCATGGCTTCCTTGACGGTTTTAAAGCGTATAGGTGTCTCTTTCTCTGCTTTAAGGACACGTCTAACAAGGGCCTTGCGGCGGCGCTGCCTGTCGGCGAGATAGTCGACAAACGTCCTGGCCTCCCGCACAGCTTCATCAGAAAGAGTTGGAAGTATTTCCTTAATGCGGTCTATTTCGTCAAGGGTCTTTGCCATGAAATTAGTATAGCACAACAGACCTTTCGTTTCATGAGGACGTTGAGGAAAGGAAAACAGACTGCCTATTGCGCTACAGGGATCGTACCCATAACAGCTGGGAACGTACCCTTCCGCTCCATATGCAGACTGTTTTCACGAAGGAATTGTTCCGCACCATTTCGGACTGCCGCCTCAATCGTGCTCAATCCCTCTTCCCTACGCTTCCCCTCAAAGGGAATACATCCAGGGGAAATATCCCCTGGACCCCGGCCACTTACGGCTGCGACAACGGATACATTATGGAAAGTCCCTTTTCCGTACTGTGTGGTGGATGCTAACAAAAGTCTCGCCAGAACCCTTTCAGGAATCTGTCATGCCTTTTGACGCATCGATAATCTTATTAACTTCCCTCTCATGCCATTCGAGGACGACTGCAAAGGGAACTTGTGAGGCTTCCCCGCGTCAGGGGGTGCTCCTCTATTAGTGAGAGCACCCCCCGCCGCCGGGGAATGGTTTTAGAGAAAAGAGGATAAGTCAAAATAGGAGGATGAAAACATGGTTAATCTGAAGCAAGTTGAAAACTCTATGCATTGTTTCGTTGAAGTGTGGGACGGGAATGTATTTACAGGAACTATCCCGGAAGGGAAAATCAGCGTTGAGACTACGGATATAAGAATCAGGAATAAGGACGGTATAACACTGGCTGTTTTCTTGTTTGAGAAGGTCATAATCAATGGCCTGGCCGTGGAGGTGATAGCATGACTACATTTTCAGAAACTATGTCACGTCTCTTGCCGCTCGAAATCAATTCTATTGCAGGTCTCATTTAAGAGAGGGTGAGATGGAAACTACACCGCTTAAAGCGTACGTCAATCACAAAGCACGGAGGACAAAACTATGAGGACAATTAAGGCTATGGTGGAGCATTTCAGGGGACTTCCCGGAATCAACAAGCTTTTTATCGCGGGAGCGGTTATGTTGCTTGCGGCAGCGGCACTCACAGGAGAGGATTATTGGCTTCTTCTGATTCTTGCGCTCTCAACGATACTGTCGTATTTCAGAGAGCAGGCAGCGGTAAGGTTATGACAACACTTAACAGGAGATTACAAAGAGAGACGGCAGCAGTCTATAGGGGACGGAACATAATCATACAGCTTGAGCCGCCCTTTATCATACGAGTTAAAGAGAAGGGCCGGAGGTTGTGGTACGAGACCACCGTAGAGGCTGTGTTTTCACTGGCCGCTAAACAACATGCGGAGAAAATCCGAAAGGAAAGACGTGGAAAAAAGAGAAGGAGAAGGGAGGTATGACTAATATGTTGGAACAGGCTGGCCATAAAAATCTTGAAGTGCTGGAGGAAGTGCCTCTATTTGCACATGTTGACCGCAAGAAGCTGGCGCTTATTGCCAGTTCCATTACTAAAAAGAAGTTCAAAAAAGGTGAGACAATAATTCAAACCACAGCAGAGCCGGGGTGCTTGTATGTTATTTGTTCCGGGATTGTCAAGCTTGTCGACATTACGGAGGACGGTCACGAACAAATATTAGACATCCGCAAAAAAGGCGATTTATTAGGCGAGGCGTCGATTTTCGATGGCGAGTCGGCTCATCTTGTAATCGCCCTTACTCCCTGCGAGATATCGCGAGTCCCAAAAGCAAATTTTGAGGCATTTATTTTGGAAGATATTCAAGCCCTCAGGCAGCTCACTTTAGCGCTGTGCTCAAAACTAAGAGAAGCCTGGTCGCAGCTGCAGATGATACAACTCAGCGACGCCGAGCAAAAAATACGCGCTGCGCTAAATCTTATTGCTTCACAATACGGCGAAAAGACGAGCAGCGGCATTTGGATTACAATTCGACTGACACAAAGCGATATAGCAGCTTACACCGGATTGACTCAAGAAACTGTATCCAAGGCCATCAACAAGCTCACAAATAAAGGCGAGATACGGCGGAATAATAAAAAACAAATTCTGCTGAAGCCGGGGTTTTTCCATAAAAAGGACCGCTCGTTCTGTAAGAAGCCTTGGCAGCCGCCAGAGAATTAACGGTGTCAAACATTCATGTTATAATCCGGGCAGGGTATATTCAATGCCTTGTCTGGTCCTAATCGGAAAGGAGGATACAAAGAGATGGGACTATACAGGCGTAAAGATTCACCGATCTGGTATATGAGTTTTATGTTTGAAGGAAGACAGTGCCAAAGATCCACTGACACTGACGACAAAAAGGAAGCACTGCGCCGGCTGGATTTTGTCAAAGGGAAGATTGCTGAGAAGAAATGGTTCCCTGAAACGGTCGAAGACCAAAAGCGGGAGCATACGTTCAGTGAGTTGGTGGAGAGGTATAGGGCATGGGCGCCACCGAGGCATAAGGGATGGGAGGATGTTGAGAAGACTATAGTGCGTCAACTCAACAAACGGTTTGGAGCGACAAGATTGAATGACTTTACAACATATATGGTAGAACAGTTTCAGGGCGATGAGCTTGCCAGGGGATTAGTGGCTGATACTGTAAACCGCTCCATGACCGTGTTAAAAAGTATGTTCGGCAGGGCCTCGGATTGGGACATGATAAACGACGAGATACTGAAGCGTGTCCGAAAGGCGAAACAGTTGACGGATGTGACCCATCGTCTGCGTTTTTTGTCCCTTGATGAGTGCGAGACGCTTCACTATGCAAGCGAGCCTCACCTTAAGCCCATAATTACAACAGCTCTCAATACCGGATTGCGCAAGAGCAATATACTGAACCTTAGATGGGACCAGGTGGACCTAAAACATGGTTTTATACTGCTCGAAAACAAAACCGTCAAGAACAAGGAGCGTTTGGAAGTCCCTATTAACGAGTCGCTAAGAGCTACATTACAGGGATTAACCCGGCGACTTGATGTGCCTTATGTATTTTACAATCCTGCCACGGCTAAGCCCTATGGCGATGTTAAACGGGCTTTCCAGAGCGCTTGCCGTCGGGCTAAAATCCAGGACTTCCACTTCCATGACCTCCGGCACACATTTGCGAGTCACCTGGTTATGGCCGGCGTGGATTTGACCACTGTCAAGGAGTTGTTGGGGCACAAAAATATAAAGATGACACTCAGATATGCTCATCTTGCGCCAGCGCATAAAGTCGAGGCTGTCAATAAATTGGGGAATTTATTTGCCCGTAAAAACCTTGTTCAAGACAGTGAAAAAATGGTAAAGTATTACAATTCTATGACAGTAAGCCAAAATGCCGATATGTCAATATTGGCAAGTCATTGATTTTATCGTAAGATAAGGCGCGTAGCTCAGTGGGAGAGCACTACCTTGACACGGTAGGGGTCAGGGGTTCGAAACCCCTCGTGCCTATTCTTTTTTCTCCTTTAAAATCAAAGAGAACGTTTTCGACTAGGCCAGTAATTAACGCTGGCCTTTTCTTTTTAATTCCAGAACATGACTACTAACTAATCGGATTTGCGGGCCGCGATTAAAAAACGTCCGCGTTACGTCCGCGTTTTTGTTTTTTTCGATGTGACAATCACAAACAACCTAGGACATGCAGAAAGTTGTCAAAGGGCAAAAAGCCGGGCAGCAGTCCTATACTACTTTCGGGTAATATCTAGGTAAACATGCCGTATGGTATAACATAGTATCGTTTGGAGAAGTTCCGAAATCAATATGGGGAATAAGTGGAGAATAGAAAGAACAGTTCAAAATTTAGAGACTTCTATCAATCGAGTGGTGCCAGAAAAACCATAATTTTGCTATTGTCCGGCGTATGGTTGGCATGCTTCCTAAATCATGATAGAATTGAATGGCGATCATTCTTAGTTCTTGCAGGGTTTATTCTGCTTTATTTATTTGAGATATTGTATTCAATAACGACCTCGACAAAGACCTCAGTTTTTTTGAAATCTTTTATTTTTCAAACGGCAGTACCCGTAGTTGCATTGATCATAGTTTGCGTAATGGCAATTTTGGATAAGATTCAGGGTACTTCTATCGTAACCCTATTTGGCCTTTCTCTTGCCTATACGACATATGTCGTGGGGCGACGTATTAAGGGAGAACATGTGGAAGGCCCCGAAGAAGAAAAAGACCTTGTCGAAAAAGAGGATAACTCAGCATAATTTGTTGAAAATGTTAAAACAAATACTAACAATAACGCGCTCCAATTCAAGGTATTCTGTAGTAGCACCAACTGACGCAATTTATGATTTACTGGACATATTTGAACATTAATCTTATATATAAGCATATTGCCCGAAAGAAGCCAGAAGGCTTTTTTTGCTATAGCTGAGCTATGTGCGCTTATATCACGTTCAACCCCCACGAGATCGACTTGACAGCGACTTGGACGATGGTCGTCGCTTTCGCAACTATTGGACTGGCTTTAATTGCATGGGTTCAGCTGAGCAAAATGTCGAAAATCACTAGAGCCGATTTTGTACATCGATTCAAGAGAGACTTTTTCAATCAAGATACTCGTCGCTTGTTCGACCTCTTTGAAGACGATCAGATCGTGTTCATACAAGAGGAAGGTGTTAATGAAACTGACCGGGTGTTGTTTGAATTAGATCCTAGCCGCACCAAGCACGGCGTCGTCCGAAGTGTAGACCATGATAAGGTTACATATTCTTGTTCTGAGATAGACGACTTTCTGCTGGGGCACTTCGAGGATATGGGGCTTTTCTGTCGTCAGGGGCTTATGGATATCGAATCCATCTACGAAGGATTCGACTATTATATCGAGCTGGTACACGATAACGAACAAATACAAGAATACATAAAATGGAACAGAAGCGCTCCGGGAGGGGAGGATATCTACGACGGCTTCGATTACATTTATAGTGAGGTTAAAAAATATGGAGAAACTAAACGACGCAAGCGCAGACATATTAGAGGTTATGATCGCTAACCGTCAAACAAGTCGACCCCAAAAGCGCGCCGCTTAGTAGAACGTTAAGCTTATGGAGATATTATGCAAAAGATTCAATCATTGGAACTTCCCGATCAACTACCAACACCTGAAGCAATAAAGTCTTTTAACCA
>JADFXI010000053.1 GCA_015233655.1 Nitrospirota bacterium | reverse complement strand
TTGATCACCGGCAAGAAGGCCGATATTAGAGAGCCCCAATTCGCCCGTATCATGTGTCAGGGGGGCTGGAGCAAGTCGAGCAAGAGGTTCAACTATGAAGGTGTCCAGGACTGCAGGGCTGCTGTCCTTGCAGGAGGTGGAGACAAGTCATGTATATATGGCTGTCTTGGTTACGGGACCTGTTCGCGTGTATGTCCTTTCGGGGCCATTACAATGAACGCAGACCATATGCCGGTCGTCGATATGGCAAAATGTACCGGCTGCCGTAAATGTGAGGCCGCATGCCCCAAGAAAGTCATCGAAGTGCTGCCGGGCTCGAAGGCTGTTCTCGTATCATGCCACTCGAAAGACAAAGGCGGAGATGTGAGGAAGCATTGCCAGATAGGATGTATCGCATGCGGGAAATGCGTTAAAGTTTGTCCTTTTGACGCCCCGTCTATCGGAAATAATCTCTCGCGTATTGATATCAATAAATGCAGGGTATGCGGGCTCTGTGCGGGTGTTTGCCCGACCCATGCTATTGTGGATTATATCCCGCACAGACCTAAAGCGTTTGTGACCGACAAATGCATCGGGTGCCAGATTTGTGCAAAAGTTTGCCCGGTTAATGCTCCATCCGGCGAGCCTAAGAAAAAGCATGCTATTTCACAGGAAAGATGTATCGGCTGCGGCATATGCACCGCCAAATGTCCGGTGCAGGCTATTGACGGCACTTTCAACGCTGTAGAGGTATTTGCTGCAGCAGCAGCCAAGAAGAAAAAAGTCGAAGCGGCATGACCCGTGCAAAGTGGTGCGCCACGGGTATTATGCCACAGGTTACTCTCGCCGATAGACTATCGCTTTTTGCTTGTTTATTATTGACATTTATGTTGCATTTAGGTTAAAACTATATCCGTATGAAAAGGAAAGATTTTTTAGCCATAACAGCTATCTCTTTTGTCGTCATGTCGTTTATTGGGGTGCCGGCATTTGCAGATGTGGCAAAGTCGCACTCATCGAATCAGGAGAGCCTTCCCGAGAATATCACAGAAAAACCAGCCGCTTTGTTCATTCAGTCAGCATCGGACCCTCTGGCAGAGGCAGGCAATAAGATAGTTGCAGCAGATACGGCATCTGACAAAAATATGACGGTATCTCCCGATGCTGCGGTCAGTCAGACCGGCAAAGATACGGCTGCCGGCGTCTTGTCGCCCGCAAGCAACAGCCGGGCTGAATCTGAACCCGCCGGGAGTTATAAGAAAGAGAAAAACAATGCTCCTCTTAATGAAAATTCATATGCCTCAAATGAGACTGCATTAAAAGCTATAGGTAAGAATGTCGTACTTTTCAAAGATAAAATAAAGGAAAGGTTCTCCGTGTACCTGGAGAGATCTGCGAAGTATATAGAAATAATGAAGGAAGTCTTGAGGGAGAAGAAGCTTCCTGAAGAGCTTGTGTTCCTTCCTATTGTGGAAAGCGGTTTTAACCCGAATGCTTACTCCAGGGCCAGAGCTGTGGGCCCTTGGCAGTTCATTTCGGGTACGGCGAAGCGTTACGGTCTGGTCATTGATTGGTGGAGGGATGAGAGGAAAGACCCTGTTAAATCAACTGTGGCTGCTGCAGAGTATTTGAAAGACCTGTATAAAATGTTCGGTTCCTGGAACCTCGCTCTGGCTGCATACAATGCAGGAGAGGGGAAAATTTCAAAGGCGCTGAAGAGAAGCTATGTGGATGATTACTGGTCGCTTCTGAACACAAAACAGATACGAAATGAAACAAAAGAGTATGTGCCGCGATATATCGCTGCTGCAATGATCGCTAACACACCCGAGGAATACGGGTTTTCTAATCTTGATTATCACGACCCTCTCGAATATGATGAGTTGAGCATCAGCTCGCCCCTTGATATTGAAGTCATAGCAAAGTGCGCTGAGTGTACAGCTAATGAAATCAGCGAGTTGAACCCTGAACTCAGAAGGTGGAGCACTCCGCCGAATGTCCGGGAATACACGATAAGGATCCCTGCCGGCAGCAAGGATATTTTTCTTCGGAACCTTGAATCTGTCCCTAAAAAGGAGCAGTTTACCGTTGATTATTATACTCTGAAAAAAGGTGACACTATAAAGAAGATTGCGAAAAAGACCGGGGTCGCCAGTTCGACCATCGTTGCTATGAACTCTCTGAGCGGGGTGGAACACATCAGCCCCGGCAATATGATAGCTCTTCCGCCTAAAGGCAAATATTCACCTGATCCTGATGACAGGGCGATAATACATAAAGCCGCTTTCAAGAAAAAATTGTCAGGCGGCCATGTCAGCAAGAAAAGCAGGAAAGGCACGGCTGTAAGGTCTACTAAAGTAAAGACAAAGGCGAAGGCCAAACACAGAACTAAAACCAATAGAGCTTGATCCCCTGAAATTCGAAATAAAGCGGTCCTTATCCATGGTCTTCCAATCTTTTTTTCTGCCTGCTACCCATTACCTGTGCACTTTAAGGTATAGTAATATATGAAGTTTGATGAGTTGGATATTCCTGAGGCTGTTCTAAAAGGGATTAAAGCCGCCGGGTTCTCGGAGTGTACGCCAGTACAGGCTGCCACGCTGCCCGATGCGCTGAAAGGCATTGATGTAGCGGCCCAGTCCCAGACCGGCACAGGAAAGACGGCGGCCTTTTTGATTGCTATTTTTTCCCGTATGCTTGAACGGCAGTCGGCAAAACCTGGCCTCTCACCCCGTTGCCTTGTCATCGCCCCAACGCGCGAATTGGTGTCCCAGATTCATGCTGAAGCCCTTATTCTCGGCCAGTTTGCAGATCTTAAGATTATACCTGTATTCGGGGGCATGGATTACAACAAACAGCGGACTGCCCTGAAGCAGGGGGCTGATATGGTTATAGGCACGCCGGGCCGCCTTATCGATTACCTGAAGCAAGAAATCTACAGTCTTAAAAAGACCGAATTCCTGGTCATTGATGAGGCTGATCGCATGTTCGACATGGGTTTTATAAAAGACCTCCGCTTCCTGTTGCGGAGGATGTCGCCATATACCAAACGGCAATCCATGCTTTTTTCCGCGACGCTGTCCTATCGTGTCATGGAACTGTGCTACGAATACATGAACCTTCCTGAAAAGGTCTCGATTACTCCCGAACAGATTACAGTGAAGAAGGTAAGGCAGGAACTCTACCATGTCGGCATGTCGGAAAAGCCTGGCCTATTGCTTGGCATATTGAGGAACGAGGGTGCCGCCCGCGTTTTGATCTTTGCAAATATGAAGGTCACTGCCGAGCGGCTGGAAAGGCTGCTGAAGGCTAACGGCATAAAAGCGGCAGCCATTACAGGTGATATCCCGCAGATGAAGCGCACTGAGATTCTTTCTCTCTTCAAGGCGGGCAACTTGCCTGTGCTTGTTGCCTCAGACGTTGCAAGCAGGGGGCTTCACATTGACGGGGTCACCCACGTTATAAACTATGATCTGCCCCAGGACAGCGAAGACTATGTCCACCGTATCGGCAGGACTGCCAGGGCAGGGGCTGAGGGCAAGGCCATAAGCTTTGCCTGCGAACAATACGTTTATGCCCTTGAAGACATAGAGAAATACATCAAAGAGAAGATACCTGTTGTTCCGGTGGAAGACCGGCTCGTGGTTAAGGATTACAAACATCCTTCGTCGCTTCCGCATAGTAAGAAACGTGTCTACCCGTCTTCGGGTCAGCCATCCAAGAGGACCTCAGGCGAGAGGCCCCAGCGACGCAGGGGCGGAAGTACCGGCAGTAATAAATCCCGCCGCCAGAACTAATCCGCTACTGACTTCCCAGCCTTGCTTTTGCCTCGTTCATAAGGGGCGATTTCGGGAATTTATTGATGAGATCCTTGTATTTGTTTTTTGCCTCTTCCGGCTTGCCCATTGCTTCCAGTGTTTTGCCGCTTTCGATAAGGGCCATATCCTGCATGAAAGCATCCTTAACGCTGATAAGGGCGTCAAAAGTTTTCAGTGCGCTGTTGAGATCGCCCTTGCCGATATACGTAAGGGCCAGTTTGTAATAAGCGAGAGAAGAAATTTTCGGTTCAGGGTACTCATCTATAACTTTCTTGAGCGATTTTATCGCCTCATCGAAATTGCCGAGTTCATAGTTGCAATTCGCTATATTGAGGAGAACCGACGGATTCTTCTTTGCAGCATAAGAAGCATTAAATTTTTGCAGGACACTTTTTAACCGATCAGCAGGAGGAACATTTTGTGACGGAGCTGCAGCCAATAATTGATAACCTTCATATTCGAGCTGCTGCGCCTTGCCGGCGCCGGCGCGGTTGTAAACAACCACACCGCCGACCGTTATTAAAATCAGACCGGCTGCCAGAAACGCATAAACAAGTGACTTCTGACGTTCCTTGATCTTGTTACGTATATCTGTAACGGTCTCGCCGAGATCGCCGGCTGCCTCTGATTTCTTATCAATTCTTCTTTTAATGACTTTGGGCATTTATTCCCTCCATTGTATATAAGTTATTTATGTCCTTGTCCTAATGCCTTATCAACCAATGCGCGGGCGTGGTTAAATATGCGCTCAATCCCATTCTCTTCGATCCCCGCACCTAGAAGCACGAGCTTGGCAAATTCCTTTGTGATGAGGTCTGACGGAGAATGCGAATCGGTATTTAGTGTCAGCGGAATTCCGAGTTCGACCGCCTGCCGCGCAACATATCCGTTCGACAGGCTATGGCCTTTCCGGGCCGTGATCTCCAGAGTTATTCCCTTTTCCAGCGCCAACAGCAGGTCTTCGCGGGATATGAGACCCGGGTGTGCCAGAATATCGGCTCCCCCTTCAATGGCCGCCCTATTTGTTCCTTCAGCAACCGGCTCAACAATGGTCTCGCCATGAACAATTATTATTTGAGCGCCCAGCGCCCTCGCTTCTTTTATCAAGTCAGGTATTAATGCCGGCGGCACATGAGTTATTTCAGCGCCTGCGAGTACCGTGATAGGAATACTGCCACGCAACTTTTCGATCAGCTTGACTATCCTGGGAATGACCATGTCAAAATTTGACTGGTCCATATGGTCTGTAATAGCGAGTGCGCTATAGCCATGGGCTGCGGCTCGCCGGATAAGCTCGGCAGGAATAAGCTCGCCGTCACTGAATATGCTGTGGGTGTGCAGGTCTATCATGGTACAATTTTAAAGAATACAGGAATAAAGATGCAAATGTAAAGGCTTGAGTGCGGGAATTTAGAATTGACATCTGCACAATGAGGGCCCTATGATTTTAATAGGAATGCATTATGGGGAAAAAGCCGAAGCTCGAAATAGTGCTTAAGTGCGATTCCGCAGGAAGCCTGGAGGCTGTCAAAAACAGTCTTGAGGCACTGACCACCCCTGATGTCGAAATCAGTGTTATTCACAGCGGCGTTGGTGTAATCAGCAAATCCGATGTTCTTTATGCCGAGACCGCGAGCAGGCTCATAATCGGTTTCCAGGTGGAAGTTATGCCTGCTATGGACAAGACGTTAAGGGAGCACGGGGTAGAGGTGCGCCTTTACGAAGTGATTTACAAACTGATAGATGATATTAAGGCCATCGCCGGTGACTTTGTCCCTCATTACCCGCAGGAGCGGATCATAGGCTCCGGCAGAATAATAGCCCTATTCAAAAGCTCACGTAAGGGCATAATTATTGGATGCGAGATTGCTGAAGGTTTTTTTGCGGTCGGAGAACGCTTCCGTATCATATCTGCCATGGGCCCGGTTTATACAGGCACAATAGAGTCGCTCCATATAGGAGATGCTGCTGTGCAGAAGGCTTCTGCAGGACAACAAGCAGGCATAAGAATAAAGCATTTCAGCAGTGCAATAATAGGAGACCTCGTCGAGAGTTTTCGCCCTCCGCCGACGGCAAAGCCAAGCACATGGGAACCGACAGGACAGATCTTCCGGAAATAAGCTTGACAAGACAGCATGGAAGTGGGGTGCTTTAAACTCGCCGTTGCTGTAATACCTGCCTTTATGATAGGCTTAATCAAAGCAGGTAGGTTATTGATGAAAACAAGCCATAAGACGCCATGCCAACGGTATTGAGAGTAGGCCCTTATAGGTTCCATTTTTATTCAGACGAACTCAGGGAACCTCCTCACATACACGTTGAGACGCCTGACGGTGAATGCAAGTTCTGGCTTGATACGGTCCGGCTTGCAAGGAACAAGGGGGTTGCCCCGATTGCACTGCGTGAGATTGAGAAGCTTGTTTTTGAACACCAAGCATTTCTGAAGGAGAAATATAATGAGTACCACAATCGCTGATAAAGAAATTACCGTTGAACCAGCTGCAATAAGAGCATGGGCAGAAGGAAGAAGGGTATTTGTTGAATTGACTGATGGCCGTATAGTTGGCTTTCCTGCGGACAGATTCAGACTGCTGAAATCGGCTACAGATGAACAGATCAATAAAGTCCAGATTCGTCTTAACGGATATGCGCTTCGATGGGAAGAGATTGATGAGGATATTACCGTGCCTGGCATAGTAGCTGGCAACTTCGAACTGCCTTAAACACCTTCGTATTAATCTAAGTTGCCGCCCCTGTGCTATAAACCTTCTTGTGGATCACATCATAAGCTGACAGATTGCCTGTCATGTAGGCCCCGGTATCGATGCAGATTATTTTGCCGTTATTGAAATAGGAAACCTTGCTTTTAGGCGTATGGCCTACAACGAGTGTTTTCTCTCCTGCATAAGACAAAGTCCTGTCCCATAGCAGTTCTTCGGAAGTGGCTGTGCCAAGGTCTTTGCCGTATGGGATGCCGGCATGGACAAAAATATGGGTATCGGTTTCGTAATAGAGCTGCAGGGACTCGATGAAAGGTATGAGGTGTTCCTTCGTTTGCTCTCTGCCGCCGAAGCTTGTGATGGTTTTATCGCCTTTGTTCAGCAGCCAATACAGCATCTCTTCTTCAACATCCCCGCTTGTCAGTGCATTATATGCCATATCCTCATGGTTCCCTTTGAGTAGTATGACGGCATCGGGCGATTTCTCTTTCAGTTCGCTCACATACCTGACTACCTCTTTGACCTTCATGCCTCTGTCTATGTAATCGCCCATAAAGATGAGCATGTCTTCATGAGGCGAGAAACCGATGATCTTCTCGATCAGGACTGTGAGCAAATCAAAGCAACCATGTATGTCGCCGACTGCAATCTGTCTTTTCAGCACAAGGACCACATATTTTTCTAAATTTTACAGTTTTGGGACTATTTGCTCAAGTGGCCTAAGCCGCAAAAGCGGTTTTTAGTTTATAATTAGCTATGGATCTGCATTCCGCGCGTTTCGTGATTTTGTTTCTTTACATCCTAAAAGAGGGCTTTGAATATTTTGTTCAGTATCTCAACCTTAAGCACATGACTGCCGCAGGTCATCTAATACCGGCGGAGTTTGAGGGGAAGGTCGATGCGCCCCTGATCGAAAAGATGCAGGGCTACGAGTCGGACAAGACACGTCTGGGGTTTATTTCATCTGCAGCAGGAAATATTGCCTCCGTTGTTTTTATCTTTGGCGGCTTGCTTGAACGCTACAGCGCGTGGATGACCTCATTGCATCTTTCGTTCATTGTTTCCGGGTGGCTCTTTTTTCTGTTGTTATCGCTTGCCGGTGAGATCTTGGCTGTTCCCTTCAGTCTTTACGCTATCTTCAGAATCGAAAACAGGTATGGATTCAACGCCACGACGCTGCGTTTATGGATCTCGGATTTTATAAAATCACTGGTCATTTCCACAATAATGTACTCGCTCGCTATCTTCGCAGGCCTCTGGCTTATAGAGTGGAGCCCCCTCCACTGGTGGTCTTGGGTATGGGCGTTTCTTTTTGCATTCAGTATGGTTGTCATGTACATCACCCCTTATGTAATCGAGCCGTTGTTCAACAAATTCAGTCCGGTCGATGATGAGTCGCTCAAGGATAAAATTGCGGCCCTGGCAAATAAGGCCGGCATAAAGACAGGCAGGATACTGAAAAGCGACGCTTCGAAGAGGAGCAGACATTCAAACGCATATTTTTCGGGCATAGGGCGGACCAAAAGGGTGGTCCTGTACGATACTTTGCTGGCGCAGATGGACAGCGATGAAATACTCTCGGTGCTGGCGCATGAGATGGGACACTGGAAAAAGAAGCATATACTGAAGATGCTTGCCTTGTTTGAGGCATTTTCATTTATCGGCTTGTATGCTGCATATAGAATAATGCAGAGCGATCTGCTGCTGCAGGTCTTCGGCATGGGTGCAGGCACTCTTTTTGTCAAAATGTTGTTGCTGGGCTTTATCGCTGGAATTGTTCTGTTTCCGCTGAAGCTGATTGTGAATTTCATCTCAAGAAGGCATGAGCGTCAGGCTGACCTGGCAACATACGAGCTTACGGGTGAAACCGGGGGCCTGATTCGGGCCCTCATTAAACTGTCAAAGGAAAACCTTTCCAATTTTCACCCGCACCCGCTCTATGTGGCTCTTTTTTACTCGCACCCGCCTGTGACAGAGAGAATACGGTATCTGAAAAGCCTTGCATCATGAGTGGCGTTTACTATCTGTCCGCGTCTGCTTCTATGGTATATTAAAAAGATTATTCTTACGGAGGACGTCGATGAAATGCAGGAAATGTGATGGCGAGCTTAAGCTTGTCATCGGTTGAAAGTCAGTAATACTGCGCTGCCTGGAATGCGGCGAGAGCTATATTCTTTCAGAGTACCTTAATGAAATTGATGATGAGACCTGGCGCGCGATTGAACAGCGACCCTGCAATCGGGCCTGAGGACGAGGGGGCGGCATTACTAATATAATCATAGACGGATACAACGTTATAGGGACCGCTCACCGCAACATTGAGAAAGCCCGCAATGATTTCATTGACCTTATGATGCGGTATAAGAAGATCAAGAAGCAGGATATTACAGTCGTATTTGACGGTCACAAGGCCGGGCAGGGCCATGAGCAGAAGGCGGTCCTGGGAGGCGTGACAGTTATTTATTCAGGACTCGGAGAACGGGCTGACGATGTCATCAAAAGGATCGTCTCCAGGGACCGCAAGGAATGGCTGGTCGTCAGTTCGGACAGGGAAATCGCCCGTCATGCATGGTCGGTGAATGCCATTGCCGTGCCGTCGGATGAGTTCATCCAGATAGTTTCAAGAGAAGTGGCTGGAAGGAGCGTATCCGCAACCGGCGGAAATGATATGGACATACATGAGGACACCGCTTACAGCAAAGATTCCGATGAGGACAGCGAAGTTTTCAATACCGGAAAAGGGAACCCTCACAAGCTGTCAAAAAAAGAAAAGTCTGTAAGAAGGGCGCTGAGCAAGCTGTGACATGATGACATGGCTGCTGAAATTAAGGCCCGCAGATTCCCTTACGATTGTTTTCAGTTCATTTCTACTTGTCTTGACGCTGGTCTATTTCCCTTCTATCCCGTCAGCAGGATATCTCATGCTTATTTATTCATCGATTATACTTTTTCAGATAGTGCTTATTTATATCGGAAGAATCAATCCATTCCTTGCTGCGGCCCGCGATATCATATTCCCTGTAGTCAGTGTCCTCGTGATCTTTGACAGCCTCGGCCTGATTGTTCATGCCGTTAACAGGCATGACATCGACTACCTGTTGATCAGGTTTGATTATCGTATGTTCGGCGGTTACTCGACTGTTTTATTGGAGAGATTTATCAATCCATTGCTTACCGACGTACTCCAGGTCGCTTACTCGACATATTATTTTATCCCCATTGCCTTGGGCATTTCATTAAAGGTGGGCGGGAAAAGGGGGCCCTTTGAGAAATCTCTGTTCCTGATGCTTTTTTGCTTTTATCTCTCCTACGTCGGCTATCTGCTTTTTCCGGCAGTCGGTCCGCGCTATGCGATGAACCACCTTTATGACAGGGAACTGGATGGATTCCTGGTGTCGCGTCCCATACAGAACACTCTCAATTTGCTTGAAGGAATAAAGAGGGACGCCTTTCCCAGCGGCCATACCGCCATAGCCCTCACCTCGCTTTTTCTTTCATACCGTTATGACAGGACGCTGTTCCGATGGATGCTGGTCCCGGTGATTTTGCTTGTCCCGGCTACTGTATATTGCAGGTATCATTATGCGGTTGATGTTGTTGCCGGAGCGATACTGGCTGTTGTAACACTCACAGCAGGTGAGGTATATTATAACCTCTTGTCAGGATATGCGCGACGGTCCTGAGATACGCGTGATGGATATCCCCTTCAGTAAGACCAGGGATGGCATTATTATAGAAGTCAAGGTGGCCCCGCGGTCGTCAAAGGTCGGGATAGCAGGTGTTATGGACAATATGCTGAAGGTCAAACTCACCGCCCCTCCTGTAGACGGTGCCGCGAACGATCAGCTTATAGAGCTTCTGGCAGAAACATACGGTGTCAGCAAGAGTAACGTAACAATATTGCGGGGCGAGACCTCCAAAAGAAAAACGGTAAAAATTACGGGGGTGAAGATGTGATCCGGAGCATGACTGGATATGGGGCTGCCGAGCGTGAGGGGTTCAAGGTTGAGGTACGTACATTAAATCATAGGTATCTGGATGTCAATGTCAGGATACCTTCTTTTCTCATGGAACATGAGATGCCGGTCAGGAACTTTATCAAAGACCGGTTTGCCCGGGGCAAGGTAGACATAACGATATCTCTTACCGGTAAACGGCAGGTCAAGGTCCGCGCCAACAAGGAACTCGCTAAAGACATTTACGACACGGTTTTGGACCTGCAGAAAACATTGTCGATTCCCGGGTCTCTCGACATAGGTTTTTTGTCATGGTACAAAGAGTTTTTGCTTACGGAAGAGCCGTCCTATAGCGCGGACGATCTCTATGAAGCCTTAAGCGACGCGGTGGCGCGAGTTGAAGAGATGCGCACCAAAGAGGGAGAAGCGATTAAAAAGGAATTGGAATCCCACGCGGTGCGGGCAGAGTCGCTCAGGGCTGAAGTGGAGGAGTTGTCGCTTGGTATGGCTATGGCCCATAAGGAAGCGCTCTCCAAGAGGCTTTCTGAACTGATATCAGGGGTCCAGATCGATGAGAGCAGACTTGCCCAGGAAGTCGCCATGCTTGCTCAAAAGAGTGATATTACGGAAGAATTGGCGCGCCTTCGCAGCCATTTCCAGCAGTTTAACGCTTTCCTTGACAGCGGGAAGGCAATAGGCAGAAAAATGGATTTTTTAATGCAGGAGATGTACCGGGAAACGAACACGATTGCATCAAAAGTGGATGACATAAGGATCATCAATCTGGCTATCGAAATAAAGACGGGTATTGAAAAGCTGAAGGAACAGGTGCAAAATATAGAATAGAGGTAAATTGTATGAAAGGGACCCTTATACATATAGGTTTCGGCAATGTTATCTATTCTGCGAGAGTGGTTGCCATTATTAACCCCGGCTCGGCGCCCATAAAGAAATTGCGCGAAGAAGCCCGCACCAGGGGAAAACTTATTGACGCAACCGAAGGAAGGAAGACCCGCGCGATTATAGTGACCGACAGTGATCACATCATATTGTCCGCTATCCAGGTCGAAACAATAGCACAGAGGGTTTCGGGCCTGAAGGAGGGTTTTAAAGAGGTCATGGATGAGGGTGAAGAAAGGTAGCCTCTTTGTGCTGTCCGCTCCATCCGGGGCCGGGAAGACCACGTTGTGCCAAAGACTCTGTGCAACCCTGCACGGGATACATCACTCCGTATCTTACACCACCCGGCAGCCCCGGCCGGGAGAAATAAACGACGTTCACTATTCGTTTGTGGACAGGGACACTTTTATGGCAATGATAGCCGAAGACATGTTCGTCGAGTGGGCCGAGGTACATGGCAATTATTACGGTACGTCAAGAAAAAGGATAGAGGAATTGACCGGCGAGGGAATTGATGTGATCCTGGACATAGATGTTCAGGGCGCCCTCCAGATAAAAGAGAAGCTCTCTTCAGTCCCGGGTGGTTGTGTTTTCGTATTTGTGCTGCCGCCGTCTATGGATGTCCTCAGAAAGAGACTGAGGGAACGGATGAGCGATACTGATGAGGTCATTAGAATTAGGCTCAGGAACGCCGTGCAGGAGATAAGGGAGTATAAAAGTTACGATTATGTTATTATAAACGACATAATCGATGATGCTCTCCAAGAGCTATTGTCGATTGTTTTGGCTGACAGAATACGTCAGGGCCGGATCGATCACGAGTGGGTCTATAAAAACTTTTTGGAGGAGGCAGTATAACGTGGATATTATATCATTGCCGGTTGAATATGATAAAAAGGAGATTGACAGCAGATACAGGCTTGTAGTAATTGCGGCCCAGAGAGCGCGCGAGCTTTCATTAGGAGCCCAGTCCAAGATCCAGACGAAGACAAAAAAGGTCACCACGATGGCGCTCCTTGAGGCCGTCAGCAGCAACATCGAATTTCTGACCGGGGCCGATGCTATTACAGCAAAGGAAAAGTCCGAGAAGATTGATTATAAGAAACTGATCGAGGAAAAGAGGCGGCCCATTGAAGACCTTTCGGAGCTCGAGAAAGACCTCAAGGTGTACCTCCACGAAAAGGGGTCGCCGGAGAAGGCGCTGGAAGATCTGTTTAATGAAGGGGAAGAAGCCTCCGAAAGCGAAGAGTAGTAGTGCTTAAAGGCAAGTCTATACTTTTAGGGATCACCGGAAGCGTAGCTGCTTACAAGTCCATTGACATAATCAAAAGACTTAGACAAGAAGGGGCCTCTGTCAGGGTAATCATGACAGAGGCCTCAACGCGTTTTGTCACCCCGCTTTCAATTGAGCTGGCGGTCGGCGAACCCGTTTACACAGACATGTTCAAGCTCCCTCTTTCTCATGTGAGCCTTCCTGCCGGTGCCGATCTCTTTCTGGTGGCTCCTGCAACTGCCAACTGCATCGGCAAATATGCCCAGGGCATCGCCGATGATATGCTTAGCACCACCCTGCTTGCCTTCAGCGGTCAGCCCGGAAGGGTATTGATGGCCCCTGCCATGAATTGGAGGATGTACGAAAACCCGATATTCAAGAAAAACCTGGATTATCTTGCTTCTCTTGGCGTACAGTTTATCGGACCGGAAAGGGGAAGCCTGGCTTGCGGAGAGGAAGGCATAGGCCGGATGGCTGACATAGAAAAGCTCCTTGAATCTGTAATAGCCGCTTTGACCGAACAGGACCTGGCAGGTGAAAATGTGCTGGTGACGGCAGGGCCGACGAGGGAATATATTGATCCTGTCAGGTATATTACCAACAGGTCTTCCGGCAAAATGGGATATGCCCTTGCGCAGACCGCCGGCAGGAGAGGGGCCGAAGTTACTCTGGTCAGCGGGCCGGTCTCGATCAGACCGCCTGAAGGGGTTGATGTGATACTTGCCGAGTCTTCCAGGGATATGTATACTGCGGTAATGGATAATATTCCGATGTCCTCATTATTTATAATGTCAGCCGCAGTGGCGGATTTCATGGCAGCTGAACCGAAAACGAGCAAGATAGAGAAGAAAGATAAATTTTCCCTCAATCTGCTGAAAACGACCGACATCCTCGAAGCTGTAGGGAGACTGAAAAAGCGCCCTTTTACAGTAGGTTTTTCTGCCGAAACCGGACCAAGAATAGACAGGGCACGGAAGAAACTTGCCGCAAAGAATATAGATATGATTGTTTTTAACGATGTGTCCAAAGAAGGATCAGGCTTCGACGTTGATACCAATGAGGTCGTAATTATAGACCGTGAGGGCGAGCGTAAGCTCCCGGTGATGAAAAAGGTTGAAGTAGCTGCTGCAATTTTTGATAGAATCCTTGAGTTAAAGGGGGGATGACATTGTGGTAAACGATGAAGACAGCGCCTTTATCAGCAGGCTCAGAAGCCGGCTGAGGCAGAAGCCGGGCTCCAGGCTCTTTCTCTCCCTTGCGGAAGAGTTGAGGAAGCGTGACATGATTGAAGAGGCTGTTGCACTCCTTTCAGACGGCAGCAGGCAGGACCCTGATTTTCTTGCTGCCAAACTTACGCTCGGCAGGTGGTATCTTCAGGGCCATAAATTTAGTGAGGCGGCAGCACAATTTTCAGAAGTGCTCAAGAAAGAACCAGACAACTATTTCGCCCGCAAGGGCCTTACCGAAGCGAATAACGGCCTGGGCATTACTACTGAACTCCCTGAGGCAGCAGTCGGACCGGTGGGCCCTGTAATTTCCGAACTGGCTGAAGTTGAGCGGCTTATCGCTTACGGGCATTACGGCTCCGCTATGAAACTCTATCAGGAAATGCTCATAAACAATCCCGGAGACAAGCTCGTCCTTCAGCGGAAAGAGGAACTGGCGGCGCTGATCAAATTTTCCGAAAAGAAGAAAGACGGCAAAAGCGGCGTGCTAAAACAGTTGAATGCATTTCTTGATGCCATAAAAATTCATTTTGCCGCAAAAGCGGGCAATGGGCAATAAGAGAATCGCGCCTAAGGCCTATTGACTCTGAAATTATGACCCTGCATGATTTAAGAATAAAAAGCCTTCAGCATATTCTCAGAAGAAAGAGGATAGATGCGTTATTTGTAGGAGCGATAAAAAATATACGCTACCTGTCCGGTTTTACCGGCTCTTCAGCCTTTATGTTGGTCACCCGTGACAGAGGGCTGTTCTTCACCGATTTCAGATATCAGCAGCAATCGGCGGAAGAAGTACAAGGGTGTGAGATCGGTATTGAAAAAGGAAAGAGGCTGTCGCTGGTACGCCGGCTGGTAAAGTCGCTGGGCATCACGAGGCTTGGATTCGAGACATCGCTCTCCTACGATTTTTATTATCAGCTTTGCGGGCTGCATGTTACGCTGGCGCCTGCTCCGAATCTTGTCGAGAATCTCAGAAGGGCCAAGGACGCTATCGAAATCAAAGCCCTGACACGGGCCATAGAAAGAGCTGAAACAGCCTTTCTTAAGATCAAACCATTTATAAGGACCGGGGTAAGGGAAAGGGCCATCTCACTGAGGCTCGAAGAGCAGCTTAAAAGAGAGGGATGTAAACATGCTGCATTTGATATAATAGTGGCCTCTGGTGAGAATAGTGCCAAGCCTCACGCGCAACCAACTGAAAAGAAAATAGAAAAAGGAGACTTTGTCACAGTTGACTGGGGCGGAGAGGCTGACGGCTATTACTCAGATATGACCAGGACGTTTTTAATGGCTGGGTCCGGACTCGATGAAAAGATAAAAATATATGGTATTGTCGACAAAGCGCGGCAGAAAGCCATAGACAAAGTCGGCCCGGGGGTCAGGACCGGTGAAGTAGATCGGGCGGCCCGCGACACAATAAAAAAGGCCGGGTACGGAGCGTTCTTCGGTCATGGAACAGGACATGGCGTCGGCCTTGACGTGCATGAGGCCCCGCGTGTGTCGCTCACAGCGGGAGACCGTATCACTGATGGTTTTGTATTCACTGTTGAGCCTGGAATATATGTCCCCGAATTAGGGGGTGTTCGTATAGAAGACATGGTGACTTTAAAGGGCCGGAAATGTATAATCATGACGAGTCTTGGCCGGGAACTCGAAATAATAAAATGATGCGGGAGGTATTCGTTGCTTAGTACGAGTGATTTCAGGAAGGGTGCAAAGATAGTTTATAAGGGAGAACCGTTCGAGATTGTCGACTTTCAACATGTCAAGATGGGGCGGGGCGGGGCAGTTATAAGGACAAAGCTCAAAAACATGAAGTCAGGAAGCGTCCTTGAAGATACCTTCAGGTCGGGAGAGAAATTTGAATCGCCCGGCCTTGAAGAGAAAGAGATGCAGTATCTCTATGCCCAGGACGACCTTCATTATTTTATGGATACCGAATCTTACGAACAGGTGCCGCTTACTGCCGCGCAACTGGGAGATGTGATGAAGTTTATTAAAGAAAACATGAATGTGAAGATCCTTTATTACAAAGACATGCCGATGACAGTCGAGGCGCCCATGTTTGTAGAGCTTGCGGTAGCAGAGACAGATCCCGCATTTCGCGGGGACACTGCATCAGGGTCCACCAAACCTGCGAAGCTAGAAACCGGGCTTGTGGTAAAAGTGCCTTTCCATATTTCTGTGGGAGATGTGCTGAAGATCGACACCAGGACATCCGATTACATCGAAAAGGTAAAGTAAGGCGAAAGGAGGGAGAACCGATGGAGCTTGAGGAGTTGAAAGAACTGATGGGCATGCTGAAGGATACCGACATAACTGAACTGCTCGTCGAAAAAGACGGCGTCAAGGTCAAGATACGGCGTGAAAAATTCTTCAGCCACCTTGAGGTCCCGCAATCAATTCTGCCTGTCAGGAAAGATGAGCAGAGGAAAGCCGATATTGAGCAGGAACAGGCCCCGGATCAGGAGCTGGAAGGAAAGCTCTTTACGGTCACCTCTCCTATTGTAGGCACCTTCTACAGGTCGCCGTCTCCTGAGTCGGCCCCCTTTGTCGAAGTGGGAACGAGAGTGAAGAAGGGCCAGACACTTTGCATTATAGAGGCCATGAAGCTTATGAATGAAATAGAGAGTGAAATTGACGGCGTTGTGGTGAGGGCTTTGGTCGACAACGGCCATCCTGTCGAATATGGCGAGCCGCTCTTTCTTGTCGAGCCGGCAGACAGGCTGTGAGCCGGGGCACGGTATGAAGCTTTTTAAGAAGATACTAATAGCCAATCGCAGCGAGATCGCGGTCCGCGTGATCCGCGCCTGCAAGGAACTCGGAATCCGTACAGTCGCTGTCTTCTCCGATGTCGAACGCGAGGCCCTTCATGTGAGATTGGCGGACGAGGCCGTATGTATCGGGCCTGCAAATCCGGCCCACAGTTATTTGAGCATACCTGCGATACTGAGCGCCTCTGAGCTTACTGATTCCGAGGCGATACATCCAGGTTATGGTTTCCTTTCCGAGAACCCTCAGTTTGCCGAAGCCTGTGCCACTTCAGGCATCACCTTTATAGGCCCTGCTGCAGAAAGCATGAAACTCGGGGGAGACAAGGCCAAGGCCCGCCAGATCATGAAACGGCGCGGCATCCCTGTGGTGCCCGGAAGCGACGGACCGGTGGACTCCGAAGAAGCGGCATTAAAAACAGCGAAGAGAATTGGATTGCCTGTAATCATAAAGGCCTCTGCGGGCGGCGGAGGCAGGGGCATGAGGATTGTGTTGGAAGAAGACGAGCTTTCCTCTGCTTTTTATATGGCCCAGAGAGAGGCCCTAGCAGCCTTCGGCAATGGTGAAGTCTATGTCGAAAAATACCTGCCCTCGATACGGCACATAGAGGTCCAGATACTCTCTGACGGCAAGGGGAATGTCATACATCTGGGGGAGCGTGACTGCTCTGTGCAGAGAAGGCACCAGAAGCTTATAGAAGAATCTCCTTCCCCGGTCGCAACAGAGAAATTTCGCAAGAAACTGGGCGAATTAGCCGTGCGCGCCGCGAAGGCCGTTAAATATAAAAACGCGGGCACAGTCGAGTTCATTGTCGATCAGGAGCAAAATATATATTTCATGGAAATGAATGCCAGGGTCCAGGTCGAACACCCTGTTACGGAAGAACTTACCGGAGTAGATATAATAAAAGAACAGATAAAGATCGCCGCCGGTTTCCCCCTTACGTACAAGCAGAGCCAGATTAAACCTGTGGGACATGCAATGGAGTGCAGGATCAACGCGGAAGACCCCGACAAGTTTATTCCGTCTCCCGGCAAGCTGACGCTTTTCATGCCGCCAGGGGGGCCCGGAGTGAGGGTCGATACAGCCGCATACACCGGCTGGGTAGTGCCCTCTCATTATGACTCTATGATAGCGAAACTTATCGTCCATGCAAAAAACAGGGAAGACGCTATCGCAAAAATGAAGATGGCGCTCGATATGTTTATCATTGAGGGGATTCGCACAACCATTCCTTTTCACAAGAAGGTCCTGAACCACCCCGATTTTATAAAGGGCAATTTCGGCACGGACTTTATCGAAAGGATGGTCAATCCGTTACAGTCTGTGGAGGTGGGGAAAAACGGGAGCACCGAAACATGAAGCAAGAAACGGGTTTGACTTAAGTTCTAGCCGTATCTGTTTCATAACGCCATCGTCGCACATCAGCGCCGGACTTCTGCAGACGGTCCGTCTAATCCTTGAATCGGGCATAAGGTGGGTCCAGTACAGGGAGAAGGGCAAGACGCGCAGAGACATTTTTTTTGAAGCCCTCAAACTCAGAGAAATCACCAGGACGTTCAATGCCTGTCTGATCATAAATGATTATGCGGACATCGCCGTCGCTGTCGATGCCGACGGAGTGCACCTGGGGCAGGACGACCTCCCTCTTAAAGAAGCGAAGAAGATCATGGGGAACAGGATCATCGGCATATCGACACACTCTGTTCAGGAAGCACTGGAAGCAGAAAAAGACGGTGCGGATTATATAGGCTTCGGTTCTGTCTTTCATACGACAACAAAAGAGGTGGGAGCACCTAAGGGGCTGGCGGCGCTGAAGATTGTATGTAACGCGGTCCGCATACCGGTTGTGGGCATAGGGGGGATAAAGCCCGATAATGCGCAGCAGGTCTTTGAAACAGGCTGTGCCGGTGTAGCGGTATCATCGGGACTCCTGGAGGGTGATATCAAGAAGAATGCCGCAATATTCCTTTCAGTAGCATCTTAGGCAATTCGGTCAATACTACTTTCGGGTAATAGTTTTTTGAAGAGAGCATGTGATATAAATAGGCAGTCGTTTAAAGAGAGAAGGGGAATGGAGAAAGATCGACAATCGTGGGAATAATTTTTGGCTTACTTGTCGTTGCCATAAAATGAGTGTTAAACATATTATAAAAAATGTAGAGGCCCCATATTTAACTAAACAGGAAGGGAACAAAGATGGAAAATACGAAAAAGAAACCCTTGCTTGAAGTGATACATCCCACAAGTTCATCAGAAAGCTTTTCTGAAAGGCTTAAGTCGCGCAGGACAGAGGAACTGATGATTGCTTTCTGTGGTCCGGTTGGAAGTG
>JADFXI010000052.1 GCA_015233655.1 Nitrospirota bacterium | reverse complement strand
ACAATATCCCGATATTTCACATCGGCGGCGGCGACGTGACGGAAGGGATGTCGGACGAGCAGACACGGCACGCCATAACAAAGATAGCACATGTGCATTTTCCTTCTAACAAGATAAGCGCGTCGAGGATTATCCAGATGGGCGAGGAGCCGTGGCGAGTGTTCAATGTCGGGCTTCCCAGCCTTGATACCTTGAGGGACAAACAATTCATCCCGAAAGGCGCATTCTGCTCAAAATTCGGGATAGGACCGTCGGGAAAGATCTTCCTGGTGACCTTCCATCCTACGACCCTGGAATTGGATAAGACTGAGTATTATGTCGATAACCTTGTGAAGGCCCTCTCCTCATACGATGCGGGAATGATCATCACGTACCCTAATTCCGATCCGGGATCGAGGATCATAATAGAACGGTTGAAGAAGTTCGCCGATGAGAAAGCCAACGTTAAGTTCATCAAGAACCTCGGTATCGACATGTATTTTACGGCCATGAGACACGCCGACGCTGTCATCGGCAACAGTTCGAGCGGGATAGTTGAGTCGGGGATCTTCAAGGTACCGGTGGTAGACATAGGCAACAGACAGAAAAACCGTCTTCGGGACAAGAACGTTATAGACACAGGATATTCGGCCGCAGAGATAACTGAAGGGATAGAGAAAGCGTTGTCCGATAAGTTCAGGCGGTCCATAAAGAACATGAAGAGCGTTTACGGCAGCGGAGGTTCGTCAAAGAGGATTGTGGATGTTATTGCCGGCATAAAGCTGGACGCGAAACTGATAACGAAAAAATTTATCTTCGTAAGAACAAGGCCATAAGGAAGGGGGCGCAAGGATATGTACAGAGAGCTATTGAAGAAAGATTGCAAAGTGGGTGTTTGGGGGACCGGATATATCGGGTTTTCCACAATGGCTTTCTTCGCGAAGCAAGGGGTGAGAACTGTCGGTTATGATGTCTCACCTGAGAAGGTCAAGGTAATAAACCGCGGTGGATACATCATAAAGGAACTCAAGACATGGCTTAATTTCCCGGTAGGGCCTCTCGCGCGTAAAGGCTATTTAAGGGCCACTAGCGACCACAACGATCTGGCGCGCCAGAAAGCTATAGTGCATTTTGTGGCCATACCGACGGAAAAGGAAGGAGAACCATATTTCGATATACTGAAGGATGTAATCCGTAAGATATGCGATATGGTCAGGAATAACGAGTTCGATGTCATGCCGCTCGTAATAATAGAATCAACGTTAAGCCCGAGGACCACGGACCGGATAATATTGCCGCTCTTCAAGAAAGAAGGGATAGTGATAGGCAGGGACATTCTGTTCGGGGTCTCTCCCAGGAGAGACTGGTTCGTAGAAGGCGGGAAGAACTTGATGGACCTCGACAGGGTGTTCGGCGGATATGACGAACGATCCAAAGAAGCCGTGGAAGAAGTGCTCGGCATTGTTTGCAAGAAACTGCACGCCGCCTCGAGCTGTTATGTTTCGGAAATGGTAAAGAGTTTCGAGAACGCGTATCGCCATGCCGAAATAACTCTCGCAAACCAGATATCGCTGGCCTATCCTTCGCAGAACATAAGAGAGGCGCTCGAACTGGTCGGCACGAAGTGGAACATAGGTACGTACAGACCGGGTTTCGGTACCGGAGGCTACTGTATCCCTGTAGCAAGCAAGTATGTTATTGACGGCGCCGAAAGGCCGGAAAAACTTTCCATACTGAAAGAGACCATAAGAACGGATACGGAAATAAACCTGCTGATCGCCAGATCGATAGCCCGCCGAGGAGCTAAGAAGGTAGCGGTCCTCGGGCTTTCTTACAAAGGAAATCTCAAGGTGAACATTCTCTCGCCAACCATCCCCTTTGTTGCGGAACTCGTGAAAAAGGGTGTGGATGTTAAGGTGTTCGACCCTTACTTCACGGATGCCGAGGTCAGGAAGATCCTCGGTGTCGAGCCCCTCAAGTTTCCCAGGGGACTCAAGGATTGCGACATGGTCGTTCTCGTGGTCGATCACGACGAATATAAAGTTCCCGGAGCCACACTTGTCAGGAACATGAAGAAACGCAGTCATATTCTGGACAATACGGGTTTATGGAAAGAACATCGCGACAAATTCGGAGCAGCAGGTCTTGAGTACCACCTTGCAGGTGACGCTGACTGGATATAAACAATTCTCTGCCCCTTTGTTAAAAGAGGGCAGTTTAATCATTAACTTAAAAGGTGTAAAGTGAAAGAAAGCGTTTTTCCGAAAAGGATAGAAATAGAGTTCACCAACAGTTGTAACTCAAAATGCATTTACTGCCCGCGTAATTACGGAGTCGGCGAAGAAGGTTTCATGTCTTTCGAGCTTTTTCGCCGGATCATAGACGAAGCTTCCGGTCATCCGGACGTTGTTCTCCAGCTCCA
Source organism: Nitrospirota bacterium (assembly GCA_015233655.1). GTDB lineage: Bacteria > Nitrospirota > Thermodesulfovibrionia > Thermodesulfovibrionales > Dissulfurispiraceae > JADFXI01. The sequence goes on along the minus strand of JADFXI010000052.1, from coordinate 16,836 downwards.
TAGGAGAGGGGAAAGCTTATTGCATCCGAGTTTCTCCGTTATGCTGAGTTACGTTAAGGGGAAATTCCGAAACGTCCAGATCGCCACTAACGCCATAGCTCTCGACGAGGAGAAGGCCGTAGTCATGGCCGAAACACTGGATTTTGTTTCCTTCAGTCTGGATCTCCCCGGAAAGTACGCTGAGAAAAGAGGGGTCGATCTTTATCCTCAGGTCGAGAAGAACATAGAGAGATTTCTTTCGATCAACAAGAGAGCGAGGTCGCAGGTTTCCGCGGTCAGGGACGACGACATGGACGAAAAGGACATCGAAGCGTTCCGCAGGATATGGGTCCAGAGGGTGGACAGAGTGAGGATATACCAGAAACATTCGATTGGCGGGGTGTTCGGCGCGACGGACGATAAACGCGTGGACCGTAAACCGTGCATGAAACCATTCACCGACATGGTCATATACTGGGACGGCAAAGTTGCCAGATGCAACCACGACTGGAGCAAGGACCCGATCGGCGACGTATCGCGTGAAGGTATCCGGCAGATATGGAACAACGACAATTATAATCGCATACGCGATGAGCAGAAGAAGCTCTTTTTTTCTGAGGACGTCTGCAAGAAATGCGATTCGTGGTATGCCGAAGAAGGCGTTCAGGGTACGGGGTATGTCTTCGAGAAAGACAGGGGTGAAAATGGGTAAGGTGCGTCATTTGCCTCTTTCGGTGCCATATCTCGGCGGAAATGAAGAAAAATATCTTGTCGAATGCGTCAAGACCGGATGGGTGTCGTCCGTCGGTCCTTTCGTCGACAGGTTCGAGAAGGCTGTTTCAGGATACTGCGGGGCGGAACATGCCGTAGCGGTGTCCGCCGGGACCACAGCCCTTCATACCGCGCTGCTCATTCTCGGAATAAAAGAGGATGAAGAGGTCCTGGTCCCGACCCTAACGTTCATCGCTACGGTGAATGTCGTGAAGTATGTGGGGGCCCATCCGGTTTTTATGGATTGCGATGATCACCTGAACATCGACCCGTTAAAGGTCAGGGAATTCTGTGAGAAGAAGTGTGTTCTCAGGAAAGGGAAACTTGTGAACAGGAGGACTGGAAGAAGAGTGAGGGCCGTCATCCCTGTGCACGCGCTCGGTTTCCCAGCTGACATGGAAAAGATAATGGATCTTGCCGAGGAGTTCGGGCTTTACGTCATAGAGGATGCAGCGGAATCGATCGGTTCCAGATATATTTCCGGGAGGTACGCCGGCAAGCATACAGGAACTATAGGCCATATCGGGTGTTATTCTTTCAACGGGAACAAGATAATAACGTCGGGCGGCGGCGGGATGGTTGTGACCTCGGACGGAGAGTATGCCCGTGCCGCAAGATATCTCTCCAATCAGGCGAAGGACGCCCCGGTCTATTTTTTACATCACAACGTGGGTTATAACTACAGGATGACCAATTTGCAGGCCGCCGTGGGGCTTGCCCAACTGGAACAGCTCGACGGTTTTATCAGGACAAAGAGAGAAAACTTCGAGTATTACCGGAAACGTATAGAGAAGATGGCCGGACTCAGGATGATAATTGAACCGGCAAATTCTTTCTGGAACGCGTGGTATTATTCTGTCGTGTTCAGCGGCACTAAATGCCCCGGGGTCGGGGAGATTATCGAAGCTATTTCCAAAGAGGACATACAGGTCAGGCCGCTATGGAACCTAAATCATACGCAGAGGCCTTACATGCGGGAGCAGAAATACCGCATAAAAAAAGCCGTCGAGTATTTCAACAGCGTGATCAACGTGCCTTGCAGCATAGGCATAAAACCGGCCGATAAGTGAGCCCGAACTCGGGCGAATGATGCATGCCGACAGTGATAAGGAAATATTCGAGGGAAGGCCTCTTTCTGATCTCTTCCAGTATCGGTTTGAAATGGCTGTAATCGGTCCGTCCTATGCTCAACACGCCTACTACTCTTTTTGCCATTCCGCGATCCTCCTATTCAAGAACGTCCCATTTTGTTACTACTCAACACTGTATGAGGTGACTGACATAGCATTATTATTTCTTTGTTGAGCTTTGGGGGTGTTGTTTCCAATGTTGCATTACTATCTTACGCCTGGGTCGAAAAATATCCCTGCAATGAAATTGCTCTCATAAAAGCCAGTCTTTCCTCTCAATTCCAGCCTGTTTTAGAATTCGTGAAAGTAGATCAACACCTACGTCATTTTCATGAGGATTCGGCAAGGTTAACCTGATAAGACCTCTGATCATGTATTGATGTTTACCACCGCTGTGGGGACCATCAAAGCCAAGTCCTTTAAGTCGCGATATGAGTTCAGAACGTGTAACAGGACCTAATTTCGGCATCTAAGCGGCAGATGGGTGCACTTCTCTTATTCTGCATTTCCCAAGTTTCGGGATTTTTATCTCTTTTTTGATGCTTAGCAGTATCCAACCTTCAATAACATCCTTGAGATTCCGGCGGCACTCTTCAAGAGATTTGCCGGTTGCCCAAACACCTTGAAGTTCTTCAACCTCTGCGTAGAAGGGCGCTTCATTATCAATCATTTCATAATGGGCTCTTTTGAGTGCCTCGTCGATGTATTCCGTTAGCATGCTCATCCCTCCTCTCTGTTATTAATGATGGCTCAAGCTGTAGTGTTATGCTTTTTTCTTTTCATTTTCAAGCCGTATATCTCTAATGAGAGCATTGATATACCTCCTGCAAATGCTTTTCAACAATTTGTTTCTGAGCGTGCCTTGCACAGAATATGTATCCATATAATAACATGGAAGCTAATAAAGCCGTCCGTCCCGCTGATAGGAAAGTCTTTTGCGCCTTCTTTTTGATATCTCCTGCAATCACAACACCGCTTCCTTAATTTGCGCCGGTTCTAACGGCTGCTGTGCGGAGATCATGGCGCTTAGAACTCCGCCCGGCCTGGTGCTCAGCACGCCAAAGGCACCTTCCTCGACCACCCTGCCCTGCTTCAGTACATATACCTGATCGGCCTTGGCAATCGTTGAGAGACGGTGTGCTACAACCAGCATCGTGGTGTCCTTAGCCACATGTTCAATCGACTTCTGGATTAGCCGCTCCGATTCCGAATCTAAAGAACTCGTTGCCTCATCAAGAATCAGCAACTCAGGCTTGCGCAGCAGCGCCCGTGCAAGGGCAATTCGCTGGCGCTGGCCACCGGACAGGCGAATACCGCGATCGCCGACAATGGTATCGATGTCTTGCGGCAATTCCTTGACGAAATCATCGGCGTTGGCAAGATGCAAAGCAGTCCAGAGATCGTCCTCCTTCGCCTGTGCAAACGACCATAGCAGGTTGTCTCTAATCGAGGCGTGAAATAACAATGGGTCTTGCGGCACATAGCCGATCCGCTCACGAAAACTGTTTTGCTTCCAATCCCCGAGCGGCACACCATCAATCAGGACCTGCCCTTTCTCAGGAATTTGCAACCCCAGGATAAGATCTGTTACCGTAGATTTGCCGGAGCCGGACTCACCAACCAGGGCGGTCATCTGACCCTTCCGAATATTCAAATTTACATTTGTCAGCGTCTGTATGCGTCCAGGGTAGGTGAAATTCACGGCTTTGAGTTCGATGCCGTGTTCCAGTCGCTTAAAGATGCGCTTCCCTTCGACCTCTTCGAGTTCAGCCGCCTTTTTTCGAAGCGATACAAGCTGCTCATAACTCGGCAGAAAATTGATAATTGTCATGTTGCCCTGAAGCAAGGACGCTATAATCGGCATAGAGGCCAGCAAGCTCCACATCACTGCAGCCAGTTCAGAGATGCGCGCATGCTGCTGGACCGCAAACCCCATTGCAACCACTGCAGCCAGCATGGTCAAAGGTTTGAAGAAGCTGGTCACTGCAGTACCGAGAGTTTGAGAACGGAGTGTTACATGCACATGTTGATCGAAAGCGCTCAGGTAGCGATCACGCTCTTGGGCTTGCCGTCCAAATCCTAGTATGAGATGCGCCGCACCCAGGATTTCGCTCAAGACACCCATCTCTATATTGGCGGTTTCTGTATTGCGTTTGCCCAGGCGATAACTGACACGATGCAAAAGCATGAATGGCATCCCAAACAGTGCTGTTAGACCCAGAGCAATGAGAGTCAAGCGGGCGTTCATTAGAAGGGGGACCGCCAGGTATATGCCAAGCTGGATCACCTGGGCAAACATGGTCGCCAGATGACCAAGGGTATCTCCAATAATATTGAGTTCCTTATTCATGGTGTTGAGGAGTCGGCCCTGTTCCGAGCCGCTGAAAAACTCCCATCGTGCCTTGAAAAAGGCAACCAGGGCATCGCCAAAAAGACCCCTCACTACGGCGTACTTGATGCGCAGGATTGAATAACGAATCGCAACTTCCAGCGTGCCCTTAAGCAGGTTCGTTGCAGCGAAAAGCAGCCCCAGCAGCCAGAAATTGGGTGTCCATCCGAGGGCAGCAATACCGGCGAGAACAACCTGTGTAATGCGACCCGGTTTCACCAGCGATGGGTCGATCAGGAAATCAGCCATCGGAACAATTGCCAGCACCGACATCGCGGCAACTGCTCCCTCAACGACCACCAGCAGGAAAAGCAGGCCAAAATGCCGGGGATAGCCGGCAAGGAACTCACTGAAAATTGTAACTATGCTTGAGGATTGCTTCATAGGTCCTATAACGTTGCTCGATCCGACAGGGACAGCTTGCTCACTTTCTCACTTCAACCAATCGCGATTATTGCGCAGAAAAGCTGCCCCGAAACGAGCACGGACTTCGCCATGCAAGGGACGCCCATTCTGTACATTTATCGCATCCGCCGGAAAAATCTCCCAGAAAAGACGTTGGAGATCTTCATCATCATCATGGGGTTGCCAAGCGCCGTTAAGGCGCTCGACCATTTCGATTACCACGTCCCGGATTTCTTCGGGCGTGTTTTCCATTAGTTGTACGCCTTTGGATTCGTAGTCAGAGGTCGACAGCGAAAAACCGACGCCCCGGCTAAAGATTTCTTCAAGGGTAAGCTCTCTGCCTTCCTTCCCAATATGATGTTTTGTTAAGTAGATAAACTCTTTCCTATGAGTGAGAAAATACCCAACCGGAAGATAGTTCACAAAAACAATGGGCCGCCTGCACATCTCCGGGACATCATCCCACCCCGTACCGGTAGAAATACAGAACTCGCATTTTGCGCCTAAATAAATATCCATAAAGTCGCTGCGCATTCCGTTAAAGGCATAATCAATTACCCTTGGGTGGTTGGTCTTCATGGCCTCGTTGACTTTTGCCCCCGTGCGAATTACAAAGTATCCGCGATTGGCCAACTCCTCGGCAGCCGGCACGTAGTTTTGGATATCGCTGTCGCGGTAGTTGTGATAGCTGAAATCGCCACCAGGGGTAAAAAAAGAACGATAAGCGCTATCGCGCACGTTTAGACAGACAAACCGGGTGTCCGGCGGAATCCCCATATCTCGCAGCCCGCTTTTGCCTCGGGCCTCTTCATCGGCTGTGAATTGCAGATGGGACGGTAAACGGTCAAGCAGATTATGCACATCCCGATCTGCCTGAGTGTTGTTGCCAATCTCATGAACAGCCCCCCCGGGTATCAATCGATTCACCCGGCTGATAGGGGCCAGTATCCAAACAGGCCAAACGTGCAGGACCCGCTTCCACATTGCAGCCAGTTGGTTGTTGCAAATCGGCTTCGGCATGTAAAAAAGGTCCACATGGCGCTGCTTGGGAAGATTGATGCCTGCGTCCCGTTCGCACAGATAGAGTTCTGTATTACCGGCGAAGTGTCCGATGGCCCCGCTATTCAAGCGGCCACATCTCACCAGCAACCAGGGTCTGATCAGGCGGAGCATAAGCACAACAGGGACAGCAGGGATGTGAAGAGGCAACATCAGAAGCACACTTAACACGTACTTCAGCTTTCTGGCAACCACCGGGTATCCATACTGCCTAATCTGCGCGATCTGACGCTGAATAAAGGTTGACACACTCATAAATTTCGCTTCACGTTTGCTGCTGAATACTCCCGTCAAAAGGACATCCGGTAAAACTTCGGCCAACCCCTCATTTAATTGAGGCATACAGATTATCTCTGGTCTTCTTGCGCATAAGCTTGAGATCCTCTTCTGTCATTTCCAATCTTTTTGCAGTTTTTATTCGTTTCTCTGCAACACCGAAATTTATCCGGTCCCATTCGAATACCCTCAAAACCGTTAAATCATTCGGTGAATACTCGTTCGATCTTACTGAACTCGCATTCCAGCTTGCAGTCATATTAAAATGATCATATCCCTCTTTAAAAAACCCGTCCTTTTCGCAAATGTCCCATAATTTCGTATTTTTCAGAGGCACTAAGTTAAATATCCTCGTATAATCCGCATTCAACAACTCCGCAAAGCGCAGTGTCTCCCTTATCTCGTCCCAGGTTTCTGTCGGGAACCCGATAATAAAGTTTGCAGCAACATACATCCCAAGTTCCTTAGCAAAGGATACAACTTCAATAGCATGTTCCTTTGAGAAACGCTTGCCCTGGATTATTTCGTTCATAACGCGATCATTGCCTGTCTCAATTGCACAGCCCATATACTCACACCCGGACTTGCGCATGAGTTTGAGCAAATCCTTGTCCATATGCATCACGCCGGTATCCTCGGACAACCAGGGCATAACCAGGTCCTGTTCGATCATCGCATTCAGAATCCCCTCGACTCTTTTCCTATTGAATAAAAAGTTGGACTCCGAAACGATAAAAGACTTTATGCCATATCTGTCTTTCAACAACTTTATTTCTTCAATGACTTTTTCTACGCTTCGATACCTGAAGGTTTTTCCCGAAATCGCCCCAACCTGACAAAAGCTGCAGCCAAAGGGACAGCCCCTCGACGTATGAAGCCTTGCATACGGGAACGTTCGCGGACAGTCAACGGAGTTTCTTCTGGAAACTTCTTTGCTGTATTTATCAAAATCAATCAGATGGTATGCCGGCAGGGGAATCGCGTTTAAATCTTCTATAAAAGCGGAGCGTCCTTTGTCAACAATCTTGCCGTTTTCCTTATAAACAAGGCCCTTCTCCGGCAGTGAAGGGGCCTCCTTCTTCAGAAACTTAATAAGGTCCCTTAAAACATACTCACCCTCTCCGACGCAAATATAATCAAAATTATCATCCTCAACAGCTGTCATGGGATTCATGGTTGCATATACCCCTCCCAGGATCGTCAGGATGTTTGGCGAGATCTTTTTTACAATCCCGGCCACATCATGACCGGAGTGGGCCATCTGGTCCATTAGTACGGTTATCCCTGCAACATCCGGCGCGCTCTTTCTGATGGCAGCTTCAAGGTCGGGCCTGCTCATGTCGTCCACGTATGCATCTATTATCTCAACTTCGCAAATATCCTCTACCCTTGCAGCCAGGACACAAAGGTTATACGGGGCATATGCATAATACATGTGCTCTGCATCTTTGGCCAGGCGGTAATTTGGAACTATCAAGGTCAGCTTCATTGTTTACCTCTCTCGACGACCATTGGGCGCACGCAATACATATACTTCTTTACATCTCTCTGGAAAAGCAGATGTAATTTAGTGCGGATCCCCAGACATTCCTAATGCCGTCCAGGGAATGGTAGTTGTCAATAATATATTTCTGATCATCAGACTTTAAAATGGTGAACAGGCTCTTCAGGCAATTATTAAAATCCCTGACCTCAGGATATGAGATGTCTTTCAGATAATCTTCGAGTTCTGCCGGGTACTGTATGGTGTTAATATCGCCATTTGAAGATGAGCAAAACTCTGACATGTTTTTAATTAATTCGGACACGGAATTTACAACACTTTGAGTTGCCGGAGGCACATGCCGGTCCGTCAATGAGAATCCGGTCAGGAAAAAGAGAAATTTTTTCTTCCAGTCTTCAATCATGCGCAAATGTCTGTCCTTGATGGAAAGCACGCTCTTATACCACGAATAATTATCAACGTCGGACCATACAGGCGAAGACGAATAAAATTGACATCCGCAATTTTCGATTACGGGGACTACTTCCTGATATGTCCAGAATGATTCCCACGATGTATGCAAATTGACTAAATTATCGAGACACCACGCTTCAAAAGTCCTGGAGGCATTTAAGCGTTTAAAATCTTCGAGGAAAAGTTCCCGAGCGGTCTCAATACAGGCTTCTGAATTCAGCTTTTCTATATTTCTGAGCCGGCATACTCTTTGAAGAATCAATGCCCGTAATATTTCAACCAGGCTTCCATATCTATCATCAAATGAAACAACCCCGATGCCTCCGGGACTAAGCAGGCCGCAAATTTTCGTCAACATTTCGTCACGATTCGGCAGCGTATGCAGAAAGCCTTCAGCAACAACCATATCATAAGAATTCTCTGTAACGAACTCGCTTATGCCTTTATTCTCCAGATGTTCAATCCTTGTTTCCAACCCGAACTTTCCGAATAGATTTTTTAATCTGGGCATCACTTGAATGTTTGGTTCCACTAAAGTCAGAGAAGCGCCCAAGCTTGCAAGATACAGCGCGTTTTCCCCTGAATTACACCCAAATTCAAGCACAGTCCTTTTTTTAAAAAACGTAAGGGGGACCTTCAAATGGTTCGTGTAAAGATTTTTACGCTTCTTTACGTGGTCCTCCCATACGCCGTCATCCTCAATTCGGATAAACACAGGATTGATTTCATTTTCCTGATAATATTTTAAAAGTGACTTTTTCTTGCCTTGGCTATCGTTCATACGGAATTTCCTATGCCTTGCATGTCAGTTGCCAGGGAATTGCATCCTGGCCATGCAGTGTTGGATTGCTCCTTATCTTAACTATTTATAGAATTCCTTTATCGCTGTCGCGACATATTCAACCTCGTCGTCGCGCAATTTATCGTGATTAGGAATACATAGTATACGGTCTACGAGCTTTTCGGCTACCGGCAGATCATATCTCGGATATTTGCCGCGAAATGCAGTATGATAGGGCATCAGGATCGGATGCTGTATCTTTGTTTCTATGCCTTTTTCCTGAAGATATTCTATTAACTTTTTTCTATTCTCGATTAAAATTGTGTACGAATAATATATATGATAACTTTCGTCTTCCAGCGGACAGGTAACGATGTCCTTTAAGTTTTCATTATAGTATTTCGAAATCTCCCTCAATCGGTCTATTTTTTTCCCCAGGTACTTTAAATTAATGTTCATCATGGCGGCCTGGACCGTATCGATTCGTGCATTGATACTCGGAGTATGACAATCTTCCTTATTTATTGTCCCGTTGTATCTGAGCGATACAAGCTTTTCATGCATCTCGCTATTGTCCGTCACAATCGCCCCGGCTTCCCCGTAAGAACAAAAAACTTTCATTGCATTCATGCTGAAACACCCAATATCTCCGAAGGACCCAGCCATGGTATCGTTGAGTTTTGCGCCAAAAGCCTGGGCCGCATCTTCAACTACGAACAATTTATGCTTTTGGGCCATGCGCACAATTTTATCCATTTTACATACCCTGCCTGTAAAGTGGACCGGCACAATCGCTTTTGTCTTTGGAGTTATCGCCGCAGGTATCAAGTCGGGATTGATATTCAAGTCTTGATCAATGTCAACGAATACCGGGGCAGCCCCTGTCAAAACTATCGCATTAACCGTCGCAATCCATGAAAGCGGCGTCGTAATAACCTCGTCACCTGCCCCGACACCCAATGCTTTCAAAGCAAGATACAACGCATCTGTACCGCAACCCACGCCCAAGGCATGTTTCTTCTTGCAATAATCCGCTACCAGGCCTTCAAACTCTTCGACTTCAGGACCAAGGATTATTTTTCCATGAGTAAGCACCTTATCAACGGCTTCGAGCAATTCTTGTTTCATTACAGGATCATCAACGCTTAAATCACGATATCGGACTTTCATTTTTTTATTCCTTTCGACTTATTTATTATTAATGCACTTTTGCTGATCTGGAAACCCTGTAATGCGCCTTCAGGGGAACGCTCAATTTATACAGCCAGAGGACTTCTCGCACAGGCAGGCGACGCATTTATTTGCCCTGCAAGGAACGTCTCCAGCAGTTCCTTTTCTTCCAATATTTCCTCTTGCGAAACATTTGGTCCGTGTTCAAACACCAAGACCATCGACTCCATGTTCCGCAAACCATTAAACGGTTTGAAGTAATCGATGTCCTTGATTGGAAAATGTCCTTTCGTCGCTCCGTTCGCAGTTAAAGCAACATCGTGGAGGTGCATCTCCTCAATATATCCGTCCAGAGCGAGCATTTCGCCCAGGTTGCCGCGCTGTAGCGCATGGCCTACGTCCAGAAGCATCCCGATGCCGTCAAAGCTCTTGAATACCTCCATGAACTCATCCTTTGTCTGAGGGTATACGTCGGGAAACATGGCGTCCATGTTTTCTACGATTAGTTTTGTCCCGGTCGCCCGTGCCCTGTCGTTTGCGTAGCCGAGGAGTTCGACAAATTTCTTCCTTCCGTCTTCAACGTTTATGGGACCTCCAACTACCGGCTTGTAGCATTTGCCGTCAGAGGCATGACCAATTGTGACCTCGTTGAAAACAGCCGGGTGCAAACTTACTATCCTGGCTTCCACCTCTTCAGCTGCCTCAAACAGACCGTCCACGATGGCCATATTGACCTGCGTCAGCCCGTTGGCCGGATTGAACCATGCTCTTTCTTTTAACGGCGGGAACAGTGTGTGAATAGTGAAGCTGACATTCGGAAACTCTCTTCTAATCTTTCTCGGCAGTATTGCACTGTTTTCCTCGAAAGTATGCGCCGCGCCAAGTTCAACTGTATCGAACCCCATATCGACGGCCCGCGAAACAGCCTCGTAAATGGAGCACCCGTTCATGGCGTGATAGGACGAACTCAACCCTATCATCTCAGCTGCCCTAACTTTCGGATATGATCTGCGAACTGCAGGAATTTGCGATTGCCGTAAAAGGTGGTCATCTTTTTCATTTTAAGAATTCTTTTACCGTCCTTACAATGTCTGAAGCCGAAATGCCGGAGAACTCCCTCATGCCCTTTGTATTCTTGACCTCATGTATAAAACTAAAGGGCAAGCCCAGGGTCTTTAAAGACCACGACGGGTTTGCACTTGCATAAATTGTTTTTATAATGTTTCCGAGACCGCAGTTTTCAAAATGTTCTTCCACAACGACAACTAATTTCATATCATCGACCATATCGAGCAAGGCTTCTATGTTAAGAGGTTGTATCATCGGAACAGATAAAAGCAGCGGGCGAATCCCATCCTGTTTAAGTTTGACTCCGGCATCTATGACCTCGTCCGCGATAGAGCCGTGAAATATGATAGCCACGTCATTCCCATTCTCAATGACCTGAGGCTTTGTAATATCGAATTCAGTGCTCGTATGTATTAAAGGTTCCCCTCTTTTTGGAAGACGCACATAAACAGGTTTATCAGCACAAAGGGCGTAATCCGCGGCAATTCTAGCTTCAACGGGATCAATTGGAGATAATACTGTTAAGTTCGGCAGTGTTTGAGTTATTCCTAAGTCTTCTACCGAATAGTGCGTCATTCCCTGAGGCGCGTAAGATATGCCGCTGCCTATACCGACCAGGACAACCGGCAGCTCCTGATAACATATATCGTTTCTTACCTGCTCATAACAACGATAGAGCAGAAAAGGAATGATATTGTACATAAAGACCTTAAAACCCGCGACCGAAAGTCCGGCAGAGAAACTCGCCATATTTTGCTCGGCAACCCCCAGATTTAAGAACCTGTCGGGATGAGTTTCTTTAAAATCATCGAATACACCAAGACCGCCATCACCCGAGACAATGAAAAGGTCATCTCTTTTCTTAAAAGCACCGGTAACTGTGTCGATAAAGGCATTTCTCATTCGATATTACTCAAGGCTTTTTCCCTGTGCTCGTCAGTAACAATGTAGTAATGCCAAATGAGCTGATTTTCCATGAATGAAACACCCTTGCCCTTTATTGTATGCGCAATAATAACTTTAGGCTTTCCATTATGGTCCTCTTCAAACGCGCCGGCAAGAGACCCCATGTCATGACCGTCAACTTCTATTGCATGCCATCCAAAGGCCTTCCATTTTTCGGATACGGGCTCATAAGAGCATATTTCGCAGGGCCTGCCATATCCCTGAAGATTGTTATAGTCGATTATTGCCGTAAAATTGTCTATGCCGAGCTTGGAGGCAAAAAGAGCGCCCTCCCAAATGGAGCCCTCCTGAGATTCGCCGTCCCCTATAACTGCATATACTTTTCTGTTATTCTTTTTATTTTTAAAACCATATGCAATGCCGAGTCCTATATTAAAACCATGGCCCAAAGAACCGGCGGATACCTCGACACCTTTAGCCGTCAGCTTATCAAGGTGTGCCGGCAATGTCCCGTTGTTTTGACAATATCCGTCTAATATTGTCCTGTCTATTATTCCCTTAATAGCTAATGTGCTGTATAAAGCCATTGCAGCGTGGGCCTTGCTCAAAATAAATATGTCCCGTTCCTGCCATGGATCGAGCTTCAAGATCTTCCAGTATAAAACCGCCAGTATGTCCACACAGGAAAGCGCTGAGCCCACATGCCCGCCCTTTGAATGGTGGGCCATCTCAATGACTGTTCTTCTGATTTCTTTTGCAGTATCTCTTACGTTTTGCATTGTCAGATGAAATTTAAATGTTTGATGTTACGATGCTTAACTCCCCAGAGAAATTCATTTACCGCATTAGGTCTGCAGTTTGGCGAGCATGTATTTACATCCAGATTAGTTTCGAGATATTTCATTATTTTTTCCCTCTGCTGCCCGGACCATATTTCCTTGAAAGAATTTCTATTAATGTTCCCGAAAGCAAACTCGGGATTGTCCCAGTAAGGGAGGCATGATGAAATATCGCCTGCCGAGTTCAAGGCCGATATAAACGATGTCCCGTAACAATGACGGTAATTTCGTTTCCCATAATCTCTGAACGAGTCCTTCCTGGCTATAACTGTAAAGTCACTCGTGGAAAATGCTTCAGCTCTATTTAGCACATCATCTATTTCTTTCAGGTCAAACTGTTTTGACATTTTGTAGCCCTGCATCCGGCTCTGCTGAACAAACGGTTTGATTACAAAATAATCTACGCCGGTATCTCTTAGCCGTCTGATTGCTTCTGTCAAAAATGCCATATTTTCCGGAAGCAGCACAAATTGGGCGCCTATATCAGCTTCTAACTTGTCTCTGTGTTTAATGGCTACGACCCGTTCTATGTTTTTTATGACCTTTTCAAATACACCGTTCGCCACCCCGTGGATAGCTGCATAATTTTCATCCGTCCCCCCGCTGAAACTGAACCTGATAAACGTCAACGAAGAAACAATCTGTTCAGCAACCTTTTCAGTCATAAGTTGTCCGTTTGTATACATACCGACATCAATGCCCTTTATTTTTGAATGTGTTATAAACCTCACTATATCGGAATGCAGCAACGGCTCGCCCTCTCCGGCATATAGCAGACTCTTAACGCCGCATTCTGATATTTCATCTATAAAGTTTAAAAAAACCGGCGTATCGAGCTTTCTGTTCGGATGTCCTATATAATCATAAGCGCAGAAAACGCATCGATGATTGCAGCTGCCGACCGGACTTACCTCCATATAGACCGGATAGACCGGTTTTCCACTCAGCCAATCGTTGACCCTCGGCACATGATACATAAGCTTATGGCTGTCGGTCCTGTATTTATCCATTTTTTTTCTTCAGAATGCTGTCTAATATACAATGACAGATGGTATGGTGAATCACCTCTACAATTCCATAAGAGCTGGACGGCACATAGAAATTAATATCACCTTTGAATAAAAGCGGATTGTCATTGTCGAAACCCGAAAGGGTTATTACAGAGCATCCTTTCTCCCTTGCAGCCTGAACTCCCAGGAGTATATTTTCAGACCGCCCCGAGCTGCTGATGGCAAATAAAACATCGCCGCCTCTTGCAAACATTTCGACCGGCTTTTCAAAAACGTGCTGATAGCCGTAATCATTGCCTAAACAGGTCAGCAGCGGACCATCATTGAATGCCATTGCTTTTATCCCGCCGTTTTTCAAGAAATCTACGGCCATATGACTCGAAATCGCGGCACTGCCGCCGTTGCCTATAAAATAAACCGTCCTTTTTGCGTTTGCCGTCTGCATGGCGATATCGACGACTTTTGAGACGGCATCATCAAACCCTATTCTTTCACCCGATGAGTTCGTCACCCCGATACTATTTGCTATTGTAAAAAGATGTTCGTAATAAATACTTGTCATTGTTTTCCTTATTTCAAAACAGCATTTATGAATTCCAATAATTCATATTTCTCGACCGGTTTTTTATTGCCTACAATCTGCACTGCGAGCGCGCCCGCCGCATTGCCTATAAAGCATACAAGCTCAATGGGCAGTCCTATAGCATAACATGGAGCGGAAAAAGCAAAGTATGCATCGCCGGCGCCTATTATGTCTTTGACCCTTGTGGCAAACGCCGGAGTATGGTTTAACCCGCCGTCTTCCGTGATACAAATCGAACCGTCTCTGCCCACAGTTATAATCAAACAATCAGTATTAAGCTGACGACCCAGTGCAACGCCCACGTCTTCTATGCTTGAATGTTTGTCCTGAACGGCAAGCCTTGCCTCCGGATCGTCGAGACAAATAAAATTTGTACGGGCATACTTTGTGATGAGGTTATAACCTGCATTTGCGCCATTTGTTTGAGTGTTTACCGCCAATTTTTTGGCATGTTTCTCGATCGAGCGAATAATATTATTTGTTATCAGCCCATGCCCGAAATCCGACACGATCACAAGGTCATAATTGGAAATGATATTTTTAATGTGCGTAATGACCTTTTGCTCCAACTCCTCGGAAATCGGCGTGTCATTAATAAAATTAACTTCGAACAGCTTACTATTGTTATATGCAGTACTGATATATCTCTTTTTAATTACCGATGGAGCGTCTTCTCTTATGAAAAAATTGGCGGATATATTACTTCTTAAATTACTTGAAATAAAGGACTCTCGGCTGTCCTCTCCTCCCAGCAGAGATATCAGGTCCACATGACCGCAAATCCCGGCGATATGGTTGGCGATTGCAAAAACTCCGCCGGCAAAGATCTCATGATATAAATATTTGTTTACTATAAGCTGGGATTTAGGCGACTTGCCCATTGTTTCACAGTAATGATATTCATCGACTATACCGTCACCGATGAGCAAAACCTTGAGGTCTTGAAGTTTGCCTAAGTTATTGACAATATCGTCAAACGCGTATTTTGATTTGAAGTTCCTTAAATACTCTTTGGTCTCATTAGAATAAATGTCCAGGAAATTATTTATAATCGCAGACGAACTGAATGAAAACCCTTCGGTCTCATAAATTTTGCACTGTTCGGAATAAAATTCTTTTTCTTCCTCAACTAATTTCTGATGAATAAGCCTGTCCCTTTCTTTGTGTGCCTGCCCCTTTGCCAGCACATTCGGCTTAAGTAATTTTACACATTCAAAAGGAATGTCATCATCAACTATGGCCACGAAATCAACCTGCTCCAAAGAAGCAACATTTTCGGCCCTAAGCCTTTCATTAAATATCGGTCTGCCAGGGCCCTTGCGGACATCTTTATCCTTGATTATAGTAACGATAAGAACATCTCCCTGCTTTTTGGCCGTATGTAGATGTGCAATTACACCGGGATGAATCAGGTCGAAGACCCCATGACTCTGGACAACAGTTTTGCCTTCTGTTTTCAACCTTTCAACAATTTCAGGGAGATGCGGGAAATTGACTACTTTAGCGCTCATTTTTTTGTGATTAAAAAATATTTATTGAGCAGGTATGTTGATGAGAACACTATTTCATGTGTAAATCTTATTTCTCCACCTATCTCCTGCAACACTTTATATTCCTTTTGAATTTTGCCTGTTTTATCCTCCAGCTTCTCAAACTCCTGTCCTTTAACATAAAAATCCGGCCTTAAAAGTCTAAGCGTATTCTCTGCTGTAGGCCATCCATTAACAGCAACATAATCGACACACTCCAGGGAAGCAATTGCTTCTGCCCTCAGGTTTTCGTTGAAGACCGGCCTGTCAGGACCTTTGTCAATAAATTTATCAGCGGTCACGGTCACAACAAGAACGTCACCCATTTTTTTTGCGGCTTGCAAATACTTTATATGTCCGATGTGAATGAGATCAAAACATCCGTGACAGTGGACAATCTTTTTGCCATTAGACTTTTCCTGCTTTACTATCTTAGCCAAGCCCTCAATATCCAATTGTTTCATTATTTGACCTTCTCTGCTTCATTGATTGCTGTCCATAATGCCGGGACTGTTTCTTCATGTCTGCCTCTGATATAATAACTCTTTCCGCCGTCAGCCACTGTTCTTGCCGCATGGTTTTCCACGGTCTGAAATAATATGCAGGATTTTCCTTGCAAGGTTCCTTGCTGCAGTCATCCGGCAGGTCGTGAAGGTCACAGACAACTGTAGTGAAATGTTTAATGCATCTGCCTTCCTGATGCGCAACATTCCTTGCCATACTTAACGCCTTTAAGAATACTTCTGGAGCCATTACCGCACTGCCGAAATTCATTATTACCCCGCCCTCAAGATTTTCAATTACTTTCGCCAACTGCAAAAAATCTTTATAAGATGTCGCTCCTGTTGCAGCCCCGTCACAGTTGGGATGTTCGTGTATAATGTCATAGCCTATTCCGATGTGGACAGTGACCGGCACCTTCAGGCGATAAGCTGCGGCAAGAACGCTGATATCTTTATGTGGAAAGTCCCCATCAAAGATCGC
>JADFXI010000051.1 GCA_015233655.1 Nitrospirota bacterium | reverse complement strand
CGTCGCGTTAAATGCTATTCGTGATGGAAGAATTATCTTGGATACCAAGGAGTATTTGCCTGATGACCCAATGTGTTGTCCCAGCGGAAAAGGCAAAACAACATATAGCCTGAAGGACGGCAAATTATTAACTCGGCAACTAAACAGGGCAATAATATGTTAAGATATAAGCATGGAAAAGATCGATGCACGCACATTCAGTCAAGATGCACAGTATCAGATACGTCGGCAGGTAGTGAAGCTTCGTCAGCGTGGCATGCCATACGCCGAGATAGCCGACGTAGTTGGAGTTTCTCTCACTTATGCTTGTCGAGTCTACAAGCGATATGAGCGCGAGGGGCTGCAGGGGATATCAAAGGGGCAGCGAGGTCGCAGGACGGGGCAACAGAGGACTCTTGAGCAAGAGCAAGAAGCTTCAGTTCAGAAGACAGTACAGGATAGGACCCCAGATCAGATGAAGATGCCGTTTGCCCTGTGGACCCGTCAGGCCGTGCAGGAGTTGATCAAGCGTGAGCACGGCATAAAGATGCCAATCCGAACTGTAGGGGAATATCTGATGCGTTGGGGTTTTACCCCTCAGAAGCCGATTCGTAAGGCATATGAGCAGAGGCCGGAGCAAGTGCAGAAGTGGCTTAAGGATGAGTATCCTGAGATAGCCAACCGCGCAAAGGAGGAAGGCGCTGAGATCAGCTGGTGTGATGAGACCGGCCTGCGCAATGACGAAAACAGGGCCAAGGGGTATGCGCCGAAAGGGAAAACACCTACTGTCCGGCTCAATGTCAATCGGACGAGCATGAGTATGGTTTCGGCAATTACAAATCAGGGCAAAGTGCGGTTTATGGTATATAAAGAGGCTATGAACGCAGATTTGATGATCAGGTTCATGAAGAGACTTATACAGGATACCGGGCGAAAAGTGTTCTTGATAATGGATAATCTGAAGACTCATCACAGCAAAATTGTCAAAAAATGGCTTCAGGATCACACAGAAGAGATCGAGGTTTTCTACTTGCCCTCATACTCACCGGAACTGAACCCGGATGAATATCTGAACTGTGATATCAAATACGCGGTTCATTCAGGGCTGCCGGCACGCAATGACAAACAATTAAAACGGAAGATGGTATCACACATGAGAAAACTTCAAAAACTTCCAGGGCGGGTAAGAAAATACTTTGAGCATCCGAGAATCAGGTATGCGGCATAGTTTATATATTAAATTGCCGGGTTAATAATAGCAGCTATACCATTCCCAGTCTCGTCTATTTTTATGCCAGGATACAAGTTGTTGATAATAGTCTTTGCAAGAAATGAGTGCTGATGTTCGTCATCCACTATTAAGATATTAATGCTTTTCGACATAAGCCCCCCCTTCCACTCAAGCTACATTTTATGCACATCTAAAACAGCAATCAGCTTCATAGCTTTGAGTATACTGTATAATGTCTCGTCCTTCACCAGCATGGTAATCTTCAAATGGTCTCCTTTGACGAGCTTCAGAAAAAAACCAATAACCATCGATGTCATGGACTTGGCGTCGGGTATCTTTACCACTATGGACTTATTACCGCTGAGCACAACACCCTTTACCGTTTCCTTTATCTTCTGATAGTCATCGATGCTCTCGATATCGCCGAGCACAGTCACTTCCCCAGGTCCTGTCACTTTAACTTCCATCCCTTCTCCCCCTGACTATTCTCTTCAGTAGTGTCGCTTCATTGCCGACTCTATTATAAAATAACGCGTCGGCTAAACATCGAGCCATTTGTATCCCAAGCCCCATCCGCGTGGTGATACCGCACACCCATTTGCCTTTGCTCAACCGGCAGGTGTCGAACCCATCACCCTCGTCAGTGACTTTGAGCATCAGGTAGTCGTTCCCTGTCAATTCATACAGAGAGAGAGTGATGATTATTTTCTTCGTGATGTCCATTTCAGCCTTCAGAAGGTAGTCCTTGTATGTATCGTTTTGCACCATCATGTCCTTTTGATGACAGTCTATATTCAGGTTACCGTGTTCATAGGCATTTATCAGAATTTCGTTAAGCGCATTATGGATCATGGTAATGAACTCGACGTCAGCATCCAGTGTCTCAAGAAACTCTTTCATTTCCGTGGCAAAAGCTGTCATCTCCACCTGCCGCGAAGAAATAGTGAAAGTCTTCGTCCACTTTGGGTTGAGATCGATCCTTCGTAAGAAAAGAAAGGTAACGTCGTCTTTCGATTTCTCGATAGCATTATTGAAGTGGCTAATGAGCTGGCTGCCGAATTCCGACTTCCTGAAATCGCCTTCCAGACATTGCTCGTATGGGGAATGCTCAGTAATGCAGCTCTCACTAAGCCCGTCCGTATGCACCAGTATTTTATAGAAGTCTGAGATGTCGTACCGCTCTATCCTTATCTCGTCATGATACACCATCAGCGGCATATTATTGCATTCTATCCTCACTATAGAATCATCCGCCGCATGGCAGAGAACCGGAGGCAGTCCACACAAGGCCGTGTCCATGGTCTCATTGGTAAGGTCCAAAAATATGAACGCAACGCAGAATATCTCTTCTTCAATAAGTTCTTTTCTGATTATTTTCGAAAATGCATCAACAAATCCTCTGAAGTCAAAGCCGCTCTCCTCCGTGGCTTCATCGACCAGATGATTCACAAAAGATGTGGATATAATGGAGGTGATCGAGGCAGCAAGACCTTTGCCCATGGCGTCGGCAAGGTATATAAATACCTTACCTTCCTCTATTCTACGGATGGAATAACTGTCTCCGCTCAGTATGTCTAGGGGCCTGCAGTACAGGTCGATGACCCACTCGACCGCCTCGCCCCTCTTGTTCACCACATCAATCTTCTTGAGGAACAGGTCGTCTCTCATAATGTTCAGTTCCTTCGTCAAGGCGCTTTCCTGCTGGTTAATATGATACTTCTCGCGGTACTTCATCAGTTCAGTTTCCCGCGCGTGTGCTTCCAGTATAAGCCGTGCCTTTTCAGCTTCCGCCCGCTTGCGTTCGGTGATTTCGTGCACTATCTTTGACATACCAACTATTCTGCCGCTTTCATTTCTTATCGGGGAGAACGTGAGCGAAACCGGTATTATAGTGCCATCCTTTCGCATACGCATTGTCTCAAAGTGCTTTATCTGATTACCCAGCAAAAGTTCCTTGATAAGGGACGGAACCTCATCAGCTTGGCCAGGCGGAACGAGAAGCGATATGGGCCTTCCAATAATCTCTTCAGCCGTATAGCCGAAGATTTTCTCGGCGCCAACATTCCAGGTCTGAACAATACCATTCAGGTCTTTACTAATAATCGCATCGTCGGCACTCATCACAATCGCCGCCAACTGAGCCGACCTCTTCTCGGCCAGCTTGCGTTTGGTAATGTCACGGGAAATTGTTGAAAATGTGTTCACGTCCCCCGTAGACGACTTATGTGCTATGAGCACCATTTCTATCGGGATCTCCATCCCATTGCGGTGAACGAAGGAGCATTCTCCTGTCCAAACACCATCTTGTATTGCGGCCGGAAAAATCTTCTGTTCAAACAGACGGTTCATAGCCTCCGTGTGAAAATCGGGGATCTTGATTGTGTTGACGTCCTCCTCTTCTCCAATTCCGCACATGCGGCGACCTGCCGGGTTTATGTATAAAATGCGCCCTGTTTTCGCATCCGCAAAACCAATAAAGTCCGGGGCAGATTCTATCAGAGCTATAAGTTGATCGCGCTCTTTCTCCATATGCTTGCGCTCGGTGATGTCCCGCGCTATACCTGCATAGCGCATGGCACCGTCTGTTTCATCGTATAGAGGGAAACCCTGGTCCCAAATCCACCGTATTGTCCCGTCAGGCCAAACAATCCGGTATTCGTGGGCAAACGGCTGTCCGGTTTTCTGTGCCTCATAATCTGCTAACACCCGCTCACGATCCTCCGGGTGGATAGCATCAATGAAAGAATGGGGATCTTCGTACAGACTCTTGCACGTATGTTTCCAAACGCGCTCGTAAGCAGGGCTTATATAGAACATCCGCTCAAGCTGCACATCGGCCATCCAAAAAACCTCTGTAATGGTTTCCGCTATCAAACTAAATTTGTCCTTTTCCTCCTTTAAATCCGCTGCTAACTTTGCCATACGTTCAGCATAACTGGCACTGTTACGCAGAAAACCCACAACAAGTCCTGTAAACACTAACCCAACCAGGAGAATACCCCAATGTTGCCCGTTTCTGTATGCCGAGATGTAGGCTGGGGTGGCCAAACAGGTTATTATCCATTTACGCCCGCCGACCTCAATCGTCTTTGTATTTGTAATGTCCGTATCAGGCTGAACCCGGTTTAGCAAGGGAGGGTTAAGAGCAAGCGATGTAGATGAATAAAGCAACAGTTCTTTCCCGGGCTCCGGTGCATCATAGATAGAAAGTTCGACACCTCTAGGTATTAAACCTTTATTTATAAGTTCGCCAATTCTAAATACGCCCAGTGCGAAGCCTTCTATATTGTCCCATCGTGCCTGATCGGAATTTATCAACACCCCTTTCTTATAGATCGGCGCAAAGACGGCAATACCGAATTGACCTTGGGTATCCTGGAGCAGGGTTATTCTTTCAGTGGCACGCAACTCGCCTGTCTTGCGGGCGACTTCCAAAGCTTCCAGCCGTTTAGGATTGGAAGCAACGTCAAAACCAAGGGCTATCTCGTTACCCTTATAAGGCTCGACAAAATAGACGGGAAAATATTCTTTTCGCTTCTCCGCCCTCTTCATCTTTTTCGGTATAATCGGTATAATACGTTCAGTGAATTGAAAAGCAGGAAAGCCTTCTATTCTTGCAGCCCGCTCATATGCCTCCCTCCTGGAATATGGTACTCGCGGTATCCAATTAAGTGATTGAATATTTGCATGCCGCTTCAGAATATAACTTGCAAAAGTCTGAAACTCAGACCTTTTTATGTCCTTTCTCGATGCAGCATACAGGGCTTGAAGCGACACAACCGCGGACATATTGCTATCGAGCTCTTTGTTAATCGCGGAATAAATCTTTTCTACATCTCGATTGAATTTTGAACGTATGAGTTTCTCCTCAGCGTTATAACTTGCTTCATAGGCAAGTATCGATAAGACAACACCTACTACTACTACTACTACTACTACTACTACTACTACTACTACTGCTGCTGGAATATTGCGACGGGACTTATCCCCCCAAATATATCTCATAATTTTGCCGCCACTTGCAATAAGACGAGATATGCCTCGACGTTCCTCTTGATCAAAAAACAGGATAGTAACCACAGAGAACACTGCATCACTTCGCAATTAGATAACGGCATGACCCGCTATAATCAGAACAATCCAGATCGTAAAAAGCGCTTGCTGGGTATGAAGTAGTCGAAGATGTCTTTGCATCCCTGGGACTACTCGATAGTGCATCAGCATCCCCTCGATGGTCAGCGCCACAGATGCTATGAAACTCAACGTAAGAAAGATATTCCTCTCCTCAGCATAGTGTCCATGCAGTATCAAAGCAAGCAGCGCAAGAAGGTTCAAAGTAATATGAGCTTTAAGATATTGCCTGAAAAACAACACTGTATCCTGTGACCACGGCTTGAACTTCTTGGCAATAAGGCGGGCAGGATAATAGGCATTGGCCACAATAAAAAGCAGGGCCGCCGTCATTCCACAGAAGTTGCTGACTGCTTCCATTTCTTTCATCATATCTCCGGCCTCCCTTCTCAAGAGAGGCTTTTACTGCATTTTTTTTGTAGAAAACTTTATGGATACGTCCATGTTGTTCTCCACTTCCCTGAAAACCTTGGACAACTGCCTGAGCACCATGTCGTATTCCTTGATATAAGGCATCTTTTGGATCTTCTGGTCTTCGACCATTCTGACTCCCCTCTCCATATCCCGCAGTTTCTTTATCACAATCGACTTCTCATTGATTATATCCATCAACTCAGCCTCAAGATGTCCCCTCATTGTAAGAAAGTTCTTTATGTTCTTAGTTGCGGTCTTCATACCGGCTTGGCATCGATTGATCTCTACGATGAGACCATCCTTCTTAGCTTCCAACTCCCTGAGGGACTCAGGGTACCCCTCGATCCTGACCCTAGCGGCCTGTATTTCAGTCATGAGGGAAGATATAACCATGTCAGCCCCGGAAAGCTCGGCTTTCAGTGTCTCCAACTGACCTTTTAATTTCTTATTTTCGTTTTCAAGAAAATATTTATTGTCTCTCAGTTCCCGCACGTCTTGCGTAAGCTCTTTTATTTCACGGGCTGTTATGCCCTCTGTCTTTGCGGCAACAAAACCAGCCAGGCTACGCTTCTCTTCGCTTTCCATAATCTCAGCACCCCTCTGTTTACCTTACTTTTTGCTAAGTCCCTTCAAGAAGCCAACAGCACCGCCCGCGAAACTAAAAATCTGCACCACCAAAAGTGCGGGAATAGTCACCTCTGCGATAGATATTGCTACAACAGCTCCGATTCCTGCAGCAGCCCCTAGGCCAACACCAGCCACAGTTTTAGCCGCTACCAAGCCTGTATCGTGCACTGCCTCCAGGAAGGATGCCTTCTTGTTCTCTACTTTTGCCTCCCTCTGGGTCATATTTGCTTCTGACTGTTTCGGTTCTTCCTGCTTCGGAGCCTCCGAATAGCCACTCTCCGCTGTCACACTGGTTTCACTCGGCTCGCCATTAGCATTCATCACTCTTGACCTCCTAATCTGCATAAGTAATATATTTCCATCTTCTAAGCTCTTCCCTTACTGCTGCCGCAGATTCCCGATCTTATCCAAGTTGCTCAACCTCTCACCCTTGAGAATATGGAGCTCTCTAGCATATGCATTGAGCTTTTCAACTGTAGCATTTAATTTAATCTCGAGGTAATTAATATCTCTCTTAAGATCGGCCTTTTCGTTTTCGAGTTCGGCAGCCCTATCTTTTAATTCGCGTTCTTCTTTCTTGGAATTTTCCACCAATAGTTTCATACTGCGTATGGACGCTTGCGCCTGGTTCCTCTCCTCGATTAAATGCTCGATTTCGACCTGCAAGTCTCTTTTGGAAGGCATTTCCTCCCTCAGGATAGTTATCGTATTCTCCAGCTCACTTCTCTCAGCCTTCAACCTGTCGATTACATCTCTTGATATCCTTATGTCCTTTTCCAGAGCCGCATTGATGGACAGGACACTATTGAGCTGTGCGTCCATGTTCTGCATGCTCACAAAAAGGTCTTTTATAGTTTTCCCGATATCCAGCGAACCTGTCTCGCTTTTCAGATGCTCGAGTACCTTCATCTCAGGCATATCCCTGACAACCAGTTCGCCTGAAGCTACAAAGGCGCAGTCATCCGACAGGTCACGGCCTTCTTCCTCCTCGCGGCAATCCTCGCGATCCAGATCTCTCGGCGAATCACTGCTCAACTGTCTGTCGTCCTGTTCCATGGCTGCTCCTTTGTATAATATTTAATCTTCAACCCTTTTTCGATTCCCTTCATGGAATTGTAAAGCTCCGTAAAGGCTTTCGAGGCCCAGGATAATTTTTCCTCAAGGGAATCCAATTCTCTGAACTCCTCTCCCGCCTTCTCCTCAGTCATCCTTATTTTGGACGTCAACGCTTCGAGTTCTCCCTTGATAAAGTCTATCTTCAGGATAGTAGCACCAAGATTGGATATATTATCCCCGCATTCGTGAGACATTTCGTCATAAGTGGTAATAATCCTACCCTTCTCTGTCTCGAGTAAGTCTATCTCGGAATTAAGGCTGCTCTCCTCTGTAACAAACCGTACAAGACTCTTTTTCACGTCAAGCAACGTTGATGAGAGTCCCCTAGAAGCCCTGTTTTTTTCAAGCAACTGAAGTTCCATTTCCTTGATCTGTTTGAGTACCTCATAGTTGCTGGTTTCTATGTCATTTATATCAGTCCGGAGAGCCTCCTTCTCGCCGCGAAGTGCTTCCCTGTAGTTCTTCAGATCTTCCACATTTTTCGCCATTCCGTTGCTCACTGTTTGCTTAAAAGCATTGCGATAAGTTCCGCTTTTGTAAAAGTTTCATCGCATCCAACTCCACGGCTTCTGCAGAGGTCAATGAGATCACTCTTCAGTTTCTTCTTCAGCTCCTCCTCCTTAAGCATCACAGCTTCCGGCGATGTCTCCACATCATGTCTTCCAGCTTTAACGGTGACCGCCTCTTCCTCCATACTTGAAGCAGCCTCCGGAGTATCTTCGATCTTGCCGATTCTCTCGCTCTGCCACCATTCCTTCAGCACGTTAACCGCATCGGACAATTCCCTGCCCTTGAGTCGGACATCAAAGCTGATTTCTTCCCCTATTATGGCCCTCAACGCCTCAAGTGCCTTTTGACGGATATCTACATTCGCATCCGACAAAACCCGCATCAGCGGGAGCACCGAAGACGTATCCTTGATATTCATCAGAGCCGTTACCGCAGACTTTCTGACCGATTCATCCTTGTCCTGAAGAGTCTGTATTAGTCCAGGGATCGAATCCGCTATATCCTTCCACCCTAGGAAAGTCGTAGCGGTCCGGCGGACTTCGGGATGCTCATCGTTCAACGCTTCGATCAAATAGGATGCTATTTCCACGTCAGCCCCCATTTTATATAATCCCCGCAAGCTGCTAATCCGTACCCGATGATTCGGGCTTTTTGCCATCTCCTTGCAAAGAGAAAGTGTCCTAGCGTCTCCGATATTGGTCAGAGAATTGAGGATCTCAACGGTAAGATACACGTTATCGAACTTTACCGCCTCTATCAGAATGTCCACTGTCGGTTTGATACCCATCTTCCCGAGTTCTGCTGCTGCCAGTATCCGCACCTCCATCTCCTCATCAAGGAGATCGGTTGCTATTTTTTTAAAAATCTCCCTCTGGCTGTCAGAATCAAATTCCCCATGTTTTACGGCCTTATCGATAGCCGCTCTGACCACTGCCTCAACCTGTTCGTCGGATACCTTAGATTTCCTGGCAGCTGGCTTGACCTTTTCCTTCTTCGCTTCCTCCCTTCGCAGCGCATCCATCTCGTTCATCTCAGTAATGCGCACCTGCAGTCTATTGATCTCCTGTTCGTAATCCCTCACCTTGCCGATCAATTCAGTGACCTTTTCAGATTCGAGCTTCTCAGCAGATGATCCCTCTTTCCCTATTTCGAAGTAGAGCTTTTTTATCTTTTCCTCGTATTCATTGACCTTCGTTCTCAGTTCCAGCTTTTCGTTCGATCTGAAAAACTTTCCGAATCCTCCAGCCAGAATGTCCTTCGCTTTTCCGAACACCTGGGGTGATGCCGATGTTACAGAGGCTGCCGCCTTCCCTGCAGCCTCTGTGGTCTTACCCACAAGGTCAGCAGTCAGGTCATAAGTCTTTACCATCAGCTTACCACTCGTATTTAAAAACTTTGCGATCCCTCCCAAAACTCCCGATGCTTTATGCTCTGTCTGTGCTTCTTGTACCATGGCACATCCTCCTTTCTATATTTATAAAACCCCGATAATCAACCGGACCGCCACGATCAGCAGCAGACCCGCAATGGTCTTTTTAATAAAATTTGAAGTTGCAATCATCGCGAGCTTAGCGCCGTAATAGGCACCGATTATGACTCCAACACCCAGGAAAATAGCATAATCGAAATCTATCGCCTTAAGCCCGATGAAAATCAGTATGCCAAAAAAGCTTGTTATAGTAATGATGAAATGCGAAGTGGCCGCCGCAATGTGGATCGGAATGCCGATGAAATTCATCATGGGAACATGTAATAACCCCCCTCCGATTCCAAACAATCCTGAGACAATGCCTACGAGAAAGCTCCCGCCAAACCCTACAGATAAATCAGGGGAATAGCTATGTACCCCTCCAATAGAATCACGGATGACTCTTGCTTGGGGAGCGATCTCTGTGTTCGCACAGACAATTTTGAGATCTCTCAGAAAGAGCAGGCTGTATGACAACCCCATTAGCAATGCGGCAAGGAGGAGGGAAAATATCACAGTATTGAAATACTGGGCAGTTAGGGATCCCATAAAAAGCCCCGGGATAGCAAATACGGCAAACTTTATTCCCAGTTCGTAATCGATCCGCTCCTGGTGAATATAGGAAAATGTACCTGACAAGGCGTTCAGAAAGACAGCCACCATCGAGGTTCCTATGGCGTGGAGTGGAGAAAACCCGTAAAAAATCAACAAAATGGGAACATGCAGAAAGCCCCCGCCCGCTCCCACCAACGTGCCAACAGCACCGATAGCTACCCCAGTGATGATCACAACAAGTGCGTCGACGGAGCCCATAATAGGAACATGTGAGTCTGGAGACTGGACCGAGTGCGCACAGCCTACGCAACATGCTAACAACAGGAATCCCATCCCCAGGTTCAATTTTGTCTTCATAGTGTCTTGAGCACCTTTGCTACACCGTAGAAAGCCCTTTTATAGTCTTCTATTTGAAACCTCAGCCTGCTGTTGATGTTTCTCATATATTCGATTGAAGGCTCGATAGCTGCCGTAAGTGTTCCAGCAAACTCCTTAATCGTAAGAAGCCTCTCCGCTTCTTTTTTTACCCGCTCTAACTCCACTGCTTGTGCCGTAAGCTCACTGTCAAGTTCCTTAATCAACGACTGAGAGCGCACACCGAACTCCTTTTCACTTCTCAGCTCATCTTCAATGCGGGCATCATCCTTTTTCAAAAGCTCCAACCGCTCTTCAGCACCATCAATAATACTCTTCCTCTTGTGCAAATCTTGCACTTTCCGTCTCTCAATTGCCAGGAATTCATCAGCCTGCCGATTTATGTCCTCCTTCATTCCGGAAAGGATGCCGGCGTCCCTTATTGCCTTGAAATCAGAGGGCGAGCTATAAGCTTCATTGTTTATTCCATCTACCGCTCTGCAGATTGCATCCACTCTCCTGGCATTCTGAAGAAAGGCAATTAAAGAGGTCGGGAATTCCGAATCATCGATACCACGCACGCGTTCTACCAACGCTTCCCCCACGGATACCCCATCAGCACGCAGCTTCTCCAGATAGCCCACACCGCAAATGCCGGAGAGTCGACAAGTGAGATGCTCATTTTCAGTCCTCAGTAAGGCCAACCTCTCTTTGCTTGCCTGCAAGTCCGACATCACGTGGCGTTTCTTAAACTCGAGTTCCTCTTTGCGCACTATTTTGCCGTCGCAGACAGATCTTAGGCGGTCGTATCTATCCTGCTGTTTAGCGACGTTCCCTAGCAGAGCAGTGACCTCCGCACTCATCTGCTGCAGCAGAGGCGCCTTTCTCTCGATTTCACGAAGTCTCTCCAGTTCATTATTCAGGCCATCCCGCTGAGCTTTCAAGAGAGCAAAATGCTCCCGTGATTCGCGGGTCCTCTCTTCCGCCTCCAGGATTTCGGGTGCCAAATCAGCAACCTTCTTCCTGGCCCTTGCTAGAAGTTCTCCTGTATACTCCAGTTCCTCCCGCTGCTTGCGTATCCGAGCCTCAAGGGAGACCTTCTTTTCTTTCAGAAGGAGGTTTGTCGCCGCCGTGTTGATAAGCTTAAGCATATCGCCCGTTGAATAGGTAGCCTGCTCTTCTTTCATACCATTCCCCCAGCCATGTCCTTGAATGCGCGCATCTTTCCATCAACTGCCTGTGCCATAGCCTCGAGTTCAGCTTTCTGAACAAACAGCGAAACGAATTCGGCAACCGCCGCCTCTTTCTTTCTTATAATTTCATCTCCTTTTGCAACTTCATCCGCGTAGGGTGCGATAGCATTCCGATAATGGCTTATCTCATCTTGCAGAGCAACAAATCTCTTCTTATCTTCGCGGTTGACAGCCCTGAGTTCCTCGATGGCCTCCGTTTTGATGACCACTTTGGCTTGCAGCTCTTCACTTTGAGCATTTAATAAAACTACTAGCTGTTCCTTCTTTTCCAGTTCCTGCATAAACGAGAATTTTGAAATCAGGAGATGCAATAATTCGTTTATCTCCATTCCTATGTGTCCATATTCCTGTGCAAGCCGTCCAGCAATGTCCAGTGCCTTGGATAGTGCATGCATATCCTTTTTTTTCAGGCCGTCTTCCAGGTCAGCTACCTCAACAGAGTACGTGCTTGCCTGGTTATGATGAACATCCTCTCCAGACTGCCCAATACCCTCGATCGTTGATACAAGATACATCATCTCCTCTAGGCGCTCTAGGCTCTCGTTCTTTGATACAAGAAGCTTCGATTGTCTCTCAATTTCAGCTATAGCTGATGGCGTCTCCATGAGTAGCGTTTCGCTTTCCTCTATGAAACGCTCGCAAGCCGCAGTTTCACTTTCAATAACCGGTATCTCCCTGCTCAGTATCTCCCGTTTCCCTCTCAGCTCCTCTAACTGAGTGGAAACGAGGTTGAGCTTCTCTTCAAGGCAGGATTGTTCGATAGCCAAACGTAGCGTGGTACATTCTTCACCGAGACGTGGCAGCTCATTTCGCAATTCCAATATCTTCTTGTCATATTGTGCCTGTTCAGAGTACAGAGAGCTCAAGCGCTCCTTACTGCTGCCCCTCTCGATATGCGCGGTCAAGCGGCCCAATTCCGCGGTCAGGGCTTCTATCTCCTTTGAAAGAGCATCGCTCCTCATGCGGAGATCTTCGACTTCCTTCGCAGCCAAATCATCATATAGAGCTAGCGGGGCAAAAGGGGAACTATCCTCCAGTTTCTCTTCATTTATACGGACATATTCTTTCTTATCCATCATAATTTACCTGCTTGTAACCTTGTTCCAAAGCGCTTGTAATCTCGCAGACTCTTCTTTGGCCTCATCCCGCTCCTTGAGCGCCTGCTCATGGTCGCGCCGCATTTTTTCGAGCTGCTTCTCCATGCCAGAAATAGTCTCCTTCAAATCCGTCACCTCGCCGACCTTCTTCTTCAGCTCAGCAATCTCCTTGCCAAGCGCTAGGTTCTCATCCTCGCGACGGCTCAACTCATCCTGAAAGTTTTTCAGGATATCTTCAGCCGTATTCCTGGCCTCCTTGACAGTTGTGACGGTAGAGGGGCTCTTCGCCAAAAAGTCCTCCATATCGACTATGGCAGTGATAACCCCAGCAAGAAAAGCATCCTTCTCGTTCATTTCCATTGTCTTCACCCTGTTAAAGATTTCCTGTTTAGTCATATTATTACCGCCTTTGCAAGATATCCGCAGGAGATACTGTGCCCGGTTCTGTCACAGGCATCCGCTGGTTATCCAGCTCAGGCTGCCGGGTTAATTCCGTGACAGGTAACTGCTGCACTTCCGGCACCGGTGCCTTGCTAGATTCGAATACCGGAAGCGGTTTAAATCGAAATAGCAGTGTATTAAAAATAAAGCCGGGAAACATCTGCAATCTCGAGTTATAGTAATTGGCGATCTTGTTATAACTAATGCGGCTCTCCACTATTTTTGTCTCCGTATCGCTCAATTCCTTCATGAGTGTGGTATATGCCTCTGAGGCCTTCAGCGCCGGATAGGCTTCCGCAACAGCCTGGAATTTTGAGAGTACGGATTTGTCAGGGATATTGACTTTCCCCATCGATTGTTCCAGGGACTTCATGCCAGCAACAGCACCGCGTATCTCAGCAATGTGGCCAAAGATGTTTTTCTCGTAGCTCAGATAGCTGCCTGCGCTCTTCACCAGGTTGGGGATAAGGTCGCTGCGTCTCTGCAGTTGGGCCTCCACGTTAGCCTTTTCCTGCAAGGCCTGGTATGAATTGATCGTAAAAAAATTGTAATAGTAGACAGACGCGGAGACAAGTGCAAGGGCAAGAGAGACTATCGCCACTTTGATTGCAGAGGAATGCCTGGTCCAGAGCTTATCCCGCAGGGTCGCAATAAATCTTTGTCTCCGTATGCTCAAGTCATGGACGTCCTCGATCAGTTCAAGTTCTGTGGCATAGACCTTCTTTAAAATCTTATTTAATCCGTTTCCTTCCGCCATATCCTCGCCTTTTCCCGCTATCCCTTCACTGTTATGTACATAGGACGGCCCCCACGGATGACATCCAGTAGAATGCCGTCCTTCACATTCACCTTCTTGGCGATTCTGATAAAGGAGATCATATCCCCGACCGCATGATTGTTCACCGATTTAATAACATCGCCTTTCAGTACGCCCGCAGCTCCCAACACGCCTCCGGTTTCAGCCACATAGACACCCGAGTTGACATACGCCTGGATTGCCGGGATCAGCGGCGTTATCTCGGCGCCGAACCACTCAAACTCAGCAGGCTGTCTGGCCTGGGGCCCCTGCACAGGGGCAAAGGATGGCGGAACCGCCACAGGCTCCTGCACAAAACGCACCTTTACTGTTTTCCTCGCACCGTTGCTCATCATGGCCAGTTCTGCAGCCGCACCAGGCTTTTTTGCGGTAAGGACTTTCTGTAATTCATTAATGTCCTGTATCCTCCTGCCATCAAGTCTGAGGATAACATCCCCTCTCTGGATCCCGGCAGCTTCAGCAGGAGATCCGGGCATTACCCTGTCCACTAGCACACCGCCTGCATGAGCCAGGTTAAACTGTTTGGCAATTAATTCATCCACATCCAGAAGAGCTGCGCCTAGGTACGGATCCGACTTCACAACCCCTTGTGCGGCCACAGCAAACCCGTTGCGGGGGCTGCCCGGCCCCATCACAAGACCTCTGCCACCACCCTGACCCGGAGTAGGGCATAGCTGCGGATGGCATTCAACACATTTGCCGCGATACGGATGAGGCGGAGTTAATATCTGCCCGTTAGGGAGTTTATATGAATTTCCTGTCTGCCTTCCCATTCTCGTCCAAGCCGCCAGTTGTCCGCCAGCGGCTTGCGGGGGAACCCCCTCGAAGTCAACAACGCCGCCAACCAGAGAGGCGGCCTGATTGACTGGAATTGCAAATCCGATACCGCTGAAAGCCCCGGTGGGGGAATAAATGGCGGTGTTGATGGCGATCACTTCACCTCGGGCATTCACCAGCGGCCCGCCACTGTTGCCCTTGTTGATAGGAGCTTCCGTCTGGAACATTCCTTCGAACACCTTGCCGCCTATAGTCACAGTCCTGTTCTTGCTGCTGATGATCCCCGTGGTTATAGTCTGGTCGAAACCGAAAGGACTCCCCATTGCCAAAACCACATCCCCGGTCCGAACAGCATCAGAATCTCCTAAAATAGCATGTGGGAAAGGCCCGTCACCGAGAATACGCAAAAGCGCAAGGTCCGTTGTTTTGTCGACATTGACCAACTTCAGAGGGTAATCAATGGCGCCTCCAGGGCCGTACACAGTCCCCTTCATGGCAGTGGCCCCTTCTACGACATGATAACTGGTCAGAACATACCCCTTGTCGGCAATAATCACGCCGGATCCGACCCTGGTATAATTGGTCACCGGCGCTCCTGCAATCGGGTTAAGACCTCCGATCGGTGCATCCTCCCCGGCAGCGGGCACGGTAACTGCGACATCAATGCTTACAAGGGCAGGCCTCACAACATCAATAATAGTATGGTAACTATCCTGCATCGTGTTCACCACAGGCAAATTCACTGCACTATAGACCCCGTCGCCCGCTTTGCCATATTCCATCGGCACCTTGCCGTCATGTCCGAACATGTGTGCTACGATGCCGCCTCCCCTGTAACTTTCGAACACCACCCAGCCGAGGGTTAGCAGCGCCAGCATTAACAGTGTCAATATCCATGGCTTGAAGCTCTTTGGACACGTCATCTGAGTCTGCTGACTGGCCGGTGTTCCTGTTTGCTTACTGGAATTATTTATTTCATTCATATCGAGCTCCCTAATTAGTCGAATTAGTGCTTTTCATTCATCGTGTCTTCTTCGACTGTCTTACTGTTTTTGACCGTCAGTTTTGCACTTAGACCGGTCTTCTTGATTCCAGCCATTAAGGCTATAAAGCCGCCGAATAACAGTATAACGGGCAAAATTGCCAGAAATACATCCACCACATACCACCAGTATGAAACCATACCCCACAACCCTATGCACATTGCTATCAATCCAAATACGATACTTGACATGTCAGATTCCCTCCTATATTAAGTATTATTCGTAACCCCTGTTTCATTAAAACCGTTTTTCTTCCTTCTCCAGCGCCTTCTTGAAGTATTTTACAGCCTCATCCCTCTGCCCTTTGCTTTCATAGGCGAGACCCAGGCTCTGGTAAGCCTTGATAAAGTCAGGATTAAGAGCAACCACCTTCTTGTAGGCTTCTATAGCCTTATCGTGATCCGACATGTTGTCATATAATAATCCCAACTTGTAATACGCCTCTGCATATACCGGGTTCAGCTTTATCGCCTCTTTGAGAGCCTTTAGCGCCTCGTTGTTCTTGTCTTCCATGAAGTAGGCCGAACCCAAATAAAAGCAGATTTGTGCCGATGTCCGGTCAATATTCCTTGCCTTCTCCAGCAGTGCAATCGCCTCATTGAGAAGGCCAACCTTCATATATACCTTGCCCAGTTCAGAAAGGGCCTCCAAATCGACGGGATCAACGTCCAGAAGCTTTTTATACGCCTTTACAGCTCCTTCGTAATCCCCTCTGTCCCTGAGATTGTTCCCCGATTCCAGATACACCTTCTTTGCATCGTCGGGGTTGAGCTGGAGAAAATTGTTGTAACCATCAGTCAATTTATCAAGCGCTTTCCGGCTATTCACAGCGACAGTCCTCAAAAGCACCTTTACGTCAGTCAAATCAAGATTAAACGGCATGTTTCTTCCTCCTTTGTATTTAAGTCCTTCTGAATAAAGTCATCTTCTGAATCGGTATCGTACGTACTATAATGTCGTCAATACCATCAACGCTATTCTTAACCGCTGTTTTCAGCCGCATGGCGATCTCGTTAGCTTGAAGCACGGTTTTCGACTGTAGGACTTCTATATCGATATCAACCTGGCTCTTCTGTCCCATCCGCCGACTCTTTATACTCTTCACCCCCTCAACACCGCTTACATTCATACATATCTTTCTGATCCTATCAAGAGATTCCTGATCCATTGACACGTCAATCAGACCGTGCACACCACCCAGGAACATCTCAGCGCCAATGTGGAAGATGAAGATCGCTACAATAATGGCGGCCAAATTATCAGCGCTCCTGAAGCCCAATTTCGTGCCTATAAGCCCGAGGAGCACCGCCACAGAAGTTAGGCTGTCGGCCTTGCTCTCGGCCGCGTCCGCAAGCATAGCCGGACTGTTTAACTGTGTGCCAGCGCACGTATTCGAGGAATACATAATCCAACTGAATAACAGTGACAACAACGTAGCAACAATAGCTGCGTTACCTGGAACCCTGCTCACTCCGCTCTTGATACTCTCAAGTGCGTTGATGAGAACAGTAACAGCGCAGATGAAAATAAAAATACTCGCAAATATAGTGCTTACATATTCCACTTTACCGTATCCAAAGGGCCGTCTTTTGTCCTTGGGTTTGTCCGCATACTTCAGGGCGACAAGCACGAAAAGCGAGGAGACGGCGTCTGCGATGGAATGCAGGGAATCCGCAATCAGCCCCTTGCTGCCTGCCAGCACTCCCACAATGAATTTAAAAACGCACATGGAGAGATTGCCGACAACGCTCCATCGCGGAGACAGTTTGCCGCAAGTCACACATTGAGCATATTTCATCGTGGAACTCTCCTTATCATCTACATCCCTTGCCGGTCGACTTCCGGTGCCTTCCCCGCCCTTTCGGAAGCGGTAAAAATCCGTGCCCTTTTAAAACCGTAAACCCATGCAACCACACTATAGGGGAATTTGTCCAAGAACATATCATACTCGCACGCAGCAGTGTTGTAATTCAGCCGCGCTGCCAGCACACCATTTTCCGTCGAGCTGAAAGTCTCCATGAGAAACAGATACGGACCCCTTGATTTCAGACGTGGCGACATCATCACCAGGATGTCCATCGTACTCACCAACCGTTCGATTTCTCCCCTGTTCGCCATTATCCTCGCGGCATTCGCCCCTGTTTTGACCTCCCCGGCAAGAGTAATAAGCCGATGCAGCAGTTCCTCTTCCGTCTCCACATAGACATTGACCGCTTCTATGGCATTCCTGTTGAGGTCCTCTCTTTTCTGAAGCTCTGCTTCGAGCCTGCCGCGCGATATAAGCATAAAATGCTCCTCGTCTATCATTTTGTTGTAAACAACTTTCGACATCACAAACATCAGGGCGATTATCAGCGCCGCAGAATAAAGCATATAGCGGGTGATTTTCCTTCTCATAGCGCATCATTATTCCCCATCATAAGCCCCTTAACATCGTCAAGACACAGTTCTCTGTCAGACCATACAGCGAAATATCTCCTTGCTTGGTTACCCACCATCAGAGTGGACGCTATGTTGATAGAGGCGCTCAGAGGAATTCCGAGGAAAGGGAGAAACTTGAACGTCCCCCTTAAAAGCCGGGGGATCAGCCTCTCAGCCACCTCGGAGGTGGCCTTGGTTAAGCCGGTCCTCAAGTACCCTTGGGCCATTTCGTTGATGGCACGCCGCATCGCCCCTGCCGCCATCACTTTCAGCGCCTCCGCTGAACCCGAAAAGCCGAGGATCGCCAAAGTTACGGCCTTCAGTTCTTCCTCATCCATAGCGACTTCATAAGCTGCGGAAACGGCGTAGCATAGCTCTATCTGTATACTCAATAAATAATATAGATCTACAGCACTACCCACCAGCACAGTCCCTGCCGTGCCTACCAAAGGCAAGACTGCCGGAACACTGGTAAGCCCGCCTATGCCAGCAGTTTTAAACGCCGCCCGCTTGATGAGCTTGCTGCTGAGTTTGTACGCCATGTATTTTTTCGGCTGCCCGCCGCCAGACTTCAAATCGTACTCAGCCAGCAATGTCTGCACATCCTTCTTTATGTTGGGAAGGTACGTACCCGACACAGTCAAGAGTTTTTCAAACCAGCCAAAGTCGCTCATCGCTTAATCCTCACCTATGGCAAATAAGGTTCAACAGCTATATTAACGCCGCCAATATTGCGCATCCTTTTCGTAAGTGTCTCCTCCACCTGACGGCTTATCTTGTACCCGGTATCAAGTGTCTGACGGTGATCGATCTTTATGACCATGTCCACCCAGATGTTCTGCCCTACTTTCCGAGCATTCAGAGAAGCGACCCGCCTGACCCCCGGTACAAGCTGCGCAGTGGACTCAATCTGCCTCATCAAGTCGCCGTCCAAAGAGGAGTCCAACAGGCTCCTTATGGCATCCTTCATCATGGAAATGCAGAGGTAAATGAGATCCACTGTCTCGATAACAGCAGCGAGCGGATCAACAATAGACCAGCCGAGCGAGGTCAGGAGTACGGCGCCTGCAACAAAACCGGAGGAAATGGCATCAGAGTGGTTGTGTTTTGCATTTGCA
>JADFXI010000050.1 GCA_015233655.1 Nitrospirota bacterium | reverse complement strand
TGTATGCTTCGGTCGGCCTGAGCGTCTTTTTTATACATCTGTATATAGGCAAGTTTCACCGAGGCTGCCGAGCGCACTGGATGTATTACCCTCGCTTTTCAGAGAGTCCTGATAACGCTTGAATTCTTCCTTTTCTTCCATTACCTTGAGCGCCTTTCGACTCAGAAGCACTTTGCCGCGGCCGTTATCCACTTCAAGCACGGCGACCTTCATAGTTGTACCTGCAGGAAACATGCGGCTGTGGTCCGAACCGCCCGGAGTATCCATCTCGGAATTCGGGACCAGCCCTGTAACTTCATCACCTATCTTCACGAAAACTCCGAAAGGCATTACTTTATCAACAGTCCCATCGATAACTTCTCCCTGGGACGGCAGGACTACTTTTTTGACTTCGCGCTTGGGCTGAATCGAAAGAGAAAGCTTCCTGTTCTCAGGATCGACAGCAAGAACATAGGCTTCGACCTGACGCCCTACCTCGACAACTTCTTTAGGGTGATTTATGCGGCGGCCCGCCCCCAGGTTAGAAATATGGATTAATCCGTCTACAGCCGGTTCAACTGAAACAAAGGCTCCAAACGGCACGAGTCTGACAATAGTCCCGCTGACTTTTTCTCCCACAGCATATTTCTCAGCCACGTTGTTCCATGGATCAGGCTGCGTCGCTTTTATACTGACAGTAACCCGTTCTTTTTCCCAGTCGAGCGATAAGACCTTCACCCCGATCTCCTGTCCGATGGAAAGCACGTCTTCCGGTTTGTCTATTCTGCTCCATGATATTTCGCTGATAGGAACAAGTCCGTCAACACCGCCCAAGTCCACAAAGGCCCCGAAACTCTGAAAAGAGCGCACTTTCGCCTTTATGTCCATGCCGACAGCTATTGTTTCCTTAAGCTGTTCTATACGGCTGCGGCGTTCCTGTTCGAGCAAGGCCCTGCGGGAAACCACAATATTACGTCCCTCTTCTTTGTAATCGAGTACCTTAAAGGGAAAAGTCTTGCCGACATACTGGCCTTCTTCCCTGCTGCCGCGCAAACTGATCTGAGAACCGGGGCAAAAACAGGGAACACCCCCTATGGAAACCTCGAACCCACCTTTGATATCACGCTTTACTTCTCCATTTATGGCGATGCCGGCTTCAAAAGCGTCGCGCACGGCATTAAGACGCACTGAAGAATAGCCCCTGACGCGAGTGGTGAGCTGCCTTATCCCATCCTGCACGGACAGGAAAAAAGCCTCTATCATTTCTCCTTCGCGGACTCCGACAGCGCCGCTTTCATCAACAAATTCGCTCAACGCAATCATCCCCTCGCTCTTGCCACCGAGGTCTATATACACCGAATCACCGGAAATACTGATTACCCTGGCCTTGACCTTCTGACCGGGTCTGAGTCTTTCACCGGCAACGTCGTTTTTCTCCAGCAGAGCGGCAAAGCTCTCTTCCTCAAGCTGAATCGTTTCCTGCCCCCTGGAACCAAGAGCAGCGTCTCCTACGCAATCTTCATACATACATTGTACCCCTCATATTAGTATAATAGACGTTTAGTCTAAAGTATTTCGCCAACTTACGTCAAATGCCTCTTACCTTGCAGCTCGACATGTTATATAATAAAGCATGGCTGAAAAACCGGATCTGTCAAAAAAAAATCCTTGTCCTGACTGTACATTCTGCCAGTGCTGCAGCGAAACGCGCTGCAACATGTGCCGCCCGTCCCCAAACAAAAAACTCAAAAAAGATAACAAGTTAAAGGTGCACAAACCTCTGTTCAGACCATATTAAAGATTATCCGCTTATCAGTGCTATTATCGGATTTCCTGTCAGCCAGGAGAGAAAGAAGAAGAGAATAAATCTCACTTAGCGGTTACGGTGTGTAGGCCGATTTGTCCCCTATATCAAAATGCAGGGGCATGAAGACCTTTCTAAAAGTAAAAACAACAAGCAGCGCTGCTATAAGAATAAGGCCATAAGAAGACCCTTTCGCCGACAAGCCATGTCCCGCAAGCACGACAAGGTATATCGGCATAATCAAAGCAAGCATATAACCTTCGACAAGCCTGAAACAGAAGGCCTCTTTTGCGGTAATGAACCCGAGACAGCCCGCCAATGGAAGAAGCAAGAGGGGCCCGTACGACCTGGACACAAGAACAGCCAATACATCTCCCCTGCCGCTGATAAACAATATTACGAGAGAAATAACCGCAATATAAAAAAGGATTTTAAGCCCCCGGTGAAACTTGCCTATATACAGATGTATAAAAAAGACGCTCAGGCCGACCGAAGCATACAGCAGCAGAAGGAGCACATTTGTTAATAAAGCTAATGATATGCGACCCTCATAAATGGGGGCATTGGATAAAAACCAGGCCGCGGCAAGAATAAAAATCGCTGATAGCACTATACCGGTGCGGTACAGCATTACAGAAATTCTGTCCCACTGAGTCAGCGGCTGAAAATATTGCTCGTCACCCATGTCTGTATCATATCAGATAACAGAGAAGACAGGCTATAGCCATCTATTTACTTTATAAATGAGCAGCAATAGTCAGTCAGCACTTTTACCTTGAGTTTAAATTTTGAATTGGGTGCAACTTCAAACGATTCTCCGCCTTTGACAGGCCTCCATGCTTCTTCACCAGGGAGCAATACCTCAAACTCGCCCGAAAGGATTTCCATCAGCTCTTTTTCAGCAGTGCCGAATTCATAATCCCCCGGAAGCATTACCCCGAGCGTTTTCTTTGAACCGTCACCGAACAGCACCGTTCTGCTCGTCACCTTCCCATCAAAGTAGATATTCGCCTTTTTCACGACAGTCACATTTTTGAATTCAGACATAAACTTCTCCTTATTCGAACTGGATATGTTCTTTACACTTTATCAGAGTTTCGGCAACGTGTTCAAGGCAGTCTCCCGGATCAACCGGACACGCTGATCCCATCTTTAAACTTGCAATAGCCCCAGTGTCCGTTTGTGTTACAATTAAGCAGCTTATAACCGGCCCATACTATAGCTTGAACGGCACCGGAGAGGACTCGCCCCAGCATGGAACAGATAAAGTGGAACCTTAAACAACTATTCGAAAGCGACAATGACCCACGCATGGAGCTTGAAAAGCAGCGGGTCGAAGAGAAGAGTTACCGTTTCATCAACAGATGGAAAGACCGCACAGATTATCTTGAAGACCCCGTCATTCTCAAACAGGCCCTCGATGAGTATGAATCATGGGAGAGGGAGTGCGGAACCGATGGGGACTGGGGATACTATGTTTGGTTAAGGACCCAACAGGACCAAAACGACCCGGCCCTGAAGGCAGCCTCCGGCCAGGTTGATAACTTCAGCAGGAAAATCCGGAACAATATACAATTCTTCACTTTGCGCATAGCCAAAATACCTGTCGAAAGGCAGGAAACCTTTTCCAGCCATTCCGCTTTGCGGGAGTACAGGCATTTTCTCAGCCGCATATTCGCAGAAGCAAAGTATATGTTGAGCGAAGCCGAGGAAAAGGTACTTAACATGAAGTCCTCGACCTCATATTCAAACTGGGTCAAGCTGACCTCCGGTTTTCTTGCAAAAGAAGAGCGTTCCGTACTCCTGGAAGACGGAACAAAGGGGCTTAAGAACGTTTCTGAGATGTTAAGCCTTCTGGACAACAAAAACAGAAAGGTGAGGGACTCGTCGGCAAAGGCCCTTAACGCCATTTTCGACAAATATGCCGAGGTTGCAGAGGCCGAGCTTAACTCCATACTCGAAAACAAGCAGACGGACGACGAATTGCGCGGAATCACCCGTCCTGACATATCCAGGCATATCGGAGACGATATCGAAAGCGACGTTGTCGATTCACTCATCGATACGGTCTCATCCAGGTCCTCCATTGCCCACCGTTTTTACGAACTAAAAGCCGGCCTGATGGGGCTCAGAAAACTGAAATACCATGAGAGGAACACAGAATACGGTGATATAGAACAGAAGTATCCTTATGATGAGTCACTTATGCTCGTCGACAAGGTTTTTAAGCGTCTGGACCCGGAGTTTTCCGATATACTTTCAACGTTCATAAGGAACGGGCATTTCGACGTTTATCCGGGCAAGGGCAAGGGGAACGGTGCGTTTTGCACCCATCACCTGATTTCACAACCAACATATATATTGCTTAATCACACCGACAAGCTGAATGACGTCCTCACTCTCGCCCATGAACTTGGACATGGAATCAATAACGAGCTGGTGAGAAAAAAACAAAATGCGCTGTATTTCGGCACATCCACTGCAACCGCCGAGGTCGCCAGCACATTCATGGAGGATTTCGTTCTTCAGGAAATTCTGCTCAATGCCGATGACGAGCTAAAGCTTGCCATAATGGTGAAAAAAATCAATGATGATGTCTCGACCATAGTCCGGCAGGCCGCGTGCTACCGTTTTGAACAGGAACTGCATCACGACTTCAGAGAAAAAGGCTATCTCTCAAAAGAAGAAATCGGGGCCCTCTTTCTGAAACATATGGCTGCTTATATGGGACCTTTCGTTGAGCAGTCTGCCGGCTCGGGGAACTGGTGGGTGTACTGGAGCCATATCCGCTACTTCTTTTACGTTTACTCGTATGCAAGCGGCCTGCTCATTTCCAAGGCACTGCAGCACTCTGTCAAGGAGAATCCTTTGTTCATAGTCAAGGTCAAGGAGTTCCTGTCTGCAGGCCTCTCTGATTCGCCGCGTAATATATTTCTCAGACTGGGCATCGACATCACCGACCCCGCTTTTTGGCACAGAGGGCTCGATGAGGTCGAGAATTTATTGAATGAGACAATTGCCCTGGCCCGGAAACTGGGCAAAATATCATAGTGCCCATGCTCGAAAATATATTCTATAGGGTCAGAAATCTCAGACTTTTGCATTTTGTATGGATTTCCGTGGTCTTATCAGAAATTTTCACGGCCCTGATGAACACCGTCATGGGATTAATTTGGTGGCGGAGAATAGACATTGATTTATTGCTTATCGGCAGTGTGGACGCCTTCGTCGTAGGATTGCTTGTCAGTTTCATTGTTGTTGTCGTGATCATCGAGATCAGGAGATACGATAAACGTTCAGAGGAATCTGTGCTCAGGGCAAAAGAGGAGTGGGAGCAGACCTTTGACAGCATGGCGGATTTAATAATGATACTGGATAAAGATCACCGGATAGTAAAGACAAACCGTGCAATGGCCGCAAAGCTGGGACTCACCCCTCAGGAAACGGTCGGACTTAACTGCTACGAGCATGTGCATGGAAAAACCGAACCACTGCCTTCCTGCCCGCACACAATGCTGATGAATGATGGAAAAGAACATTCGGCAGAAGTTTATGAGGAACGGCTCGGCGGCTATTTTACGGTAGCCGTGTCACCTTTGTATTGGCCGTCGGGAGAACTTAAGGGGTCAGTCCATGTTGCGCGCGACATTTCTGAACGAAAAAAAGCTGAGAAAGACAAAGACACTCTATTGCAGGAAATCCATCACAGGGTAAAGAACAATATGCAGGTGATATCGAGCCTGCTGAATATCCAGGCGCGTAGCATAGAAGACAAACGTTTGCTTGCCATATTCCAGGACTGCCAGAGCCGCATAAAGGCCATGGCCCTTGTCCACGAGGAACTGTATCAGTCAAACAACCTCTCCAAAATAGACATTAAGCGGTACATTAATGCCTTGCTCGACGGCCTTGCATCTTCGCTTTGCAGAAAAACGGACATCAGGTTAAAAGTTACCGTTGATGACATCTTCTTTAATATTGACACTGCAATCCCCTGCGGCCTGATAATTACAGAACTGGTGACGAATTCCTTTAAGCATGCGTTCGGAAAACGAGAAAAAGGGGAAATATCCGTGGAACTGCGGCAGAACGGAGGCATTTTCAACCTCCTGGTAAGAGACGACGGAGTCGGACTGCCTGAAGGTTTTGTTCCGGAAAATACCGCGTCACTGGGGCTTCAGCTCGTCCATACGTTAACTGAGCAGATCGGCGGACGCATCAGTATCACGTCCGATAGCGGCACCGAAGCAAGGCTTGTATTTGAGGAAGTCAATACATGAAAACGGATTCGACAACAGAAGTTTCCCATATATTTTCGCAAAAAGGACGGGACGCTACATGGTAAAGGTGCTTGTTGCAGACGATGAGGCCATCATCAGAAAAGACTTTTGCAGCTTCCTTGCAATGAACGGGTTTGAGGCACATGAAGCATCCGGTGGAAGATCGGCCATCGCGGAATTCAGTAGAGTGCGTCCCATGCTCGTGCTGCTTGATCTGAATATGCCTGATTTAAGCGGGATGAAAGTGCTGACGCAGCTGAAAAAAATAGATCCGGATGTCCCCATAATAATAGTGACCGCTTACGGCGACATTCCTTCAGCAGTCAATGCAATAAAGGAGGGGGCCTATGATTTCCTCACGAAGCCGGTCAACTTTGACAAGCTGTTGCTCATACTAAACAGGGCCATTGAGAAAGCCAACCTCTCAAAAAGAGTTGA
Source organism: Nitrospirota bacterium (assembly GCA_015233655.1). Classification (GTDB taxonomy): domain Bacteria; phylum Nitrospirota; class Thermodesulfovibrionia; order Thermodesulfovibrionales; family Dissulfurispiraceae; genus JADFXI01. The sequence goes on along the minus strand of JADFXI010000050.1, from coordinate 13,201 downwards.
TGAACTGAATAGCGCCTTGCACTTATCACTGGAGTCAATTTTCGGCAGAAGCGTGCTGATAAAAGACATCATCGACAGTTTGTGCCGTATTGCTTCGACAGACTTCTCTGTGGTCATTCTTGGAGAGACCGGCACCGGAAAGACCTATCTGGCCAATTCAATACACAGTTTAAGCAAGAGAGCTGAGAGTCCGTATGTGAAAGTTTCCATCGGAAGCATTCCTGAGACCCTTGTTGAAAGCGAGCTTTTCGGCTTTGAAAAAGGGGCCTTCACAGGAGCGGACAAGAGCAAGAGCGGTTATTTCGAGGCTGCCGATAAGGGGACGCTTTTTATCGACGACATAGATAATATCCCGCCCCATATTCAGGGCAAGCTTCTCAGCGCCCTTGAGGACAGGAAGATCTTCCGCCTCGGAGTCACCACTGCCGTCGATCTTGATATCAGGTTCATGTGCGCGACCAATGTGGATTTATTGCACGCTGTAAAAGAAGGAAAATTCAGGCAGGACCTATACTATCGGCTCAGCGAATTCGTGATACACCTGCCTCCTCTAAGGGAAAGAAAAGCGGACATCGCCTTTTTTGCAAAGAAATTCATTGCAGATGCCTGCCTGGAACTTAACAGACCTGAATATGCAATCAATGAAAGCGCCTTGAATACCTTGCTGGACTATCCATGGCCCGGCAACCTGAGGCAGCTGAAAAATGTGATAAGAAGATCTGTGTTATTGAATGCGGACGGTGTTATAAAGCCCGAAGACATCAGTTTCTTAATGGGCCATAAAACTGAGCAGGCAAGAGAAATGGGGTCCGGCGACAGCGAGGAAACGTCTGTTTTGAGCATCAAGGATGCCGAGAGAATTGCTATAAAAAGGGCCCTTGATTATGCGGACGGGCAGAAACTCAAAGCGGCAGCCATTTTAAAAATAACCTATAAGACCCTCGTAAGAAAAATGCAGGAATACGACATCTCATAACTTACCCACTGCCGGATTTCTGTGCGCATGGCATATTCTCCAATCTGCCATGGTAATTATTCCAATAAACATTCCGAATACACACAAATTAACTTTAAATATCAATGCAATTTATCAAGCACAGATATTGCATACAGTCTTTTTTATGATGTTGCGTACAATAAAAAAGAGGGTCCTGGTCGTGGATGGCGATCCGTTTTATTGCACTATGATGGTATCCGCACTCCGTCAGGCCGGATATCTTTCTTCTGCCTGCCAGGAGAATGAAGCCTTGGCAACAATAAAAAAAACAGGTTTCGATTTGGTGTTAATTGATATGGGAATGTTCTCAATATCGGCGAGAGATCTTGTAAAACAGCTCAGGCAAAAAAAAATATCCATACCGATTTTTACGGTTGCGGACCCGGCGGACAAAATGTTCATAATCGATCTGCTTCGCAACGGGCATAGGGACATTATAGAAAATTATATTGCAAGAGCATCTTAATGACGTAAAAAGGGGCCATCATGGTAAGATTATTTGATTTATTGAGAAAAAAGCGAGAAAATAATTTTGAATTGGCATGTCCGAGGTGCTGCAGGGAAATGTCGGTTTCTATTTTAAAAAAAGACGGGACGGACAATTATCTTGAGATACACAGGACATACAGATGTAAAAAATGCGCTACGGAATACAGCTCTCTCGAACTGCTCGCCCCCCTGAACGGGATCCCATCATTGTTCGGCAGCGTGTCCGAGTTATGCACTTCTGTCTCGGAGTTCGCCTCCGCCCTGAAGGTCCTTCACACTTTGACGCTGGATTTTGAAAAAGATGTGGTCCGCAAGTTTCCGGACGCAAAGAGCATGAATTGACCATGTTGTTGTAACATACACCCGGTATATAAAGCATGCAACTGTATCCGCCAGGCAAAAAAGAACTCTTCAGTGCCCTGTTGAAGATTAGGCCATCGAGCTTACTCTTGATATCCGTGGTTTTTTCTATGATCAGTACTGAACTCATTGTTATGCCTATGAGTATATACTTTCACGGCAGGGTCACGAGTGACTTCTTTATTACCGGGATCGTATGCGCGTCAGTGGTTTCTCTTATAGTCTGCTATTTCCTTATAAATTTAAGCGGCCGCGTACTGGCGGCCCAGGCCAAGTTTAAAACACTTTTTGAGTCCGCCACCGATGCTCTATTCATTACTGATTTTACAGGCAAGCTTATTGACATCAACAGGACCGCCTATGAGCGACTGGGCTACACGCGGGAGGAAATGTTGTCAATGAGTTTAAAAGAACTGGATGCCCCCGAGGCTGCAAAAAAAGTGTCCAGGCGTATAGAAAAACTCCAACGGTACGGCCACAGTGTTTTTGAGTCGGCGCATATTAGCAAGAATGGCGGCATTATGCCGGTCGAGATAAACGCCCGTGTGATGGAATATGGCGGACAGAAGGTCATCTTCGGCGTCGCGCGCGACATTTCTGAGCGCAAACGAGCGGAAAAAGATAAAGACACGTTGCTCCGGGAAATCCACCACAGGGTAAAAAATAATATGCAGGTCATTTCGAGCCTTTTGAATATCCAGGCGCGACATATCGAAGACAAACAGCTCCTTGCCATATTCCAGGACTGCCAGAACCGCATAAAGGCCATGGCCCTGGTCCATGAGGAACTGTACCAGTCAAACAATTTATCCAGAATCGATGTTAAGCATTACATCGGAGCACTTCTTGACGGACTTGCATCTTCCCTGTCCAGAAAACCGGATGTCGCGTTAACAGTAACGGTTGATAAGATCTTTTTCAATATCGATACGGCAATCCCCTGCGGACTGATAATTACTGAACTCGTGACCAATTCCTTCAAACACGCATTCAGAAAACGCGAGAGAGGGGAAATATCCGTGGAGCTTCGACAGGACGGCGGGGTCTTCAATCTCATGGTAAAAGACGACGGGGTCGGACTGCCGGACGGCTTCGATGTCGAAAATACCGCATCGCTGGGGCTGCAACTCGTCCATACATTGGCAGCCCAGATCGGCGGTACCGTAGAGATACTTTCCGGCCGCGGCACGGAAGCGAGAATAGTATTTGAAGAGGTCCGGTCAGGCACGCAGGCCTTGTAGCAGATAATCTTCATGCGCTTAATGTTAAACTTTCCTTGTCCCCGGAAGCGCCGGGTGGATTGCAATTAAATCTGCTATAATATTGTTGCTGCAAATGGCTGTCGACATGAGGGTATTGTGTATAGGATGATCGCTAAAATGAAATCAATGCATCCCTGGCACTTTCTCTGGATAGCCGTGCTCCTCTCAGAAATATTTACCATCACCGCCACCCTGCTGCAGAGTTATTTGAAATGGGGCTTTATATCGCGCGACTTGTTGTTATTCGGAGTTTTTGACGCGTTATTTGTTCCCTTGATCATTGCACCGGTCATCATTTATTTTTTGTCAGAACGCAGGAAGACGGAAGATGCGCTTCGAGAGTCTGAAGAAAAATATCGCTCCCTGGTCGAGTCCACAGGTGATTCCATATATGTCGTAGACAGAAACTACCGTTATGTTTATATGAACCATAGACACCTGTCGAGGATGGGATTATCGGCAGACGAGTACATGGGCCGGTCCTACAAGGAATTTCATAATACGGACGAAGCTTATGATTTTCTGGAAGAGGTAAACAAAGTATTCGACACCGGAGAATCTGCACAGCATGAACATAGAAGCAGGAGAGACAACAGATACTTTCTCAGAACATTGAGTCCTGTAAAGGGCCACCGCGATGAAACGGTGCTTGTAACTGTTATTTCAAAGGACATCACCGCCCTGAAAGACATGGAAGATAAACTGCGGACGTTATCGCTGACCGACGAGCTGACAGGTCTCTATAACCGGCGCGGATTCATGACTTTTGCCGAACAGCTGCTGAAATTGTCAAAACGCCAGAACAAGGGGCTGTTTATGCTCTATTCGGACCTGGATGATTTGAAGGCTATTAATGATACCTTTGGCCATCAGGAAGGAGACCTCGCCTTAATTGATGCCGCGAATGTCCTTAAAGCAACCTGCAGGGAGTCGGACATTATTGCGCGGATCGGCGGTGATGAGTTTGTAATGATGACGGCAGGACGGGCAGGGGACAACATGGAAATGATTGTCGGCAGGCTGCAGGAGAATATCAGGGACCATAACACCAGGGAAAAACGCAGTTACGCCCTCTCGATAAGTTTCGGCATTTCGCACTACGACCCTGAATCACTAAGTTCCATAGACGAGCTTCTGGAAGATGCCGAAAAATCCATGTATGGTCAAAAAAAGAAGAAACAGAAACCGAAAGTCTAGCGGTTCAAATCCCCTTTGGCCGGAACTTAGCCTTCAAAACATCTTCAACGCCTGGAGGCACTAAACCGGCAACAGAGCCGCCCAGCGACGCCGCTTCCTTTACGATAGTCGAAGTGAGATAGGAGAACTCTTCCGACGGCATCATGAAAACCGTTTCCAGATCGCCTGCAAGCCGCCTGTTCATCAATGCCATTTGCATCTCATATTCGAAATCCGATATGGCCCTCAGTCCCCTGATGATGGCCACGCCGCCCTTTTCTTTAACATAATCTACAAGCAGCCCGCTGAATGATTCCACTCTGACTCCGCGATATCCCCGGATCGCCGCCTCAATCATCGAAAAGCGCTCCTCCAGCGTGAACAGAGGACTCTTCTTGGGATTCAATGCAACAGCAATGATCAACTCATCGAATATCATCAACCCGCGCCTGACAAGGTCGAGATGTCCGTTAGTGACAGGATCAAATGTGCCGGGATAAACTGCCAGTCGCTTGTCCATTAAAGGCCCCCTGAAATATGTTTCAAAGGATTATTACTATTGCACATAACCTATTGTCCGCCTTTTACGTACAGACTCAGTGATGTGTCTCCGTATTTATATCTCTTCTTCAGAGTCAAAGCCCCGGCATGGTCCGGCAAAGCTCTTTTGGAAGAATGTTCAGCGATAACGATACCGTCATCCCCTACGGTCTCAAGCCTGTCTATCATGGTCGCCACATAAATTGTTTCTTCAGATGCATACGGAGGGTCCATGAAGACGATGTCAAACCGCTCCTCATTTTTCTTCAAAAAATCCTGGACCCGGTCCCGAACGACGAGGGCTTTTTCACTAAAACCAAATCTCGAAACAGACTCTTTAATAATTCCCGACCTGGCAGCGCTTTCCTCAACAAAGACCACCCTTCCGGCCCCCATGCTCAGGGCCTCGATGCCTACGGCACCGGTGCCGGCATAAAGATCAAGAAGCGAAGAGCCTTCTATTACGCCTCTAAGTATATCAAAGATCGCCTCTCTGACTTTTGCCGGTGTCGGACGCAGTTCGCTGCCGTCGGGCTTATTTAAAAAAGCCTTTCTGGTCCCAATATTTCGGCCCTTTAACGTGCCGCCTGATATTCTCACTTTCGATTACCTAGTGGCGGATTCACAATATACGAGTCATGCATTTCATATCCCGAGATTTCAACTGCGCCATCCGCAACGTGAAGCCTTCCTTCGGCATATAGCCGTATGGCTTCGGGGTAAATCCTGTGCTCCATCTTTAGTATTCTCTCTGAAAGTTCATCCTCCGTATCAGCAGGAGATACAGGGACGGCAGCCTGAATTATTATGGGCCCCGTGTCCATTCCTCCATCGACAAAATGAACAGTGCAGCCGCTTATCCGCACCCCGTGTCTGACTGCCTGCTCCTGCCCGTGGAGACCAGGAAATGAAGGCAGAAGGGCCGGATGAATATTCAATATACTGTTTGGAAAGGCATCGAGCAATGGTTTCCTGACAATACGCATAAACCCTGCGAGGACCACCAACTCCACGCCGCGCTTTTTAAGTTCCAGGGCCATCGCAGAGAAATAAGCATCCTTTGTGGGTGATGCTTTAGGGTCCAGATAGAGATAATCTATGGCGTGCTTTTTGGCCCGCTCAACAGCGTATGCCCCGGCATTGTCCACTATAAGCAGTTTAATAGCGGCAGGCAGGCTGCCTGCTTCTATCTCATCGATAATGGCCTGAAAATTTGAGCCCCTTCCGGATGCAAGGATTCCCAAGTTGAGCATATTTGCCATTATATCACAGGGAGCCGCGATAAGGATTTTCTTATCATTTCTTCCGGATACTCGTAGTCTGAAAGCTTTCCACCCAGATAATCGCTGTATGCCGCAAGATCGAGATACCCATGACCGCTCAAATTAAACAGGATGCATTTCTCCTTGCCCTCTTCTTTGCAAATCAATGCCTCGTCAATGGCCGCCCGTATGGCATGAGACGTTTCAGGAGCGGGAATAATGCCTTCGCTTCTCGCAAAGATCACTGCCGCCTCAAAACATGCCAGCTGCCGGTAAGCTTTGGCCTCAATAAGGCCGTCGCGGCAAAGCTGCGACACGAGAGGGGAGTCGCCGTGATACCTCAGCCCGCCGGCATGGATGCCGGGCGGCATAAAATCATGCCCAAGTGTATACATCATCATCAAAGGTGTCAGTCCCGCCGTGTCCCCGAAATCATATCTGAATTCACCTTTTGAAAGTGTCGGGCATGATGCCGGCTCGACAGCAAGTGCGCGCACCTTTTTCCCTCTCGCTTCATCAAAAAGAAATGGAAAGCTGATGCCTCCGAAATTACTGCCCCCTCCGCAGCAGCCGATCACTATGTCAGGGTACTCTCCTGCAATAGCAAGCTGCTTTTTTGCCTCCTGGCCTATGACCGTCTGATGCAGCAGAACGTGATTAAGCACAGAGCCTAAGGCATAGTTTGTATCAGAGTGCGTGGCAGCGTCCTCGACAGCTTCGGAGATTGCGAGCCCGAGACTGCCGGGGCTGTCAGGGTCGGCCTCAAGGGCCTTCCTTCCGGAATTGGTAAGTGAAGAAGGGCTGGGATTCACCGTAGCGCCCCATGTCTCCATGGCAATCTTCCTGTACGGCTTCTGGTCATAGCTCACCCGCACCATATAGACCGCGACCTCCAGTCCGAACATTTTGCCTGCAAGGGCCATGGATGAACCCCACTGACCGGCCCCGGTTTCAGTCGCGATCCTGGTGATCCCGGCTTTCTTGTTGTAATAGGCCTGGGGAACAGCGGTATTGGGCTTATGGCTTCCAGCCGGACTCACGCCTTCATACTTATAATAAATATGCGCCGGAGTCTTCAGCACTGCCTCCAGCCGTTTTGCGCGGTACAGCGGAGTGGGCCTCCACAGGGCGTATATGTCCAACACCTCATCAGGTATCGTTATCCACCGCTCCGCCGACATCTCCTGTTCGATAAGCGCCATGGGGAATATTGCGGACAGGTCATCAGGGCCGACCGGTTTTTTTGTTGCAGGGTGAAGAGGAGGACCCGGCAACTGCGGCATGTCAGCCATAATGTTGTACCACTGTCGCGGGATCTCTTTTTCAGAGAGTAAAATCTTTGTGTCGGCCATTTTTCCTCCTGACAATTCAGATTAATACCGCAAATACTCGAATATAATAACAAAATCACCCTGATAATCTCTGCATCAGGACTTTCATAAAGCGGCAAGTCTAGACAGCAGCGCAGGGATTGCCGTTTCCACAGTAAGAATACGGTCTCCCATGCTGACCGGCCTGAAACCGCATGCCGCCAGCTTCTCTATTTCATAAGGAATAAAGCCTCCCTCAGGCCCCACTGCAAGAGTGACCGGCTGCATAACATCACATGGGCAAGTGTCGCGCGAGGCAGGATGCGCAACAAGGGGAAGCGAACCCTCAATGAGGCCCGGCAACTCGTCTTCCACAAAAGGTTTAAACAGTGGACGCAGATGTATGTCAGGGAAGATTGTGTCGCGTGCCTGTTCCAGACCGGTGATTATGCGTTTGTCAAATTCATACTTGTCCAGAAAAGGACTTTTCCAGTAGCTCTTTTCCACACGGCCGGCGTTTATCATAAAAATACGTTTTACTCCGAGGGATGTAACAGACGATACCACTCTTCTCATCACCTTGGGCCTCGGAAGAGCGAGAACCAGCGTGATTTTCGATGGCCGGGGAGGATGACTGTCCAACTTGACTTCCATTTCAACGGACTCTTCATCCAGCAGCATTATTGTACCTTCGCCGATATTCCCTCCGGCGAGTCCCACACATAGACTATCACCCGCCTTCGCACGGAGCACGTCCCTAACGTGGACATGACGGCGTCCATTGAGCCTGACAAGGTTAGTGTCTCCGATAAAATCACTCTGAAAAAGCAGAATAAGATTCACTCCATCACATCCTCAATAAAAAGTAACTTGTGATATAATAATCTTCATGGAATGCACGAGCGACAAATTCAAGGGCGACTGTAAATGCACCTATTCCTCTTGCGGCAGGAAGCACAAATGCTGCGAATGTCTCCACTACCACAGGAAGAACGACGAACTCCCGGCCTGCTTTTTCAACGCCGAATATGAACGCACTTACGACCGTTCACTGGAGAATTTCTTCAGGATGCATAACAGGTAGTCTTACACAAATTCCCGTACCGGCATCATCTCCCTTTCTGTGAACAAGCGATCACACACTACACGGCTTCGACAGATTTTATTTCAGGGATGGCCCTCTTAAGTTCCACTTCTATTCCGCCCTTTAAAGTCATCATTGACATCGGACATGAACCACAGGCGCCTTTGAGCCGCACTTTTACAATATTATTCTCGGTAATCTCCGTGACTTCCACATCCCCTCCGTCCCTCTGCAGTGCGGGCCGTATTCTTGCTATGACTTCGTCAACTTTAGCTCTGTCAACCATTATAAAATCCTCCTTCAGGTGTTATGATTATATTGTAGAACAATAGCACAAAATTAAAAATGATTTATATCATACAAATAATCTGCAGAATAATATTAACTAATAATAGTCAGATAACGGTTTGAATGGAGGTGCGTAATGATAGTTCCATTATTGATCGCCGTGCATGTCCTCGGAGTAGTTTTATGGATAGGAGGGGTCGCCTTTGTCACCATCATAGTCTTTCCGATGCTGATGAGAATGGAAAGCTCAATGGAGAAGGTGATGTTCTTTCAGGGCGTAGAGCACCGCTTCGCAAAAATCGCAAAAATGTCCGTTGCGGTCGTTGGCCTTACCGGCGGATGGGCCCTGTCTGTGATGCATGGGTGGAACAGGTTATTCACGGCGCAGGGTATAGACATTACTCTCATGCTAGTCGTGTGGACATTCTATCTGCTTGTGCTGCTATTTGAGGGAAAGCTTTTCAAAATCATATTCAAGGGTGAGGCCCAGCATGATATGTCAAAAGTATTTCTCAAGCTGACGGCATTCCACTGGGTGGTCCTGGTCTTGAGTTTATTGACGATATTTGTGGGAGTGTTTGCAGGTCATGGGGGCTTCTAAATGAATAAAGTTCTGATATACTCGGGAGCATTGATTCTCGGACTGCTTTCAGTAGCGTCAGGTTTTTATCTGGTGCCTGTATATAAACTTCCGCTCGAATACCGCAGCCTTTTAGGACCAAAGGCAGTATATTGGACGTATTTCATCTTTGCAATTGCGCCTGTTACAATTTATTACAGATGGGTATTAAGGGTCGGTTGGACTGCGGCGCTATTGAAAGGGATTGCGACAGTGGCGCTCAACTTTGCCGTAATAGGCCTTTTTGTATTGCTTATGCGTTCTGCCGGAAAATGGTAACCTAGTCCGTTCTCTATTCAAGTCTGACCCCGAATTCTGCCCTACCGATGGCAATTATGTATATTAATTATTGATTCTTCCAGAAAAAAAGTGTAAGCACGAGGGGTTTCTAAGGCACTACAATCAATTCTATTAACCCTATGCAAGTCGAATGCTCAACCTCTTCCCAAGTACAAGCGCTGCCTTCTCCAGAGTGTTTAGAGTAACAGAAATGTTTTCAGGATCCAATAGACGGTCAACAGACGTACGGCTCGTCCGCATCCGAGCAGCCATTTCTATCTTAGTCAGCCTCTTTTTTTTCATCTCTGTTTCAATCTGGAAGGCCAGTACGCGTTTGGCTGCAACAGCCTCCGCACCGGTAAGCAGGTCCTGCTCCCTAAGAAAATCGTCAAAATTACTACCAAGATATTTGCTTTTCATATTATCCTCCAAGATTCTTCAATCTCCGTTTGGCTGTCTGTCGTTCATTAAGCGGTATCGATTCTGTCTTTTTAATAAATCCATGAAGAAGTACCATGGTGTTCTTATCTATAGTAAAAAAAGTCCTCGCAATCCCGTCTCTAATATTTGTCCTGACGTACCAAATATCTTTTTCAATTTTCTCTATAAGTGGCATGCCAATCGGCCAGCCGAACTGGGCAGTCTTAATGTCATCGCCGATCGCCTTTCGATCTTCTTTCCGTAGCTCCTTGAGCCATTCTCTCACAGGTTCAGTACCGCTTTCGCTCTTATAGAAAACTACCCTCAAAACAGCCCTCTAAGTTCCACCGTTAAGTGTACCTTATTTGGTACATATTGTCAAATATCCGTTCTGTTGTCGTTGCAAAAGGGGGTGTAACAGCCAACAGAAACGCTCTTGCCCGCAGCGGTGAAACTGGTGGAGACGGCGGATTGTGCAGTGTGCAAAGCAGTCTGTCTTACCAACATTAGGCGCTTTAAGCGTGCAGCGGAGAGTCAAGCTTAGCCGATCTACAGCGCAGTAGACTGTCTCTTATACATTGACATCAATACTACAGCCTTGGACTTTGCGATAGTGCGATACTCACACAGCCTTTAGTAGCTCATCGATATACTTGATAATCGAGATAAAAAAGAATAGGCACGAGGGGTTTCGAACCCCTGACCCCTACCGTGTCAAGGTCATTTAACAAATACAGATAAGCGCTTGAAATACCACCTAAAGCCGTGCCAGTACTGGATTTATTGCGAGTTACCTATTGTATCTATTTGCCAGTTTTTGGGCCTTTTTGCCAGGTTTTTACTACACTGGCACTACAGTCACTTCTGTTACCGGCATTATTTTTATGCTACTGCTTCCAGGCCTTTCTTTTGTACTATGGTCAACAACTTTAGGGCGGCTCCGCTCGGCTTTTTTTCGCCTTGCTCCCACTTGCTCACTGCTACGACTGAGACATTTAAATATTGAGCGAATACGGCCTGGCTAACACCTGTGCGCTTTCTGACTTGCGCAATCTGTTTCGGAGTAAGATTTTTAACCGTTGTCAAGCACCCTTCATCGAAATCGCGCATAGTCTTGGCATCTACTAAACCTATCCGATGCAGCCCACTCATGCCCTCGTGTACTGATTGTAAAATAGCGCTTTTATATTTTCTTTTTTTTGCCATAAGGAACCTCCTTTAACTCTTTTTCTTTAAGTGCCGACTCTATTTCACCCTCACTCAATGCCAAATAAATTTTGGCCGATTTCTTAAGATAAGTCAACTCAGAATCACTTATATTTTCTTTATCATTTTTTGCAAAACCATGCAAGAAAAACGCTCGTTTGCCTTCACGATAGGCAACTAAAGTTCTATATCCGCCGCTCTTCCCTCCTCCAATCCGCGCCACTCGTTTTTTTAAAAGCCCACCGCCCAAATCGGCCTCAAATAAGCCTTTTTCTATTTCCACTACCGCATCAAAGAGTTGAGCGTCAGTTATTCCCTCGCTCTTTGCAAAACGAATAAAAGGTTTTATGTTAAAAATTCTCATGCCTTTATCTCATATTATAATACTCAGTACCATAATATCAAGTCCGCATTATACCCCCATGCAGTATCAATAATCATTCCGCCAGGCTGGAAGGGGAGATATCGCCAGCTTAAACGGTCTTGCCCAGAGTGGTGAGACAGTTAGAGCCGGAGGTCCGTCTACAAAAAAACTAGTGGTGATTTCCTTCACTAAAAAGTTGTTAATCTTTAGAAGCAAATAGCTCCAGAGTGAGTCTTCTAAACCGCCTTCCTATAGATATAATAATCTTCCATACAAAGCCAATACCCCAGCAAATCCCGTTGCGGTATACTGGTTCTTCTCTACCGCCAAATACATTTCTGCTTGCAATTGCAACTTTCCCTCCTGCAAGGATGCCAAGAGCTAAAAAGTAAAACCATCGCTTGTGAGGCGCTTTACTCCCCTCCTCAATATTATTATTTTCTTTGACAGATTGACCCCAATACAAAGTTATTGTTGGGACAAGTGATTCGACGGCAAGAGCATATTTTTGCATCACATTAGTATCTGGGTCTGCAAGCTTAGGGTGATTGTTTAAAACTAACGGAACAAATTCACAATAATGCTTTAGCTTAGCATTGGCGCATATCGTTGCATTGTAGAATCTAATTTGTTTCAGGACAATGTCCGATCCGACATTGCCTCCATCTCCAAATGATAATACCTCCTCCATTGCTAATCGATTTTCATCGCTCCTTGTAAAAGGCTTGTCATTTTGCGACCATAACAGTTGATGTTTAAATGCCCTTGCCCAAGCACAAAACTCTGCTGGCGGAATGTAGCTATGCTCTCCAGCACAAAAGGATTCTGCAGTTCGGGTTTGCCTGATTAAAATAGTTTCAGCGCCCTCAATATATCCTTCTGCATCACTTAATTTTTTTGCGGTGCTGCTAATGCTCATGTCGACTACCAGAAAGATTGCCGCTGATAATCCAAGCACATACCAGATATGGTCATATATATTTCTAAAACGGAATCCCGCTTTAAAAATATGCATTAATAAGGTAAAAAGAGACCAACCAAAAATAAAAACTAGAACAATATTTGTAAATGTGCCTGTTCCATTGCCTAGATTGCCCTGACCCAACGTATACACCTGCGGCCCGTAAGGTTTGATTTCATAGCCAAGGAGTGAAAGGATGCCTGGAATTGCCCATATAAGTACTAACGATAAGGCTAAGCGATTTGAAAGAGCGAATGCAGTAATTATATTAAACACAAGTATCATAAGAATCAGAATAAAATAAATGCCAGCAATAACGTTTACCGTTGGCCTTAATTCAATGTATGGACCGTGCCAAATTCTTAAAATTCCTAATGCTTCTAAGTTTTGAAGTAGTGAATAGGCAGCTGTTAATGCAAGTGAGAAATAAGGAACTAGAAAATGTGTCATTTCCAAGCGTAAGCTTCCCTAAAAAGTTAACAGATCATAAGTAGAGCTTTCTGGCAAAATACATAACCAGGAGGTTTCTATGAAGAAGGCAAGATTCACAGAAACGCAGATCGTGGCGATTCTGAAAGAAGCAG
>JADFXI010000004.1 GCA_015233655.1 Nitrospirota bacterium | reverse complement strand
CGGAAGAAGATCAGGGTCTATCGATACAAGGGCGTAACCGGTATTTGAATACTTGTCATTAAGGGCGGATATGTCTTTTGTAAGCACTGATTTATCAAAAACTACTCCGGCGGTTGCTTTTATCAGCTTTCTCAGTTCTTCTTCACTGTAAATCTTGTTGCCGGAGATCTCGATTGACGATACAGTGAATTGCTGCCCCTCGGAAACCCGCAGCAATAGCGTCATATCTTTTTTATCGTCGCTTATTTTCAGCACCGGCTCAGCTATTGAGAATTGAAGATAGCCGTTGTTGTAATAGAGGTCTCTTATGCGATCGATATCGGCCTTCATTTCATCTCTCTTGTAATATCCCGTACCGAGGACGAAGGACAACCAGTCTCTCTCCTGGGTTTTCATGGCACCCTTTATTTTTCCTTCAGAGATGACCTTATTACCTTCAACGTTGATATGTCTGATTTTGACCTTGTCACCCTCATGTATCTGGTATGTCACAACCTCTTCTCTCTTGCCTGCTTTTCTTATTACAGGAACAACCTTTGCAAGATAGAAGCCTTCATCCTCATAATAAGCCCGCAGCTTGGTAGCATTATCGTTGATAAGGGTTATATCGGATATCGCGCCGGCTGTAAGGGTAATCTTTTCTTTGAGAGTGCTGTCCTCGTATTCCTTGTTGCCCTGAAAATCCACTTTTATAATGGTCGGTTTTTCGTCAACGACATAAATAACCTTCAGTCCGCCTTCAAAAGGCTCGACATTTACCTTTACATCATCGAAGTAACCCATCTTGAAGATGGTCTTTATGTCCTCAGATGTTTTTTCGTTGGAGAGCGACTCCCCTATTTTCTGCGATAGTTTTGCCTTTATCGAACCCTCTTCAATTCTTTTCAGGCCCCTCACCTCAATTGCAGTAACGTCCGGAAGTTCCTGGGAATAGGCCCGCATAGGCAATGCATTGATGAAAACAAACAGAAAGCTTACGACGAGGCAATTAATCTTGAATACTAACCTGTCACCCATTTTCATGAACTCCTTTCAGGAAACCCTCTCCTACCGCATCATTTTAAAGCATGGGCAGGAGTATATTCCCTACTTCTCCAAGCCCATGTATAACATACTATAGTGTCTTATACACTGTCGGGTAGTATAGCATAATTAAAAACCGTTACGCGCCCTTTAAATTGCCTTCCCGCGTTTCCCTGAAAAAAAATGTGCGTATCCGAGAAGTGCCATTTTTGAGCGCCCCCAAAATGTTCGTTTAGATAATAGACTGTCGTAAGAGATGAGACCGAGTACAAGGGCCAAAGAAACGACAAAAGCCGAAGGGAGAAATATATAATAGTGTCTTTGCATAAATAACAAAGTGTTCCTGGCAACATAATAAAAAAATACTCCCGACCTCTTTCCTATAGTTGCTGAAACTTTATGCCATACCCTGGAGGCGGGAGAACAGTAAAGCTTCCAGCCCTTCCTCCTGGCCCTTATGCTCCAGTCACTTTCTTCCATCAGAATGAAATAGCTCTCATCCAAAAGACCGACTTCGCGTATAAGTTCCAGGCTTGCAAGAAAACTGCAACCATAGATATAGGGGACTTCAACAGGAGCGGCATCTTCGCTATTGTCTATCGTTCCTTGCCCAATGTGCCTGAAAATGCCAAAGGGAACTATGAGTGTCGCCCCGAGAGATTCAATTACATTGCTGTTGTTAAAATACAGGACCTTTGAACAGGTCATGCCTGCCCTGTGTGCATTTTGCATGGTCTCGACAAGAGCGGAAAGGGCTTTTTCATCATGGACTGTATCATTATTTATGAACCAAAAAAATTTGGCGCCCGATTCCCCGGCAATTTTACAGGCCAGATTATTCCCGCCGGAGAAGCCGAGGTTTTCGACTGATTTCAGAAGTACGATTGCGTGCTCAATGAATTGCCCTTTCGCCTCATCCTGGCCAAGAGATATGAAACACTCAGGATGTTCTTTCAGCCCCCACGTCTCAAGCCTTTCGGCTGAATCATCACCGGAACCGTTTTCAACAACAAATATCTGAAATGTCGGGTAGTCCTGCTTCAAAAGGGACTCGACGCACTCTATCGTGTCATCGCAGTTGTTCCAGTTAAGGGTTATTATCCCTACTTTCGGAAAAGTGTTCATTCCATCCCGTTTAGTTGTGTAACTTCAAATACCGTTGTATTCTTGCAGGGCCATACAATCTGAAGCCGCTGGTAAGCAGGCTGATTATATATCCGTTGGAGGCCTTCCTGAGACCCATTATCTGCCGCCTTTTCTTCAGCATTAGAGGCAGCATCTTCAAGGCATCTATGTTTCCTCTAACGTAACATCCGAACCTCTTCTGTATTATGTAGTAAATAAGCCAAATAATCTCACCGAGTATCAGACATGGCGCCTTATACATGAGCACGCGGAAAGGGATATTCTTTATCTTTACCAGCTTGTCATTTCTCACAACATGGTAGGCTGCCGACTCACTGATAGTCCTGATGCTGCCCCCGACCCTGTGAGATACAACAGCCTGAGGCACATAAAGGCATTTCCATCCGCTGAGTAGGGCCCTGAAACTTATGTCGGTGTCCTCAAAGATAAGAAAAAAATCCTCGTCGAAGAAACCAATCCGCTCGATCATTTCCCTGCGGTAAAGGGCAGCTCCTGCGCATGCGCCGAAGACATATTCTTTTTCAGGATAAGCTGTGTCAGACAGCCCTTCGCCGCGCTTGAACGCATGTCCGAATGTAGAATAGCCGTCCCCTGCGCTGTCTATCACATTTTCATTGAATACGACGAGTTTCGACGCGCATAAGCCGATTGTGGCGTCGTCAGACATCGCTCCTGTAAGTTCCCTCAACCAGTTTTCGTCTGCTACTGTGTCTGTATTCAGGAGAGCAATATACTCTCCTGAAGAATGCTTGAAACCTTCATTATTCCCTCCGGCAAACCCCCTGTTTTCTTTGTTAATGACAAATTTTGCATTGAGCTTCAGGTCCGCCGCCAACTCTTTTGCCAACTTCAGGGATGCGTCCGTTGAAGCATTATCAACAAAAATGACCTCAAAGTCTTTATGTGATTGGCGCTGAAGGGCGTTAAAGCAGTCTTCAAGAAATTCTTTGCCGTTCCAGTTGACTATAATTATGCTGATAGCAGGCGGTTTCATCTGAAAGTCAATTCGCATAATTGGCGGAAGGTTTCGAAAGGCGCTTTATTATTGCCGAGATAAAATTGGCTGCAGGAGAACCGATAATTTTACGCGCGACTATAAAGATAAAAATAACAGGTGCGGCCTTAAATATTTCAAAATTTACGAGCCAGTACTTTACTCCCTTCAGTTTGGCACCGCCTAAAGGGTTCCTCCTGTAACTTTTCTCTGAAACCGGCAGCAGCAAATCCTTCTCTTTGCAGTAATCGTAAAGATAGCTTCCAGGATAAGGCGTAAAGACCGAAGGGGACACATAATCCGGTTTCATCTGTCTGACAAAGCTTACCGTGGCATCCATGTCTTCCTTTGTTTCGGTTGGAAGGCCGAACATAATATTCGCATAAACTTTGATATTATATTTCCTGCAGATCTCGACTGCTTTCCGATTCTGCGCGACCGTAGTCCCCTTGTCCATGAAATCGAGCATCTTCTGGCTTCCGCTTTCGATGCCTATCATAAGACAATCAAGGCCTGCATCAGCAAGCATCCTGATGTTGTCCTCCAGGTTCACAATTATATCTGCGCGGGCCTGGCAGGTGAATTTTTGTGTAAATCCATTTTTTCTGTATTTAGTGACAAACTCCTCCACGTATGCAGGTTTCAGAATGAAGAGGTCGTCATGTATGAGAAAGCTGTTGAACCTATACTTTTCTCTCAGATGCACCAGTTCATTGATGACATCGACGACCGGACGGATTTTCACTTTATTGCCGAATACCATTCTTTCCGAAGGCTGGCAAAAGCGACAGCGATACGGGCATCCCCGGCTCGTCATGACAGAGACAAAAGGCGGTTTCATGTGCGGCAGAAGCGGGGACGTTTTTTCTCCGTTGTCATAGTCAAACATGTCTCTGTCGGCCCATGGCAACGTTGCCAGGTCCACCGGCATTCCGGTCAGCATCCTTTCCGGGCTGCCATTCTGTCCAAGCCGTTCCAGCAAATCGCAGAGGCTATATTCGCCCTCCCCTGTTATGATAAAGTCGAACACCTTATTCTTCAGCACTTCCTCTGCAGCAACCGTAGGGTGCACGCCTCCTATGACAATGACTGATGACGGCTTATATTTTTTGATCTCAACGGCCGCCTTCTCGCTCACACCATAATCGCAGCTCATCGTTGAGATCCCGAAAACATTTGCAGGACTTTGCATTATTACATGCTCAAAATGCTCCCAGCCGGCAAGCTTTCTCATGTCGATTACATTTACGGAATGCCCTTTGGATTTAAGATAAGCGGCTATGGACGCGAGGCCGTGGGGCATAAAATTGCCCTCGTTGTCTCTCCTCATCCCAAAGGCATTGAACCCGCAAAAAGTTATGCCCGGAAAAATCAAATCAATTATCATGGATTCTCAGCTCCCGGCTGCCGATACGGCCCTGCAAGGTATATTATTGAAGACTGTCGTCCGCATCACTCATCCTTAGTATAAGGCTTTGTGTATATATTCTTTCTTGATAGGGGTCCTGTTCTTGATAATCTCGGGCAGCCCCTTTATCGCGTAAAAAAAAGGCCTTAAATATATCATTAATTGCATATTCTTAGCGGCGGAAAACAGGTTATAGACCAATATGGTGAAAGACTTCCACAAGGCTATTCCAAAAGGCATATATTTCCATAGATACCAGATACGATTGCGTGTTGCAAAGAATATCAGGCGCTCATTGCTCCTGCCCTCGCGCGACACCATATGAAAGCCGACTATATCTGTGAAGTATTTTACATCATAACCGGCATTAATTATCCGTGTGCAGAAATCCCTCTCATTCTCATAAAGAAAATACTCCGGAGGATAAAAGCCCACTTTTTCGATAACGCTTCTGCGCGCAGCAGCGGCACATCCGTTAAAAAGAGGGGCGTCGAATCCTTCCGCAGGGCCTTCTTCAACCCTAACTGCCGGATGCCAGTGATGCGTCTCGCCCGAATCGTAATAAAGCACCTTGCATCCGAGGGCGCCGAGTTTAGGGTATTGCCGGAATTTCCTAACAATCTTAGCTATACCTTCAGGCTCAAGGAATGAATCATTATCGAGGATTACAACGATTTCTCCCGAAGATTTCTCAAATGCAATGTTATAGCCTTCTATTCCCACATTTTCTTGCAACTCTATTAGTACGACCTCAGAAAACTCTGTTTCTATCATCCGGGCAGCTCCATCACTAGACCCATTATCGGCTATGATTATTTCATATTTCGAATAGGTCTGCTCACGAAGTTTCAGGAGGGTCTTCCGCAGAATCTCTTTCCTGTTCCAGTTAATCATTACAACGCTGACCAAAGGAGTGTCATGCAATCCATTTATGCTTTCCATAGAGTTTCCTTCTCGCCTAAAACTATCCTGTCGACTGCTTCAATGCCCATCAACGTTGAGTGGTCCATATTGCCGAGTTCATATAGCCATGCGCCAAACCGGCCTCTTGAATATATATTGTTGTCCAGCAGGAATGATTGGATCAACCGGAGATTGTCATCCCTTTGAAGTGTGGGGATCGGGTAAGCATATTCAATTTTTTTCACCCATTTGCTCACGATCAGCCGGCTGTCATCCTGAGCGATTACCCCTTCCCGTATAAGACTCTCTATAGTCAGGTCGACAAGCCTGGACTCGTCAGCGGGCTTATATTCAGAGAAAGATATTTCGCACATTAAAGAACTGTATGTGTCGGTATCACCGTTCGGAACATTGTTCGGAGAATAGTGTGAGAAATATGTCAGACGGTAAAAAGGGACCTCCTCGTCGGGGAAGTATGCCCAGCATTTTGTCCCGATCATTTTTTTTCTCAGCCCCAGCCCCACGACATAGATGCCGTTATGTTTAAGCTGAGACGCTGCTCTGACACTTGATGAAGTATCGGTATGCCCCGATTTGATCATACCAGTAACAAGGTCTATCGGGGCCGTGTTAATCAATGAGTCGTAGTCGTCTGCTTCGCTGCCGTTCAAAGCAACCTTTTTGGCGTCAATGTCTATGGATGTGAGCTTTTTCCTGAAATGAATCTTCTCCTTTACCTCAGGCATGAATTCATTGAAAAAACCTCCGGTGCCTCCATATAGCGGGAATTTAAATCTGTTGTTCGGCCCCCACCCTATATCATCCTGCTCCATAACAACGTTTCGCATTATCCGCTCAATACTTATGGGGCTGATCCTTTCCGCGATCCAGTCATAACTCATCAAATTAAGAGGCACGGCCCAAACTTTAGCATTATAAGGGCCAAGAAAAAGATTTGCGATGCCTTCGCCGAATGTCTTATATATCCAGTCTTCGAAATTAGCTGACGTTTTTTTATCGGAATATTGCGCGCTTATAAGACCGAGTAAACATTCAACTATCTTGTCTTTGGGCAAATAGCGGATGTTGTTTTGGAACGGATAGGGGACCCATCTCTTCAGGGTCCTTATCCAACTCTCTCTTTCATGGCTTATAAAGTCCTGTCCCATCAGGCCATCTGCCAGCCTGTTAAAACGCTCTATACTGGAGAACATCACATGTCCGCCAATGTCCCATGTAAAGCCCTGTTCGTCCACAAAGCTTGATGACAGTCCGCCGATCCGGTCATCCTGCTCATACATGGCCCAGTTTTCGTAGCCAAGCTCCTTTAATCTGTATGCTGCTCCCAGACCTGCAGGGCCTGAACCTATTATGATAATTCGTTCAGAACTCATCTGTATTTCCTGAGACGTTTTCCGTTTTAAAGGCATAAACAGTTATAACATCTCCCTGTATAAAAGCGGGCATGGGTTGAAATCTTAAAAAAGAAAAAACCTCAATAAGCAACGCAAAGAAAAGCAGACAAAGTCTGCTCAGCCCGGTCTTCGGTCCCGCCTTGGCGCGGAGGACCATTCCAGGCGTCGTCCAAAAGTATGAGCGGTTTCCAGAGACCGCAAAACCTGTCATCTGCAACAAGCGGGACATTGTATGCAGATCAAAATAAAAAAAATGTTCCTTAGGCGCCATTAACTCCCAGTTTGTGCCGGCCAGCTTTGCCGCGACACTTCGGATATTAGGGACTTCCACTACAAGCAGCCCATCCTTCTTGAGCAATCTATTAACTTCCATCAGGAATTTTACAGGGTCGGATACATGCTCAACTATATGCCACAGGGTTATCACGTCAAAAGTATCAGGGGCAAAACCGGCATCTTTAAGCTCACCGTTAATAACATTCAAGGCAAAAGTTTTTCTTGCATACTCGCACGCCCATTGCGAAAGTTCCACTCCAGACACATTATAACCCTCATCAGCTGCTAATTTCAGAAAGAAGCCTGCTCCGCAGCCGATATCGAGCAGTGAACCCGGGAACCTGAGCCTTTTTATCTCCTTTATCCTCTTCCTGAACCGCTTTCTTGCATGCAGGGCCTCTGTCTGAAGATACGGCTTAAAATAATCTTCAGAATAATGGTCCTTCATTTCAGAATGGCTGCGCACCTCAGAGGAATATATCAGTCCGCACTTAAGACACCTGACTACACTGAGTGAGTCCTTGCTGCAGTAGAAAACAGAGTCTGCGCTTCCGCATAAATTACATGAAGAAACGTGTTTCACTTAATACCGACCTTTCTTACAACACAATTCTTATATCTATACAGGAAAAATTCCGCTATAAGAGGCCTCAATTCAAATTTCAGCAGAGAAGTAATCATCCGCCTCATAAAGGACTTGTCTTTAAGTCTTATGAGAAAATACCCCGGGTGCTTTATCATAAACCTGAAGGAAAAAATCACCCTCGCAATATTGTGACGAATTTTAAAATTTATCAGTAGTTTTTTCAGATCTTCCGAGTTAAAGTCCTCAGTGGTAATCATCCCTTGTCCCTGCGTTGCCGTTGCCAGATTTTCAGGAGACAATTCTCTGGATAAATATCCTTTCCCCTGGCATACCTTGTAAAGGTCTGTGCCTATTAATGGTGTTGCGGTAAACATACCGTACGGATAAAGGCCGTGGGTACGCTCCTGCCTGACGGCAAAATCTATAGTCTCCCTCATCTGATAGATGTTCTCACCGGGGAACCCAATAATATAAAAAGCCTCCAGGTCAATACCTATTCTATTGCAAGACTTTGCTATTTCAATTACCTTATCAAGGTCTAATCGTTTTCTGACGATTTCCCTGCTGACATACTCGTTAGCAGACTCGACACCTACTCTGAGATAGGTACACCCGCTGGTTTTGCACCTCTCCAAAATATCTTCATTAAGGAAATCAGCCCTTACACCGTTAGGTGTGTCCCATGTTATATTTTGTCCGGCAGCGATCATTCCATCAATAATATTCCTGAAACGCGATATATCAAAGCTGAGGTTGTCATCCTCAAAGTGCAGATGATTGATTCCGTAACTCTCTTTTAAGAGCTTAATATGTTCCAAAACATGGTTTACGGAATGCGCTCTGAATTTTCGGCCCATGCCGAGATGTATCGAACAAAAAATACAGTTGAAAGGACAGCCCCTGCTGGTTATCATGGAAACTGATCGTTCCGATCCTTGATAGCCGTATGTCTCCCTGCCGTCTTTGCCTTTCCCGTTAAAATAAAAATACCTTTCCATATCCAGCAGGTCGTAAGCCGGCAAAGGGATATCATCAAGAGGGTCTATAAAATTTCTTTTCTCGTTAATGATCAATTTGCCTTCATCCAGATACGCAACCCCCTTTACTGTTTGAATCTCCTGCCGGCCGCCCATAGCATTAAGGAGATCAACGATGGTTGCCTCGCCCTCTCCCATAACCGCATAATCGACAGAGCTGTCCCGACTGAAGAAAGTTGAAGGCATAACAGTGGCATGGGGGCCGCCGACTATAACTCTTATTTCTCTGTTAACTTTCTTGGCAGCTTGGGCAACTATTAACGCATTCGTGG
Organism: Nitrospirota bacterium; assembly: GCA_015233655.1. Taxonomy (GTDB): domain Bacteria; phylum Nitrospirota; class Thermodesulfovibrionia; order Thermodesulfovibrionales; family Dissulfurispiraceae; genus JADFXI01. Next base: position 51,173 of record JADFXI010000004.1, on the reverse strand, counting down.
CCTGAGAACTGTATTGATTGCCTATTCCAACAACATCGGGGTTTATCTCTTCTATTATTTTTCGAATTTCGGACTCTGTGGCACCCATTCTGCAAAGATCGCCATCCGATTCATAATACCCCCATCTATCCTCATCAGCGGCGACTATAGCATCATATATTTGGACCTGATGCCCCGCTTGCCTGCAGGATGCGGCTATATAAAGGAGCCCCAGAGGGAGCCCGCTGACAGGAGGAGCGGTATGCTTAAAATGAGTAGTGGGGTGCCTGACCAATAATATCTTCATTGAAAGTTGTTCAGCTTCTTCATTTTGTAGTAACTTAACATGCCCAAGGTCATCGCCTTTACCACTCTTTCGATCGGCTCAAACTGTATCATGGTCTGGTCTACCTCGCAGCCGTTCCAGCAGCCTGTGTAAGGACATTTCTTCACTTTGGCCCTTATGTCTCTCGCGACCCGGGAGGTCCAGACCGCGTCAACCGGATCGGCCTTTATGCTGCCCATCTGGTAATCCTCTCTCTCCGCGAGAAAATTACAAGGGTAGACATTGCCGAAAGGATCGATAAACATGGAGGCGTATCCTGCAAAGCAGTGAAGGGGCCTATTGCAGTTATGGTCCAGATAGTAGTCTGCGCCTTTGCTCTTGGGTCCGATTGATTTGATTTTTTGAATGTCGTCTTTGCCAAAAGGCACAGAGTTGCATCCGGCATCGCGGGACAAGGTATAGAATGGGGTCTGTATTAAGCCGAAGGCCCCTGCTATTTTATTCTCACCCCAGTATTTCTTCAGTTCACCGAGATGGTCTATGTTCTCAGGCTGAATAACGGCATTAGAGCGAATGGTAAAATCAGGATGTTCAATTCTCAAATCTTTCAGCCCGGCCAGCGTCTTTTCTACTCTGTCAAAAGCCCCTTCAATGCCTCTTATGCGATCATGGACTTCGCCGATCCCATCCATCGATACGCTGACGGAAAAAAACTTTCCATTAGGCAGAGATTTCAGTATTCCACTTACAGCGCTTATAATTTTGTCCGGAAGCAGCCCGTTTGTATTGATAGTAACAAGATTGATGTTGGGCAATCTGAAAAGACCGATGATAAAATCATCTAAGTGCTCTTTTATAAATGGCTCGCCGCCTGTAAGGTCAATATGATTTATTTTCTTTATGACCTCTGACTCTTTCAATTTCTCTAGCAGCGCAGGCAACTCCAGCTCGTTATTGCACAAACCGGGTTTTTCTTTATACAGTTTATGGATATTACACATTATACATTTGGCGTTACAATGAAAAGTCGTTCCGATTATTACATATCCTACGGGAACCGGCTGCGGAACGCCTAAAAGGTAAGAGGACCAGTTTTTCACTATGTTGCATGCGAGGTAGAGGCGCTTCCCTCTCATATCATCGTTTGGCGGTGAAGCCCAGTTTTCTTAAAGTGTTTAAAAGAAATACGGCGGGGATCCTGAAGAAGAAAGTATTCTCGACTAACTCCAGGACAAATGTCTTTACGTATCCCCTGCGGAGCAGGAAGAGCCATCTTGAGAGGACCGGCTTTAAAAAGTGGGCCTCTGTCCACCACTCTTTTTTGCAGCGAAGCATTTTCTCTTTGTATTCGTTCAACGTCCCATAGTCAACGCCCTTCACCTTTTCAATTGTCGGATTTCTGACAAAACCCTCAAATGAGGCAACTTTAATCAGGTCTTTCTCCGCACAGTAATCATAAAGGTCCGATCCCGGTATAGGAGCGAAGTATGAAGGGGAGTGCAGTTCAGGCCTTATTTCCCGAATCATGTCATACGTCATATCAAGGTCCTCTTTCGTCTCCGTAGGCATGCCGAGCATATAATTGGCAAAAATCAGCAGTTTGTTGTCGCGGCAAATTTTCCCGGCCTTGATTGAATGCTCGGGCTTAATCCCCTTTCTGAGGAGGTTCAACATCCTTTGGGAGCCGCTTTCAAACCCTATAAATAACACCATGCATCCGGCTTTGCGCATGGCCCTTGCCAATTCGTCATCTATAGTATCCGCCCTGCTCTGTGCGCCCCAGCAAATCCCTATTTTTTCCATCTCTCTGCACAGCTCGAGCGCCCACTCTTTTTGCGTTGTGAGAGTATCACATTCAAACATAATGAAACTTGCCTTGTATTTTTCGATGACATGGAGGACCTCTTCGATAATATTCTTAACAGAGCGCGTCCGTATTTTGCGGCCAAAGATCTTCCTTTCAAGCGGCTGGCAGAAAGAACAATTGTAATGGCATCCCCTGCTTGCAACAATCCCTATATACCTGCTGGGGTAAGGGAATATGCCGGCCCCGCACAAAATCCTGTCCATGTTGTAAAGGTCTCTGTCGGGTAAGGGGATATCATCGAGGTCTTCGATCTTTTCACCCTCGACAATCTTTTCAAGAGGCGTGCCGGCCTCAATATCGTTAACGGCTTTCAGAAAAGAGATTTCTCCTTCACCCGTAATTACATGGTCGACAAAACCGGTGTCTATTAACGATTGCGGCGCCAGTGTTGCATGCGGGCCTCCCATAATGACGGTCTTCCCCATTCCCTTGGCTATTTGAGCTGACTTCAGGCTGTTGGCGTAATTAACCGTGTTGCAATAAACACCGACTATATCGGGTTCCCTTTTCCTTAATTCACTTTCATAATGGTCCCATCCCGTTAAATCCCTTAAATCTATTAAATCAGCGGAATGGTCCGAATTGTTCTTAAGATAACGGCTGATGTATCCCATGCCGAGATTAATTGATATGGTGTCATGACTATTGCCACCGAGGCTGTTGAAACCGATCATTGCAATGCCTGGATACACAAATGTTATCTTCAAATTCTGATATCTCCAATGTCAGGGATAATATAGCAATTCATTGCAGGGGATATCCCGTATTATAATCTTTTATGTGCTGAATTGTAGAGTATCTTTCTCACTGTATCCATACTGAAACCGGTCTTTTGAGAAATTATTTCAAACAGCTCAATGTCCTGCAGGTCGAAGCTTTTTGTTACCATCAACGATATAAAATATCCTCCTAAATACAAAGACAAATATATCGGCAGCATCCAGACAAAAAGAGGCAATGACTTTGCAATTGCATAAAGGGCGATCCCGATAATAGATGAGAGGACAATCGGCTTTATATACTGGGGGGTCAGGGGATGAATGCCGCTCATCCTGTATAGCATCAGGGATATAACGATATTCAGTAAGAAATAGGAAATTAGTGTCGCAATTGAGGCCCCTATGTTTCCAAGGTTGAATAACTTTATAAGGACATAATTGAAGAGGATATTGGCTAAGGCCCCAAACAAGGATATGTTCATAAGGTCCTTCGACCTGCCCATTACTATCATGAGCATTACATTTGCCCCTAAAAAGGCATGGAACAAAAAACATAGCGACAGTATGCGAAGCGACATGGAAGAATCCAGAAATTGATTGCCAAAAAGAAAGGTAATAGTCATCTCCGGGAAGAAAAATAAGATGAAGAAAATAGGTAGCGTAGCAAGAAAATTCCATTTGGTCAGAATTTGATATGTCCTTTTTAGTTCGGAAAATTGCTTTTTTACATAAAGTTCGCCGGCTATGGGCATATAAACAAATTCGAGCGCGCCCAGGGAAAAAGTAAGAAGCTTTGCGAGGGAAAGACTTATATTATAAAGGCCGACTTCCTCAGACCTTGCATACCTGCCGAGCATTAAGGTATCACACCATGTCAGGACGACCCCCATTATGCTTGCCATAAGCAAAGGGGCCGAAAATTTTATAAGCTCTCTGCCATAACTGTGATTATCCGGTTCCACCCGGCGTTCCGACAGCCCGATTTTCTTAAAATAAAATGCGCCGACCGGGAGCAGTACCAGGAGCATCGCAATTGTATAGGCATAAATGATACTAATAAATGGCAGCCCTGCGATAAAGAAAAAAATGAGCAGCACCAGAAAAAAGAAAGGCTGCCCGATTTCAACAAAATAAACTCTGGGATACACCATATTATAGCCCCTGAGAATTCCTACAAAAGTATTTACCATAACGGTAAGCGGGATAAAAAATGATATGATGAGCAAGGGCATGCAGAGTTCAGGTTTGTAGAAAACATATCTCGCGATCAGACCGGAAAAGATGGCCAAGATAAGAAAAAATACCGTGCCTGTAATCAAGCCTGTTGCGATTGCTGTTCGGGCAACGGATTTGGCCTGGCTCTTTTTACCCTCGCCCAAAAATATGGAAATATATCGTGGGACCCCTTCCTGCATTCCCATACATGCAAGCATTGATAAGACCCCTGCAACAGCAGTAATAATAGAATATATACCCAGTTCCTCTTTGGTCGTATTTCTGATAATAAGGACTTTTGTGGCAAACCATAACAGAATACTCGCTACCATACCCAGGAAAAGAATAGAGGTGCCTTTGACAGCGGTCTTTAATGATGAATTTACTATCTCTGACGACGGTTGTTTATATGAAGCCACAAGTTCTCCACTATCAATTTAAACGGCAGCAATACTGCCTCTTTCACAATGTTCCCGCTCATCTTCGATAAGCCGCCTCCGCGCTCATAAAATATTATGGGGACCTCAGCCACCCTAAGTCCTTTCTTATTGCAGCGATATACCATTTCTATCTGGAAGGCATAGCCGTTGGACCTTACTCGATCAAGGCCGATGGTTTTCAGGGCCTGGTCCGTATAGCACCTGTACCCGCTTGTCAGATCAGTAAATTGCTTTATGCCGAGCAGTGTGGACGCATACCAATTGCCGAACTTCGACATCAGCAGCCTTTCGAAGTCCCAGCCTACAACACTGATCGTGTGGTTCAGATATCGTGACCCGACCACAATGTCATATCCTTCCTTTATCTTTTCGATAAAGGCGCGAAGGGCAGCCGGGTCATGAGAATTGTCGGCGTCCATCTCGAAAAAAAGGTCATATCCTCTGTTAAGTCCCCATTCGAAACCGTTTATGTAAGCTGTGCCAAGCCCGAGTTTTGAGGGGCGTTCCAGCATAAAAACACGGCCCGTATCATTAAAACTTTTGACAATTGTCTTTGTCGCGTCGATTGAATTATCATCTACAACAAGGATGTCGCCGTCAATAACTTCCAGTACCCTGCCCACGATTTTTTTGATATTTGTCTCTTCGTTATAAGTCGGTATTATTACGAGTATCTTCATAATGAAACGTTATTAAGTCCGTCCTCGAATAAACTTTTCTGCGGGTCCGCGTTCTTCATTTTTTGATTTTCCCGGTCTCAGACAACAATTGCTCCACGGCATCACCGACTGCGGACACCGGCAAACCCCTGATACATGCATATTCGTTCGGCGAAACACATTTAAGAGGTCTGGGAGAATAGTAGAAGCATGGAGAGCAATCCGAATCCAGCCTGACCACTCTGTGATTTATTCCCCACGGCCTGACAAGATCCGGATTTGTCGGACCGAACAATGCCACAACAGGCGTGCCGCATGCCGCCGCAAGATGCATAAGGCCGGAATCATTAGCAATAAAGAGGTCCAGTTTTTTAATAGCAGCCGCGACCTCCCTTATGGGGGCCCCGTTAATCATTATAATCCTTTGCCGGTCTGCAACGCTATCTGATATAAAGGCATTTGCCTCTTCTTCATCCTTATCTCCAAATAGATAAAAGCCGTATTCAGGAAGGCGATTTATTAGTTCGACAAAGTTCTCCCTGGGCCATCTTTTGTTTGCATGGCCTTTGAATATGCTGGTCCCTGCATGGACCCCTATTTTTATCGCTGCCGGGGAAGGCCCGATCAGGACCTCACCTTTATTGTCTTCTTCAGGAGAGAGGAATATTTCCATCGGAGGTACAGTATCCGCCTTGATGCCCAGAAATTCGAGAAGCCGCATGTTTTCTTCGACATTATGGAGCCTTGGGTCTTCAGTTACTGTTCTGTTTTTGAGAAAATTAAGCTCTCTATTATCGAGATGCAGATAGTGATGGCCTATCCTGGTCCGGGCGCCGATCAGGTAAGCGAGCATATTGTATTGTCTTCTATTGGATGGATAGAAATTGATTGAACAATCAAACTTGCCCCTGAGAGGGAGTGCATAACGCAGCGTCTCAAGGGCGCTTTTTTCGAGAAAGGGGAAGTGTAAGAGCGAATCAATGTTCGGATTATTCCGCAATACCTCATATGTGCTGCGGAACATATTCAGATACGTTATCCGGCAATCCTTGAGGTGCGTCTTCAGGACCTTGAGCGCAGGGGTTGTCATCAGCACATCGCCGATGCCGTAAAGAGGAAGAACAATGATATTCATGCAGACACCCAATTTACTTGAATGGATTCCTTATGGCAACCCCTTCAATTATTTGTCCGTCCGAAAAATCTTCCGAAAGCAGCAAGTTGGCCCTACCCCGCATAGCAGACGTAATAATTAATGAATCCCAGAACGAATATTTATACTTCTGATGAATTTCTATAGCCTCTATTACACTATCCCCATTGTTAACAACCACATCCCACTTCAGAAAATCTTTTATAATCTCCCGTGTCGCTATTACATCCAGTGGGTTAGGTATCTTTTTTGTTACATTGAAAAAAAATTCCTGCAAGACCTGTGTGCTTACGACCCCAAGGCCTGATTTCCATAATCCCTCTATTATTTCTACAGCCTTGTAATGTTTTTCCTTATCAGAGATGTCGTAAGCATAAACAATAATATTTGTATCTATAAACACCTTATCGTCTTTCATGAAGTTCTTCTCTCGTCCATTTAATACGACCCTTTATGCCAAGATCAAAACCCTTCTTCATAAGTCTTATTTGCCGCTCCATTGCCTCTTCATACCCAGTATCTTTTTTTATCTTTTCATCCAAAGACTCTCTGATAAACTCGCTTAGAGATTTATCCTCTTCTGCTGCAACAGCTTTGGCTTTTCTCAATAACGCTTTAGGTAACGATAAAGTCACATTTTGCCTCTCCATATTACACCTCCCATAATACATATCACATAAATATGTATATCACATTTTTATGTGATATATCAAATTATGCCATATAAAGACCAGTCAGCCAAACAAAGAAGGCCAGGCAAGTTATGTATATATAAACAGGTCTTCTTTTGAATATCCAAAGCACGACAAAACCTAAATATGCCCAGAATGATGTAACGGCGACAAATGACCAGAAAACAGATGGGGAAAAATCCTTGCTCATTATTCCCATTTGCTGATCATAACCTTCCTTGAAGTCCTTAACAATACCATCCTTTACGAGAAGCCGCGCTTTTATAGACGCAATCTTATTATTTAAAAATGGAATGTCTTTGCCGTCTGGAACTAAAAAGTGGCGTGTCAGATACCGCGATGTCCTGACAGTCTCATAACATAACAGGGCCAGTTCCGGTTCCCCTTGGTTTTCTTTTTTGGCCGCAAGTTCCACCAGATGGCCCTTCGCCTTTTTCTCAAGAGGGCTGAATGGTATATGCGCATTGAGCACGCGGTCAAAATACATAATCGCATTATTGTAATTGCCTTTCTTTAAATCCTCAATTCCAAAGGAATAAGACTGCCACTGGTCAAAAGAAAGTCGCAAGACCACTATGCCAATCATGCAAAAGGCAATTATGAAGGCGTCCTTTATTCTTTTTCGCGAAAATACAATATCGGCCATTGATTGAACCTCGTTATCCTGGTTGACATTTCGAGATACGGTCTGTTTTTTTCCGTAATGTCTACAGAATAGAGCGGCTGGATATACCCGCTCCTCATATCTTTTATCTGTACTCTGATTTTTTCCCCCGTCCTATTATAAGCTTCGCCTGAATAGAGTCTGGCCATATTTGTAAGGTGTATGCAATAGCTGGAGCACAATTGCCTTGAAAAGAAGTCGTCGGTAAAGTGCGAAAGGCAGACCGAGTAATTAATCAGTTTATCAGCAGAAAGCTGCTTTTGTTTTGCAAAAGACTCCACGTTGTCACCGAATTCATTCTTGTTTATTATAAATTTGTCCGCCGGCAAGTACAGATAATTTATTGACAGAGACCTGCTGTTCAAGTATTTAGCATATGCCCCCGAATCTTTTACAGGGTCGCAACCGTAATATCTGTGCTTTATTATAAACGGCAGCATACCGCTAAAATTACGGGAATAAAACATCGAGAAAAAAGGGCCGTATATCTTTTCATTGCACCCCTGAAACATCCAGTCTATTGTATTCTGATCGGCCGACGATATTTGGCACACATCTTCTCGGTATCTGCCCACGAGCTTTAAATACCAGCCCTGATATGTTGCATTATCTCCAAATGTCATGAAAACACTGTCCGAGGGTAATAGCGAATAAGAATCTTTTGCAATTTGATATGGAACAAAATTGGTCCTGTAACTACTGTCTGTTGCCCGGGATACTAAGAAAATGAGAGGAAAGACCGCAAGGATTAGAGGCAAAACCCTTGGGAGAATCTTTAATTTTGTTATTTTCAGAGATTTTTCGAGCAGATAGAACCCGGCCCCAAGCACTATAGCAAAGATAGCAAATGCCGGAATAAAATACTGGTGCGCAGCAATATAATAGTTTATTTCCGTATTATTTTCTCCTCCCATGGTTATTTTTGCGAGGAACGGCCCATAAAATATAAAACACAGCAATACAAAAATGGACAGTTTCAAATTTTTTTTAATCAAGTAAACGGACCCTGCGAGGAAAACCAAATAGGATGCCGCGCTGAAATTAGATGTCATGATCGAAACAAAATTCTTGAGAGCGTACCAGTATGAAGCGGGTCCGTGAAAAATACCTGTCGCCGCAGCTATCGTGCCGCTGCCTCTGTACATTGACCTCGTAACAATTTCGTCAAACTCGGCGACATTGTCTATATGAACGGAATTGAAGAAATGGCTGCTGCCGCCCCTTATCACAAGATAACTATTAACGAGCAGTCCGAGAAAAAAAAGGATGCCCCCTGTTATGACGGTATTCAATTTCAAGGCACCTTTCTTCAGTGAAATCCATGCAATAAACACAGGTCCCATGATAATCAGGCCTGTGTGATGGTTTGCAGTAATGAGTCCGGCTATGAACATCGTAAAATACAATATTTGCTCGTTCTTATCCTCCATGTCTGACTGGGCCCCCAAAAAGTCGCCCGGCTTTTGTGGCCGCCCAGACGCTGCCCCCTCAACATTGATCTTGTTTGCCCATAAAGAGAAAAGCGACATTATCAGGAAAAGGTTGAGCATATAGAATTTGGCGATTACTGACTGGGTAAAATAAGAATATGAAACCAAAAGCGTCGTGACAGAGAAAAGCGCTGCCATACCGCTTGCCGTGAAACTGTATATTATCCAGCATATCAGTGTTAGAGAAAGAGAGCTGAATATTGCGGACACGACGGCAGTCCTGAACGCAATATTGCCGAGCGGCAGAAAAGTTGCAGTCTTCGCAATCATCAAATAGAGGGGATAACCGGATGGGTGTGCCACGCCTAGAAACCAGGATGCGGTCGCCAATTCGCCGCTGTCTCCCGTATTAACATTAGGTGTGAGGAAAAAAACGAAGATCGCGAAGGACAGCAAGAATATTAAAGTATAACGGCTCATAGTATAGTATTCTTTAACAATATGTATAAGCCTCACAAGGCAGATGCTTGATTAGTGAAAGTATTTTCAATCTCCGCCCTTGATACCAAAAAAGAAAGGGCGGTTCAGAACCGCCCTTTCCTGAAACATACAGCATGTTAAATTCTAATAGAATGTTGCCGTGCCGGTATTTGTCTGGACATACCCGTTGGCAGCGCCTGAAGTAGCAGCATTCGTGATAGTAATTGCATAAGCGGTAGGTGCACCTGTAATTGTAAGAATATTACCTGCACTCAGTTTCCCGTTTTGCGTACCGACTGTAAATGCTCCACCGGCGGTTGTCGCAGTTTGATTGACATAGCTTTGGGTATCGCCAAATGTCGCCTCTTCCATTGTTGCGGTATTCCTTGCATCAGCCTGCATGCTCGCCTTGATGCCCCTCACTCTGTAGCTCGCAAACTGCGGGATCGCTATGGCAGCGAGAATCGCGATAATGGCAATAACGATCAACAGCTCTACAAGAGTAAAGCCCCTTTCGTCCTGTGTCCTCATTCTCTCAATTGCCTTAAACATATAAGACCTCCTTCCTTAAGTTCGTCCGCCTAAGGCGGATTCAGGTATCCGGTGATTATACTTTATGCTTCGCCGGTTATCAAGCCCACTACGGTATATAGCATCTTTCGTGCCATTAGATATTATATTGTAACGCCTTGCTTTTTCAGTTATCCTACGTATCCACATGCCAGATGCCTGAACTTGCTGACAATTATCGTCACTTCTAGCTGACAATAATTGCTATGCTTTATCCAACAAGACTGGCAGTCTCTAATCGCGAAGAGCACAAACAAAGGGCGGCTTGCGACCGCCCTTTTTCAAAACATTTTATATTTTCAATCCTCGTCTTAATAGAATGTTGCTGTGCCGGTATTAGTTTGGACATACCCATTGGCAGCGCCGGAAGTAGCCGCATTAGTAATAGTAATTGCATACGCCGTTGGCGCTCCGGTAATTGTAAGAATATTGCCTGTGCTCAACTGGCCATTTTGCGTACCGACTGTAAATGCTCCACCGGCGGTTGTCGCAGTTTGATTGACATAGCTTTGGGTATCGCCAAATGTCGCCTCTTCCATTGTTGCAGTATTCCTCGCATCTGCCTGCATGCTTGCCTTGATACCCCTTACCCGGTAAGCAGCAAACTGCGGGATCGCTATAGCAGCAAGAATCGCGATAATAGCGATAACAATCAACAGCTCTACAAGAGTAAAACCCCTTTCGTCATGTGCTCTCATTTTGTGAATAGCGCTAAACATTGTAATGCCTCCTTTGCTCTTAGGTCATCCGCCCACGGCGTATTAAGGCTCTGACTATCCCCATTCATCAGGCAATTTAGTTAAAGCATCTTCCGTGCCATCGAAGGCTACTTTAGAACATTTTGTTTTAAAGTATTTTTCTCCATACTCAATAATATCGCACAGGATTCTGACAAATTCCGTCACCTTTGTATTGACAAAAATTGTCAACAGACCTACACTAATTATCAAATGTATGCAGCGACTTTTTTCAATTATTACCGCATCGGTCGCTTTATATTTGCACTTGCCTTACTGATCGGTTTTCAGATAGCCGGTCTGCCTTATGCGATTCCGAGCTTAAGAAACATCCTGGTCATCTATATTTTCATCGTACTTCTGCGGCTTGTCGTAGCCACTGAAAAGATCAATTATTTCGATTTCCTGCTAGATATCGTATTTGTATCTGCCATGGTGCATATCAGCTTCGGCATTTATTCGTATCTGACCTTCATCTATCTCTTCCCCATTTTTTTCTCATCTGTACTTATAAAGACCAAGAAAATCTTCTTATTTCCATTAATTGCCGTAATACTTTATGGGGCGGTGTATTACCATTACGGCATTTTGTTTCAGCGGGAAGGGATGCTTACTGTTTCGCTGCACTTTCTCGCTTTTTCACTCATTGCCCTGGCCGGCGACAATCTCAAGACAAGGCTCGAGCAGCAGGAGCAGTACATCACACGACTTGAAGAAGAGAAAATAAAAATGCAGGGGTTTGAGCGGTTATACAGGGTAAGCGCTGACCTGGCACATGAATTGAGGAATCCTCTTGCCTCGATATCTGCGGCGGTGCAGTTTCTTAATGAGGGCAAGACCGACAGAGAGTTCATAGATATGCTTATTATTGAAACAAACCGGCTCACCAGCCTTGTCAATGATTTCCTTTTGCTATCGAGACCGGCAGACGCGCCGAAAGAAGATGTTGATCTTTCCGCCATGCTGAAGATGCTGGTTACAGATCAGAGGAGCGATAAGAAGATAACTTTGACTGCAGAGGCTGATGCGGTCATAACTGCAAACAGGACTATCATGGAGATTGCCGTCAATAATATTATAAAAAATGCCGTCGAGGCCTCGCAGACAACCGTAAAGGTAGCGCTCGGTAGAAACGCAAGAGAAATAGATATAGACATAGAAGATGACGGCCCCGGCATAAATGAAGATGTGCGGGACAAGATTTTTGAGCCTTTTTTTACCACAAAACAGAACGGCACAGGGCTGGGACTCGCCATTGCCTATAGAATAATTACGAGCTTCGGAGGCCATATTTATGTCGCCGCCTCCCAGCTTGGCGGAGCAAAATTTACGATTGCATTTACGGCCAAAAAAACCTGAATCAATAAACGTAGTTACGAGGTGTTTATGCGTGCTCTTGTAGTTGATGACGAAGCAAATATCAGAAAATCGCTGATACATCTTCTCGGCGAAACAGGGTTTGAGTCATTTCAGGCTTCGGGTCTTGCTGAAGCCGGGCGCTTGATCGCGCTGCACTATTTTGATCTTGCCATTATAGACCTTCGTCTTGGCGACGGTTCAGGAATTGATCTGCTGAAGGAGTTGAAAGAACTCGGCCTTGATACCGTTGTTCTTATAATTACGGCATTTGCGTCAACGGAAACAGCAATAAGCGCCATGAAGCTCGGTGCCTATGATTATGTAACCAAACCTTTTAATATTGAAGAAATACGTATTGTTTTAAAGAATATCAAAGAAAAGATTTTTCTCAGGACAAAAGTCAGGGAGCTTGAGCAATTCGCTGATTCCTACCAGAGCATAGTGGGCAAATCCGATGCAATGCAGCAGGTCTTTACCATGATAGATAAAATAGCTCCTTTTGACACAAATGTCCTTATAACCGGCGAGAGCGGAACGGGCAAGGAACTAGTGGCAAAAGCCATTCATAACAGGAGCACAAGGAATACCAAACCGTTTGTCACCATTAATTGCGCCAACCTGCCGGCTGAGCTTCTCGAAAGCGAGCTTTTCGGTCATGCAAAGGGCGCATTCACTGGTGCGCATGTTTCCAAAAGAGGGCTTATTGATGAAGCAGATGGGGGAACGCTCCTGCTTGATGAAATCGGAGAGATGCCTATGCCTCTTCAATCCAAATTGCTGCGGTTTCTGGAGGAAAAGAAGATGCGGCCCCTGGGCAGCAGCAATGAAGTGGAAGTTGATGTGCGAGTGATTGCAGCAACGAACAAAAGACTAAATGAACTTGCTTCAAAGAATGATTTCAGGGGCGACCTATATTATCGCCTCTCTACATTCGAAATACAATTGCCTCCGCTGAGGGAGCGCAGGGAAGATATCCCGCTTCTTATCGATTACTTCGCTGCTGAACTGTCCAAAAAATTTCAAAAGAACATTGCCGAAATAGACCCAGAATTTGTGGATTACATGATGCAACAGGACCTGAAAGGGAATGTCAGAGAGCTGAAGAATATGATAGAAAGGGAGATCATCCTTTCCGAAGACGGGCATCTGCGATGCAGGCAGCGTGATATGTCTCCGAGTCCGTGTAATTCCGGGGTAGTTCTTCCGGACGACGGAGTAAACCTCAATGAATATTTGAATTCCATGGAACGCAACTTTCTCGAAAAAGCGCTCGAAAAAGCCGGAGGCGTAAAGATGAAAGCCGCCGAATTACTTGGCTTGTCTTTCAGGGAATTCCGTTACAGGCTGTCGAAACACAGCCGGAAACAGGAAAAGAGCGGAAACGAAAGCTGAGGACTTGCATATTGGGATTGTGGCCAAAAGATTATATTGATGCTATAGTAATCAAAGTATGCAGGGCTTCTCGAAAAAGGACCGGCCAAACAGCACCATTTTGCATATTTCCTGCCTGGTCTTACTCGTTCTTCTGGTTTATGGCAACACCCTTCATGTCCCGTTTCAGTGGGATGAGTTTTATCATATCGAAGACAATCCAATAGTAAAGGACCTCCACTATTTTTCAAATCTTTCTGACGCGCGGTGGTCTGAACAATACAGCTTCGTTGCACGCCGCTATATATCATTTCTGACCTTTGCCCTTAATTATCATATCCACGGAGTGGCTGTGGGCGGGTATCACATCTTCAATATTTATTGCCATTTGGCAAATACAATACTTGTCTATTGCCTTGTCTTACTGACTTTTAAGACGCCGTTTATGCGACGCTCGTTGATTGTCGGGTCTCAAGCACAAGACATACCCTTACGTTCAGGAGATCCTGCATTAATCGCATTTTTCTCAGCTGCAATATTCGCTGTACACCCTTTGCAAACAGAGGCGGTTACCTATATTATGCAAAGATTCGCCTCTCTTGCCGCTTTTTTCTACCTGCTTTCATTAGTTGCATATATAAAGTCAAGGCTCATGGCTGAGGGCGATAAGCCAAAGGACAAATTCCTTCGTATCTTTTTCTATGGAATCTCATTCATTTCAGCCGTTCTGGCGATGAAGACAAAGGAGAACGCTTTTACGCTGCCGCTTATAATCACGTTGTATGAATTCTGTTTTTTCACGCCACCCCAGGACGCCCTTTCTTCTGAACGGCGCTTGTTCCGGCAACAAAGACTCAAGTATCTCTTGCCGGTCCTGCTCACAATGAGCATCATCCCGCTCACTTTGATGTTCCAGAGCGGGACCGTGTCTCCCCCTCCAGAGTCATACAGCAATAAATTCACCGGGACAGAGTATAGGTTGACCCAGTTACGGGTCATAGTCACATACCTGCGGCTGCTGTTCTATCCGGCAAACCAGAATTTTTTTTACGAATATCCCGTGTTTCACTCGTTCCATGAACCAGCGGTAGCGCTCTCGTTTCTATTTCTTGCCGGACTTTTTGGAATAGCAGTATTTCTAATTATAAGGAATAAGCAGGCAGGCTCAACGGTTCACCGTCTTATCGGATTTGGAATGCTGTGGTTCTTTGTCACGCTGTCGGTTGAGTCCGTCATCCCTCTATGGATGCTCATCAATGAGTATCGTGTGTATTTGCCGTCAGTGGGTATCTTCCTGGCAGCAGTTTCAGGACTCTACTTGGCATCTGCCCGCAACAGGCGTCTTACATTCTTCCTGCTTTCGCTCGTCATAATGTCGCTATCGCTCGCCGCCCATTTCCGGAATGAGCTTTATAGAAATAAAATCGCTCTTTGGGAGGACACAGTAAGAAAATCACCAGGGATAGCTGCCGCGCATAACACTCTAGGTAAAGCTTACATGGAACACAACATGCCTAAGCAAGCACTGGAGCAGTTTCTGGTTGCTGTAAAACTCAGACCTGCCCTTGAAATGGCCCATAACAACCTCGGCAATGCCTATATGGCTCTCAGCATGGCCGACAAAGCTGAGGGGGAATATCTGACCGCCATCAGGCTGAAGCCCGATTATGCAGACGCACACAATAACCTTGGCGTTTACTATCTAAACCGTGATAAGCCTGCAAAGGCTGTGGAGCAATTCCTGCTTGCCATTAAGCTGAAGCCTGATTTTGCCGAAGTTTATAACAATCTCGGCGTTTATTATTTCAACCATGGCGAGCCTGCAAAGGCTGTGGGGCAATTCCTGCCTGCCATTAAGCTGAAGCCTGATTTTGCCGAAGTTCATAACAATCTCGGCAATAGCTACCGGGCGCTCAACATGCATAAAGAGGCCTTCAGGCAATACATTATGGCTGTAAGGCTGAAACCGGATTATGCTGAAGCTCATTTGAATCTTGGCGTTATCTTCTATCAGGCAGGTCGAAGAGAGAATGCGCGAAAGGAATTCGAGGAAGTATTGAAGCTGCAACCCGACAACATGCCGGCAAAACAATTATTGGCCAAAGTTTCTTCCTGAAGACGTATTACTTACCTATAACTTCTCCCATCTTGAATATGGGTAAGTACAAGGCAACAACAATATATCCTATTGTGGTGCCTAAAAACACCATCAGCATAGGCTCCAGCATGGTAGTAAGATTGTTAACTGAATTGTCCACTTCGTCATCATAAAAATCCGCGATTTTAATAAGCATACCGTCAAGGGCACCGGTTGATTCTCCCACACTTATCATCTGACAGACCATCGCCGGGAACACTGGTGACTTCGACAGAGGTTCGGCAACGGTCTTACCTGAGGCAACCTCGGTCTTGACACCCATAATAACTTCTTCCACGACCTTGTTCCCAGAGGATTTCGCGCATATTTCGAGGCCGTCCAGTATTGGGACGCCGCTGTTAAGGAGCGTGCCCAGCGTCCTGGTGAACCTGGCAACAGCGACTTTTCTCAACAGGTCTCCGAAAATCGGAAATTTCAGCAAGATCCTGTCCGTCTTCATCTTTCCGGCATCTGTAGTTCTGACCTGTTTAATTGCAAAGATTATTCCGAAAATAGTGGCTACTATGGAGACACCGCCGATCCCTGCCAGAAAGTGGCTCAGCCAAATAACGCTCCGGGTCGGGCCCGGAAGCTTGGCGCCCATCTCGCCGAAAATCTTGGCGAATATCGGGATAACAAATATCATTATGATAGCGATGACCAATCCCGCGATGGACATGACGATGATGGGATATATCATCGCCCCTTTCACTTTTTTCTTCAGCTTCATGGATTTCTCTATGTAGTTGGCGAGCCTTAAGAGGACCCCGTCAAGCACACCACCGGCTTCTCCGGCAGCAACAAGGTTAATATAGAGGTCGTCGAAAAGTTTCTTGTGCTTCTTCAGCGCATCGGCCAAGGTGGTACCTGTTTCAACATCGCTTTTAATCTGGCTTATTACCTCACCCATCGATTTGTTCTCGATCTGCTTTGCCAATATATCAAGGCCCTGAACAATGGGGATACCGGCAGTGAACATGGTCGAAAACTGCCGTGTAAATATAACGAGGTCTTTTTCGGTTATTTTTTGCTTTTTGGGGCCGAAGAGTTTGAAACCGGCTTTCTTTTCTGAAATGGTTGTCGCAGTTATGCCCTGCTTCTTAAGGATGGAAGTAAGTTCTTCCTTGCTTCCGGCAGACATTTCGCCACTCTTGACAGTGCCGGCTGTAGTCTTGCCGGTCCAGTTAAACATCGTTGCCATGCGAAATTATGAATCAAAAAGGGAACAAAAGCAAGAGGAAAATCGGACACACAATTATTCGACTCTGAGGGCTTCGCTCACTTCCCTTCCTGCATGCCTCTATTAAAATGCCGCCGTTTCTTTATTTTGTCATAAAGCGCATCCAGTTTCTTTTGCTGGTCCGCGGTGAGTTTGGTCTTAAGTTCAGCGATACCGCCTTCAATAATTTTTTCCATCTGCGGCTGGTACTGCATTCTAAGCTGCAGGAGCTTAAACTGCGTCTCCTCTACGATTTCCATGGCCTCGTCCTGCTGGTCCTGAGTCAGGTTCAGTTCTGAATTGAGTTTCTTCATTACCACCTTCCGCACCGCAGGCAAGCCCTGGTGGAACATGCCGCCGATCCGGTGCTTCATATAGAAGCCCGTGCCGACGGAACCCAAAATAATCCCCGAAATAAATATGGCTATGATTACCAGCCACGTCTTCATTTGTTTCATCATTCACCCCTTATAGCCATTGATAAAAAAAACAATAACAAATTGCCTGTTTTCTTATGGAAACAACGGCTGCGTAAAAACAAATGTCACCGGGTCCTCGATCAGAAAACGAGCAGCCTCGTATTCAGCTCCAGCGTCAGAAATAAGAGACGATACCAGAATAACAAGGGCGCAAAAGCTGACCGCTGCCGCTGTCCTCCACACCGCAGGGGCCTCCCATGCAGTCTTGGCGGATTGTAACGGTATTGCACGGAGGCTGCGAATGTTCGACATGACGTTTCTTTCCCACTCGGGCCTCGCCTCAAACTTCCGTCTATTGCGGTGGGCGTAACGCAAGGCCCTTTCAATGAGCGTTATCTCTTCATCATGCCGTTTCATTTTGCGCCTCCTTTTGTTTCAGCAGCCCTGAGATTAACTTGCGCAGCTTATTCCGTGAACGGTGGGCCTTCACCTTGACATTGACAACAGTCCACCCCAGTAAATCAGCGGTCTCCTTTACCGACAACTCCTCCATGTACAGCAATGTGATGACCATGCGTTCTTCGGCAGTCAGCCGGTCAAGGGCCCACGCCAGCACTTCTCTCGATTCCCTGAGCACCTCTTCATTGTCGAAAGATTGCTGGGAATGTTCCGCTACCACGGCATCAAGCCATTGGCCGTGCTCTTCAGTCAAAGAAGCCATAGGAATCTCCTTTGATCTGTACCTTTCCCTCCAGAAATCATAACAATATCTGGTCGCTATTTTTGAGATCCAATACTTAAGGGGCGACTCATTTCTGTATGAAGACAGGGCCTTGTAAATACGAATAAAAATTTCATGGGCCCCTTCTTCGACCGTTTCCGGCGGCAAATGCTTTGATACAATGCTGAATACGTATGCCTGGTACCGCTTTAAAATAATCTCGAAATCATCTGTATCGCCATTCAGAATTCTCTTGATTATATCGCTGTCTAATTCCTCAACCAATATGCACTGCTCTCCTTTTTCCAAATGAGACATCAGGGGATATATCATGTCCATAGAGCCGTCAATAGTCTTAATCGCAATCTCTCCAGTAGTATTATAAAGGAAATGTTAAGTAAACCAGCAACTTCTTTCTAGCCCATGCCTAATAATTTAGGTCGTTAGCTGAAGATTAAAGGTTACAATATTAACGGAGCGTAAGAAAAGCCGGCGGGGAAATCAAGATGACGCAGCAGCCGTAATTGTGTCGCTTTTTGTCGATGCTTTGGGCTAAGCGCAACTTAGCGTTACCAATTAGCCTTTAATACAAGCCCATTTACAATTTTGAGTCGTTCCTGCAGGGTAAAGGCGAAATACATGGCGCTTTCCATCAGGATTGAAATAATTTCAATTTTCTTCTGCCGTTCCATGGCCCACTCCTTTGAGTCCTTTCTTAACTATAGTTATCGGCTGGAAGTGGAAAACATTGAATACACCCCGCCGAATTTAGAAAGTTCACTTTAACCTCGACGCGCCGGGTTTTGCACAGTATAATATAACCTTATGGCGAACGAAGACCTTTCAAAGTTGAAGATACCAAAGACTGCTGAAGCCTCCAGGCATGTCAGGGTTAGAATACCTGTCCCACTCGTTGCGGCAGGGGTCTTATTAGTTGTGTTGCTGTTTCTTTACTTTCAGGGAGCGCTTACTCCGGCCTTAGAGGTGGATGGCGTAACAGTGTCAAAGATGTATCCGTCCCAGGCCTTTACTCTCCTGAATGCGAGCGGCTATGTCGTGGCCCAGCGCAAAGCCGCAGTCGCTCCGAAGGTCACGGCCACACTGGTATGGCTTGGAGTCGCAGAAGGAAGTGTAGTAAAAAAGGGGCAGGTCATCGCGCGCCTTGAGAACGAGGATGTCTCTGCACAGAAAAACCAGGCAGCGGCCAACCTGAATGTTGCCCGCTCTAACCTTGAACAGGCCAGTGCTGAATTAAATGATGCTGCTATCGCTCTTAAAAGGGAGAAGGACCTTCTTGCAAAAGGCTATGTGGCCCAGGCTGATTATGATACCGCCGAGGCGCGATACAAGAAGGCAAAGGCGGCAGTGGAAGGCGCCGAGGCGTCTATAAAAGCGGCTGTTGCCGCTCTGAAGGGGGCCAACGTTGCTATAGACTACACTCTGGTTCGTGCGCCTTTTAATGCGGTTGTGTTAACAAAAGACGCCGATGTAGGGGATATTGTTACGCCCATAGGCGCTGCTGTCAATGCCAAGGCTGCAGTAGTCACCATTGCCGACATGAGTTCGCTCGAAGTGGAGGTCGATGTCTCTGAGTCAAACCTTCAGCAGGTCAGGATGGGACAGCCATCCGTGATCCAGCTTGATGCATTGCCTGAAGCCAGGTTCCGGGGCGAGGTGAGTACCATTGTGCCCACTGCCGACCGGAGCAAAGGGACCGTTATGGTAAAGGTGCGTTTTATTGATAAAGATGCCCGAATACTGCCTGAAATGAGCGCAAAAGTTTCATTTCTCTCCAGGCCGGCCGGCAAGGATGAGCAGACCCCGTTTACTGCCCTCAACCCTGCCTCCGTTGCAAACCGAGCAGGCCAAAATGTTGTCTTTCTTGTCAAGGGCAACCGTGCTGCAATGACACCGATAACGCTTGGCGCCAGGAAGGGTGATATGCTGGAGATAACAGCAGGAGTACAGGCCGGAGATAAAATAGTCGCTGTTCCTCCTGCCGGGTTAAAAAACGGTTCGAAAATAAAAGTCGCCGAAAAATAAATGAATTCAGAGGCGCAGGCAATCGTTGAAATACGGAATCTGAGCAAGTCGTACCGCAGAGGCTCACAGATTGTGCCTGTGCTGAATAAGTTGACGTTTGATATCGGGAAAGGCGAGTTCCTGGCCCTTATGGGGCCGTCCGGTTCCGGCAAGAGCACCCTGCTCAACCTTATTGCAGGCATCGATAAGGCTGATAGCGGTACAATCATAATCGGCGGTATAGACATAACGACCCTTTCTGAAAGCGAACTGGCCCACTGGCGGGCCAACAATGTCGGGTTCATCTTTCAGTTTTACAATCTGATCCCTGTGCTTTCAGCCTTCGAGAATGTTGAACTCCCACTTCTTCTGACCGGACTTTCCCGGCGTGAGCGGGCCGAACACGTTAATGTCGCACTCTCAATTGTAGGGCTTGCCGACAGGATGGAGCACTATCCGGGGCAGCTCTCGGGCGGCCAGCAGCAGCGTGTCGCCATAGCCCGGGCGATAATAACCGACCCTGTCATACTTGTCGCCGACGAACCGACAGGGGACCTGGACCGCGTCTCCGCCAGGGAGATACTTGACTTGATGGAAAGACTCAATGCCGAGTCAGGAAAGACTATCGTAATGGTGACCCACGACCCGCGGGCCGCTGAAAAGGCGCATGTAATAAAACATCTTGAAAAAGGCGTTTTGAATGTTCATCCTGAAACTCATTTTTAAAAACGCTTTTCGCCACAAACTCCGCACATGGCTGACTATATCCGGAATCACCATAGCTATACTCGCCTTCGGCCTTCTGCGGACAGTCATAAGCACCTGGTATTCCGGTGTTGAGTCTTCTTCAGCTACCCGGCTGATAACAAGGAACTCAATATCGTTGGTTTTCTTTCTACCCTTGTCGTATGAAGAAAAGATACGTCACGTCCCCGGAGTGAAATATGTAAGCCGAGATTGCTGGTTCGGCGGCATTTATATAGATGAAAAACATTTTTTCCCCAACTTCGCAGTCGACCCGAAAAACTATCTGCCGCTGGTGCCGGAGTTCCTGGTGCCTGACGACCAGCAAGCCGCTTTTATCCGCGACCGGAAAGGCGCCCTCGCCGGGCGGAAAATTGTCGAGAAATACCACTGGAAGATCGGTGATACGATTGCGCTGAAAGGAACGATCTTCCCCGGGACCTGGGAGTTTGTGCTGCGCGCAATTTACCACGGCAGGGAGAAAGGCACTGATGAGACCTTTTTCCTGCTCCATTGGGATTACCTGAATGAAAGGCTTAAAAAAACATCACCACACAGGGCCGACCAGGTCGGGTTTTACTTTATAGGGGTGACCAGCCCCAACCTCGCTTCAGAGGTTTCACAGTCTATCGACAAGATGTTCAGGAATTCGCTCGCGGAAACATTGACCGAGACGGAAAAGGCCTTTCAACTCGGTTTTATCTCCATGTCTGAGGCCATTGTAATAGCGATCCAGATGGTGTCCTTCGTGGTAATCATCATAATCATGGCAGTTATGGCCAATACTATGGCCATGACTGCCCGTGAGCGGTTTGGAGAATATGCGGTAATGAAAACGCTCGGCTTCAGCGCCCGGCACCTGGCAGTCCTGATATTTGGCGAATCCATGATAATAGCCATGATAGGATGTGCGGCAGGCGTTGCCGCTACTTTCCCCGTGGCAAAGGCCTTCGGCCAGGCCCTGGACAACTATTTCCCCAGCTTCAATGTTGCGACTGAGACTATATATATGGATATTGGGGCCGCAGTGCTGGTGGGGCTGGTTGCGGCCATTGTGCCTGCATGGCGGGCGATACAGATACGCATAGCCGATGGACTGAGAAGGATAGGCTGAATGGGACAAATCCCTTTTTCATACAGCATTCGCAATCTTTTCACGCGAAGACTGACTACCGTCCTTACCATAGCGGGCATGGCGCTCGTGGTATTTGTTTTCGCCTCCATACTGATGCTTGCGGAGGGTCTGAAGAAGACCCTTGTGCAGACCGGATCATACGATAATGTTGTCGTAATACGAAAAGGCTCCAATTCCGAGGTGCAGAGCGGTGTTGATCGAATCTCGGCATCCATTATTGAGGCCCAGCCGGAAATTATTATAGGTGTGAACGGTCAGCCCCTGGTCGCGAAAGAGATGGTGGTCCTGATTAACCTTCCAAAACGCGGCAGCAATAAACCGTCAAATGTAGTGATAAGGGGAATAACGGGGAATTCGCTTTCGCTGAGACCGCAGGTAAAAATTGTCGCTGGACGCATGCCGAGGCCCGGGCTGTCCGAAATAATGTCAGGGCAGAGCATAGCCCGGCGGTTTAAGGGAGGCGGACTGGGGGAGACGCTCCGTTTCGGGATGAGGGACTGGACCGTTGTCGGCATATTCGATGCAGGCAATAGCGGTTTTAATTCCGAAATATGGGGGGATGTGGACCAGCTGATGCAGGCGTTCCGGAGGACTGCATATTCTTCAGTCATCTTCAAACTGAGGGATGCCTCTGAATTCGATAGGATCAAGGCGCGCATAGCGGATGATCCGCGCATGACTGCAGAGGCCTTCAGGGAAAATGCCTATTACGAAGAGCAGTCGAGGGTCATGGCAAAGTTTCTCAAGGTTTTGGGGCTTTCGCTGACCATCATATTTTCTATGGGGGCCACAATCGGCGCGATGATAACAATGTATGCGGCTGTTGCAAACAGGACGAATGAGATCGGTACACTCAGGTCCCTTGGCTTCCAAAGTATAAATATACTCGCAGCATTTCTCATGGAATCTCTGCTGCTCGGGTTTCTTGGAGGCTGCGTTGGCCTCTTCTTTGCGTCGTTTATGCAACTCCTTACTATTTCTACCATGAATTTTCAGACTTTTGCAGAACTGGCATTCTCTTTCTCCCTGACATTTAAGATTATTTATCAGGCCATTGCCTTTTCCCTTATTATGGGTTTTATTGGAGGTGTGCTGCCTGCGATCAGGGCCTCACGTATGAACATTGTGGATGCGCTGCGCACCACCTGAACAGCAGGACCGGTGATGACTTTGCCTTTTTGTTCCTGTATAATCTTCGGATAAGGAATGGATATGGATAAAGAATGGAAATTCTCAATTAAAGACGGCAAAGAAATTGCGATGAGACCCGCTGAGGCTGCGGACTCTGAAGGAATTATCAAGACTCTGAAGTCCTTTTCTCCTGAGCGCAGTTATGTTTTGATGGAGCAATACGGCAAAGGGGTGGAGTCTGAAAAAGATTATATCACCGCGATGGACACCAAGAACAATCTGCTCCTGGTCGCAATGTTTGACAGCACTGTAATAGGAATCCTCGAGGCCCTCCAGTCAGACGGCGGGTACAGACCTGAAACGTCCCATATCCTGGGTATAGGGTTGCATATCAAAGGAGAGTTCCGCGGCTTTGGAATAGGCCTGAAGATGTTGCAGTATGCAGAGGAGTGGGCAAGAGAGCAGGGGTTCAAGAAACTGGAAGCGAGTGTTTTTACGACAAATAAGCGTTCCCTTACCTTATTCAGAAAAGCCGGTTTTTCACAGGAATGCACCAAAGTTAAGAGAATACGTGTCGGCAACGAATTCATAGACGAGGTATGCATAGGCAAATGGCTCGAATAACATCGGGGAGGAAATGAATAAAATGAACAGGTCCTTTTTCAAAAATCTGCTTATAGCGTTTTTTTTATTAATAATCTTCACCGGGACGGCATTTGCACATGAAGACGAGGGCAAAAAAGATGAGTCCCCTGCCGACACACACCCCGGAGGGTCTGATGCACGGGAAATACCTGAAAAAATAAGTGCCGAGCACTGGGCTTACAGGGAAGTTGAGGAACTGGGGAAAAAATATGCTGCAGAAAAGAAGCTTCCCTGCGCTCTCGATGATAAGACCTGCGCCTGCACTAAAAGAGAACTGGCTGAGTGTCTTCTCTCTATACTCGACAAGATCATAGAGCAACACGATAAAGGCGGGACCGAAGCAATTCCAAGGGAGGACCTCAACCGCATAGCCGCTCTCCATGAGATGCTAAAGGAGGAATTGTCCAGGTATGATGCCTACACCACCAGGAGGGAGACAATAGAAAAAATCCTGGCAGCGCCCGAAGTTCCGGGCTATGAGTACCGGTTAGGAGTCAATGGTTTCATCAGGAGTGAAGGAGTCGGTAATTTCAAACTCAGAGATCTCAGCTATGTTCCCGAGCATAGCGAGGGGCGCTTTTTATACAGGATAAAGCCTTATGCATACTGGAGCCCCACTGACTACCTAGATATCCACCTGGAGGGCCAGGGTTACGGCTTCCTGGGCGGCAGCCGCGATACCGGCAAGTTCTCTCTTTATCAGGGCTTTGTGGAGGCCAAGATACCGGGGAAGGATTGGCTGGCCCTAAAGGGCGGAAGGCAGGAATTCACTTATGGCAGCACTTTCATCCTCGGGTCAAATTCATTCTTCAGTGGTCTGTCTTTCGACGCAGCAAGGCTTAGGGTCCAGCCTATCGGGCCGCTCACAATCGATTTGTTGGGCGGCAGATACGCAACACCTTTTTCTAACGGGCTTCAGGGAAACCTTGCAGGCGGTTATGCGACTTATGCCTTTTCAGAAGGCAACGCTATTGAGGCATACGCTTTCAGAGACACCGGGTCTGCAGACCATAATGCCGGCGAGCACCTCGACATCTGGGGACTCAGGGGCACGACAAAGTTTGGTCCGGTCACTCTGGAGCTTGAACCGGTATTTGAGTCCGGACAGGTGCTCAACCCCCTGACCGGTCTTAATGACGGCATAGGAGCATACGGCGGCCATGTGGACCTTACTGAAGAGGCGACACTGGCGGGGTACCACAACAAGTTCTTCGAAAGTTATGCCATAGGCTCCGGCAACAGGAATGCTGCGAACGGAGTGAAGTTCAACAGGGAATTCCGTAACCCTGACAACGACACATCACTCGTAGGCGACATGCATGTTGTCGGCGATCTCTCAGGGACCAATGTTGCCGGTCATCATGCCAGCGGGCTGAATGTCTTTACCCTGGGATGGGGGATAGATATAACAAAGCAACTGAATTTTTCCGCAACCGGACACTACTTCCTGGCCAATAGCGTAGAATATGGTTTCAGCAGAAACATCGGACTGGAAACAGATTTCAACATGACCTATTCGATCAGTGATGATTTCTCGGTTATTGCTGCCTATGACCATTTCTTCACCGGAGACTTTTTCCAGCACGCCTCCGGTATCAGCAGGGACATCAATTACGGGTATGTCATGCTCCAGTTCAATTTTGCGAAGACAAAATTGAAGCCCCAGAAACTATAGAACCAATACGTTCAGGGGGGCCTCCATGTTAAAATAGGTAATTAACCTTTGGAGGAAACTATGTTAAGCATGAAATCAGTGGACCCTGTTCAGCTGACCCTTAATTCCAGGTTCAGCTTCAAATGTTATAAAAGTATTGGTTGCTTTACCAAATGCTGCAGCAATATCGACATCCTGCTCACCCCATACGATATTATCAGACTGAAGAAAAAGCTGGGGCTCTCATCCGGAGAGTTTCTGGACCGCCACGTATTAATCGAGATTGATGAAAAGACCTCTCACCCATTCGTGTTCCTGAAAATGAATGAAGATGCCGGCCGGAGCTGTCCATTCGTTAGCCCTGAGGGTTGCACCATCTACTCGGACAGGCCTGCCAACTGCAGGTACTATCCTTTAGGGCAGGCGTCACTGAAAAAAATGGACGAGAATATCAACGTGGCCGTCACCGAGGAATTCTACTTCTTTGTAAAAGAAGAGCACTGCCTGGGTTATAAGGAGGACGTGGAATGGACCGTGAAAAGCTGGCGGGAAGACCAGGGCGTCGACATCTATGATGATATGAACAGGGGATGGAAGGAGATACTTTTCAGAAGAAACCTTCCCGGATGCGAGCTTGACGAGAAAAAACAAAAGGCATTCTACATGGCCTGCTATGATGTGGACCGGTTCAGGAGGTTTGTGTTCGAAAGCAGGTTTCTCGAAACATTCGACATCGACAAAGCACTGCTGGACAAGATAAGCGGCGATGAACTGGAACTGATGAAATTCGGCTTCGAATATACAAAATACATACTGGGAATAGAGGAGACATTAAAGAAGAAATAAGGGCTCGCAAAGTCTTTCATTGCTAGCATGTAATATCCGTTGCAGCAACAGGTGGTTTTGTTTTAAAATTAAAAAATGGCACAGGTATTAAGTCCCCATTACTTAAAGGTTGTTGAAGAACTCAAAGACCTGCCCGAAGACCGTCTCGTGGAGGTGGAGGATTTCATCGGCTTCCTAAAAGAAAAATACGCGGATACCTCCTGTTCCGAACCTGAAGACTTTGAGCTTGAAGAACAGAAGAACATTACTTCGCCAGCCGAGGAGAGGATGGAACTCGAAAGGACCGGCAAGTATTCCACTGAGTTTCTCGACCGTTTTGAAAAACATATTGCTAAGTCATCCCGCTACTCGAAATAACGGCTGATGAAAATACTCGACCTGCCGCCGCACCTCGATGAAGTCCTTGACAATTCCTCTATCAGAAAAGCGTTTGAGAAGCAGAAGCGGCTTTTTGAGACAAACTGGAGACATCCCTCTCTCCATACTGAAATCCTTGAACCGAGACATCTTAGGATATACTCTTTTCGGATCACGCGGAAATGGCGAGCCCTCTTCTTTCTGAAAAACGGTGATATAGAAATCTTCGATATCACAGACTATCATTAGAATTCGATTATATTGAATTCATATTGCGGTTAGAAGAAACAGCGGCGTGACGCGCCATGTGCCTCACAATAGTCGAAATATCTGATAGAACTGCTTTCCAGACCATTAATAA
The DNA here is from genome assembly GCA_015233655.1 of Nitrospirota bacterium. GTDB lineage: Bacteria > Nitrospirota > Thermodesulfovibrionia > Thermodesulfovibrionales > Dissulfurispiraceae > JADFXI01. The sequence goes on along the minus strand of JADFXI010000004.1, from coordinate 24,161 downwards.
ATTTTACTAAAATATTTCGCAGATTTTCTGCATAAATCCCACAGCTAGCCGCAAGGGCTGTCTGTTGTGCAGATTTTACAATTTGTTCCATATACTACTTTTGGGTAATATCCAAGCATATAGGAGATGTGCTATAACATAGTAATTTGAAGTGATATCTTGTGTTAGTTGAGCGTAAGTGATGGGAATGCAAGGGCTCATTAACAATCTGGTCAAGACTAATTGTGAAAAATCGGCATTAGATATAGGAGGAATGTTGAGATGAGCAACATGTTGGTATTTAAGAAAGGGAACATAGGGAGAGCCGGTATCTTGATTGCTGTTTTTTTTATGGTCACCATGTTCGGCTGTGCCAGCGCCGGGAATCAGAGTCTGCGCAATGAAACTGAGGTCACTGTTTCTCAAAAGGTGGTAGAAGGAAAGACAACCAGGGAAGAAATAAGAGCAATGTTTGGATCGCCAGCTTCAACATCATTCACAGACGGAGGATTGGAAATATGGAAGTATGAGCTTGCCAATATGCATGGTGACGCAGTAAATTATTTGCCGATTGTTAATCTCTTCGGCCGCTCTGCCAGCGGTACGAAAAAGGAGCTTGTTGTCCTATACGATGCTACGGGGATAGTTAAGCGCTGTTCGATGAGCGAGTCGGCAGTGAGTGTTAAGACTGGTGTGTTCAGATAGATAGTAAGTGACTATCTCTGTTATATATATCATCAACTGAAATAGACATGTTAATTAATTCAGCAGCTGTGAGGCCTGAAATTTTCACTTTTGGAATGCACAGTTTTCGGGGAAAGGTCAAAAATGTCAGAACCTCTTCTTTGCAACTGTCAACCTAATGGGGAAGCTTACGAAGTCAAGTTTAAAATATTGATTTTATATATAAGAGGCGCATGATAGATACGCAGACATTAATTGCAGTAGTTGGCATTATAGCAACGGTCATTCTTGGCATATCAGCAATTGTGATTACTATCCGCTATAATCGTAACGTGCGAATTACATATGCCCATGATCGGGTAATTGCGCTTACAGACGACATAACACAAAACTTTCCAAACTTGAGCATCACATACCGTGACCAGTCCGTTAGTGAAAATCTTGTCCTCCTTAAGGGGTACTTCATTAATATAGGCAAGAAAGACATTTCACGAGACATGGTTGAGCAGCAAATAACCATTGTCGTGCCTGAGGGATATGAATGGGTAGAATGTAAAGTTGTCGAAAGTTCCCATTCGCTTCAAGCATCAGCCACGAAAGTAGACAAAACTCGTGTTACATTTGATACGGGTCTTTGGAAATCCAAAGAGTATATGAAATTTGAGGCTCTAGCGAAAGTCCCAGTGCTTCAGGCCGATACGGATCATCTGCCGCACGAACCTGCTGCCGAGCGTTTGAGTAAAGCACTGTTGTTCGCCCACCGTATCGCCGACTCGGCAAAAATCGATGAAACCCTTGTACCGCTACCATCCACTGAACGCTTGACGCTCTCTCCCCTTCATATTCCGTCTAGAATCTATATGGCCATAATTATGTTACTCCTGGGTGTAATGTGCTTAGGTTTATACCAATTTTTGCCGACCGGCACCTTAGCATTTACCTTAACTACCGATGGCAAGCAGAGAACAGTCTTTGCAGAAATAAGGAAAAACAAAATCAACCTCACGGACAATACTGGATATCGGAAAGCATACTCTTTATCAGAGTTCGATGCTATTCCAGACAAGAAGGCTCAGAATGTCCCGAAAAAGGACAACTTATTTCTATTCGTCGGCATAGTATACTTACTGTTCTCTCTATTTATGCTGCTCGCATCGGGCTATAGAGAAATACGTAACAAGCGGCTACTTGCAATTATTACGAAAACAAAATAACAAGCAAATCCGGACAGCAGCGAATAAGCGCGGCAAGTTTTCAGTGACTGGAGTTGCCCCGCCGCTGATTTGGTTGTTATCAATTTCCTATAATAATCTGCCGTAGATTCCTCCCATCTAACGTTGTTGACTTCAGAATATTGTGTGATGGCGGAGACCACGTAACAATTGTTTTGAGCAGTACTCAGTCGTCGTGAAAAAGAAATCCTTAGTTTTGAAATGCTTTCATGTGCTCACAAACAAGAATCGTGACTACTATGCATAATGTGCCCTCAGCTGCCCGCAAGCCGCCAATATGCCCTGGCCCCTGCTCTTTCTGACGATAGCAGTCATGTGCGCCTTGACCAGGATGTCCTGGAATTTGAGCACGCTTTTATCGTCAGGCCGCTGGAACTCCGAGCCTTGACACGCATTGAACGGAATAAGATTTACCTTTGACGGTATCCCTTTCAGAAGACGGACCAACCTTCTTGCGTCATCCGGCGTGTCATTGACTCCTTTCAAAAGGACGTACTCAAACGTAATCCGGCTCCTTGGCGGAAGCGGAAAATTGCGGCAGGCATCCAGGAGCGTTTTGAGAGGATAAGTCCTGTTAACAGGCATGATATAATCTCTTACAGAGTCAGTCGTGGCATTGAGAGAGACCGCGAGTTTCACCTTCGGAGCTTCGAGCGCAAGTGCCGGGATTTTTGATGCTATGCCCGATGTGGAAACTGTAATCCTGCCCGGTGATATTTTCATCAGTCCTGTTATTCTCTTCAGGGCCTCTGCGACATTATCAATATTCGCCAACGGCTCTCCCATGCCCATGAATACGATATTGGTAATAACTCCACCGACAGATGAGTAGACTGACGGTTGGGTCTTGATGATCCTGCCCACTGAAATGACCTGGTCGACAATCTCGTGCGGCATGAGGTTACGAATGATCCCCATAGAACCCGTAAGACAAAATCTACAGTTCATGGCACAACCGACTTGAGAGGAAATGCAGAGAGTCAGGCGCTCGTCGTCCGGAATAAGCACGCACTCAATGCTTTCGCCGTCCTCAAGACCGAAAAGGAACTTCTCTGTTCCATCCTCGTCCGTAAGCCTTTCAAGGAGTTGAAGATTGCTTATATAAGCTTTTTCAGCAACTCTTTCACGCAGTTCTTTTGAGAATTCGGTAATGTCCGATACGGACCGGGCATGCCTCTCATAAATCCAGTGCAGTAGCTGCTTCGCCCGGAAGGCCGGGAGACCTGTTGCATTTACAAAGGCTTCCAGTTCAGGCTTCGAGAGGGCTTTGAGGTTTATTGGGGACATTCTATACAGATTATTATACACCGCCTCCGGCTTATATTCCATATTACGCTGTTAATTAGCGGAGAATCTTGCAACTTGGAGTTAAAAAGGTTAATATTTGTCAGCAGAGCGGACATGCAGTTGCCCCATCGGAGAGGGAAACTTGAAAAAAAAACGCTTACTTGCGAAGCTGAGTTTAACGGCTTTCTTGCTCTCTTTTCTTGCGCTGTCATTGGCAGACGCGCAAGCTGCTGCGGATACCGATAATCCAACCCGCATCACAGTGGCAACACTCGAGCATGCCCCTGTCTTTTCCTATGTAGACAAGCAAACAGGCATACCCTCAGGCTTTGTAATTGAGGTCATGGATAAAATAGCCGATCGAGGCGGTTTTTCGGTTACGTATAAATTCAAGAATAATTGGGCCGATGTTCTAAGCGCGTTGCAGAGTGGTGAAGCCGATGTAGCACTCGGAGTGGCAATAACAGAAGACAGAAAGGGGACCTGCGCCTTCACACGGCCTATTGATACTATCCCTGTCTCACTATTTGTAAGGGCCAACGATAACTCCGCGACTGGATTAAGCAGCATTTCACGTGTCGGGGCGATGAAAGGCAGCATAACATGGGAAATAATCAAACATAACTATCCGAAGGTCATTGTGGAAGCCTACGAAAGCTACTCGGATGGCTTGTTTGACTTATTATCAGGACATATAGATGCCTTTTCATCTCTTACTCCGACCATAATGCAACTGTCGAGAGAAGCCGGGATAGAAGACAAGATAAAGCTCGTGGGCAAGCCGCTTTTTGAGGTCAAGATTGCATTGGCTGTGCAAGCCTCCAACGCCAACCTTCTGTCACAGTTAGATAATATTATAGGGGAATTTGTTCACACAGCTGAATACAAGCATCTCTATAACAAGTGGCACTTCAGTACAGGGCCCTACTGGACAGTGAAAAGAATACTTATAACTGCAGCTGTATTTGCCGTCATAATCATCGTTATTATGATCGGATGGCGGCATTATTCAATAGTAAGCCTTAATAAGAGCCTCCTGGAAACAAAAGAGAAGCTGAAACAGAGCGAACTTTTTTCCAAGACTATCATTGAAAGCGAACCGGAATGCGTGAAACTGCTGGATGCCGAGGGCAATCTGATCATGATGAACAGGGCGGGTCTGGATATGATAGAGGCTGAATCACTAGAGCAGGTCAAGGGACAGTGTGTTTGCCCCCTTATCGTTCCTGAATATTGGGACTACTTCATGAAGCTCACTAAAAAGGTATTCAACGGTGGGAGCGGATCCTTGACCTTCGAGATGATTGGGTTGAAAGGCAGACGCCTTTGTCTCGAAACCCATGCCGTGCCCTTCCTCAATGAGAAAGGAGAAATCACGGCTTTATTGGGCATTACCCGTGATATCACAGAGAAGAAGAAAGCTGAAGATGCCATAGCCACAGAAAAAGAACGTCTGGCCGTTACCCTCAGAAGCATAGGCGATGCTGTCATCGTAACAGATACGGACGGTGTAATCACTCTAATGAACAGGGTGGCCGAAGGGCTTACCGGATGGACAACCGATGAGTGCCTTGGCAAACCCCTGTCTGAAGTCTTTAATATTATTGACGACACTACACGGGACCGATGTGAGAGTCCGGTCCATAAAGCCCTTTCCACAGGACTTGTTGTCGGTCTTGCCAACCACACGGCCCTGATAAGAAAAGACGGCTCAGAAATTATAATAGCTGACAGTGCTGCCGCAATCAGAGATAAGGAAAGCAAGATTATCGGGGTCGTACTCGTGTTTCGGGACATCACTGCGCAATATAAGACAGAAGCCGAGTTGCAGAAAATGCAAAAACTTGAATCACTGGGACTTCTGGCAGGCGGGCTTGCTCATGACTTTAACAACCTCCTTACAGGAATAATGGGCAATGTCGGACTCGCCAAAATGCAGTTCGATAAAGGGCATAAGGCCTTTGACTATTTGGTCAAAGCCGAGGCAGCCACAGAAAGAGCAGCCAGCCTGACCCAGCAACTCCTGACCTTTGCGAAAGGCGGAGAGCCTATAAAGAGAAAGGCATCTATTGCAAATATAGTCAAAGAATCTGTGGAGTTTGCGCTTCATGGTTCCAATGTGAGATGCGAGTATATGGTCCCTGCAGATTTGTGGAATACCGAGGTTGATGTCGGGCAGATGGCCCAGGTTTTCAACAATCTGATCATCAATGCCATTCATGCAATGCCTAATGGAGGGATCGTACATATAAGCTTTGATAACATCTTGCTGGCGGAGAACCAGGTCCCGACACTCCCCTGCGGAGATTATGTGCAGATCGAGTTCCGCGACGAAGGGACAGGCATAGCAGTGGAACATCTGTCCAAAATCTTCGACCCTTATTTTACGACCAAGAAGCAAGGCAGCGGACTGGGACTTACCACTATTTTTTCGATAATTAATCGTCACGGCGGTTATATCACGGTGAAATCGAAGATAGGACAGGGAACGACTTTCTATATTTACCTGCCGGCAACGAGAGACCTCTCCCCTGATGAATGCCGAAAAAAAGACTACGTATCTTTAGGGCACGGAAGGATTCTGGTCATGGATGACGAATCAATAGTAAGGGACACGGCTGGTGAGATGTTGACCGCATTAGGCTATGAAATAGAGTTTGCGAATGACGGCGGCAAGGCAATCGAATTATATGCAAAGGCCATACGTGAAAAGCAGCCGTTCGATGCCGTGATGATGGATTTGACGATTCCAGGAGGCATGAGCGGCAAGGACGCAGTTAAGAAACTTCTTGAGATTGATGCCGCTGCAAAGGTGATTGTATCCAGCGGCTATTCCACTGACCCGATTATGTCCAACTACAAGGAATATGGTTTCAAGGGTGTGATCACGAAACCTTACAATATCTCGCAGGTGAGCCAAACTATTTCTAAAGTATTAGCTTCATGAACTCTGTCTCGCAATAACCTGGAGCCTGCACCACAGACCCGTCACTGCCGCTGCTATTGCACCTGGACCATAAAGTCGAAGACCTCGACCTTGCCATTGTGCCGGACCTGGCTGAAGATCTTGTAAGTTCCCTTTACAGGGAATACCACGTCCGACTCTATTTCAGGCCCGAACTTGTCCGTGTCACCGTGGACATGGCCGGCGTGCATATGCATGTGATCATGCGCCGCCCCCGGGACATCTCCATGTGCATGAACGAATCTGTCGAGATCGGTCTTGACAACAGCAAGATGCATAGGCACTCCAAGGTAACGCCCCAGATCACGCACAGGCTCTCCGTTTCTTGTTATCTCATACAACAGTCTGCAATTCTCGCCTGCCCGTATCTCCCCGGGTTCGGTCTTTAGTGATACAACATATTCACCGAACGATTTTTTGCGAGAAAAATCCGAAGTCGCAACACCTGCCTTGGGTTCTCCCTCAACCGTAACGTGAAACTGTTTTGACACGTAGTCGCCGCGGAATGCCGTATCCACAGCAACCAGATATCGCCCGGCCCTGGGAAACGTATACTGCACTAAAAACCGTGCATCCTTCTTCATCTTATCAGTAATAGGTCCTAAATCCTCGGGATGAATATGGGCGAAGGAACTGAAATCCTCGCTCACAATGATGACATGCAGGAGCCTTTCATGCGTAATTGTCAGATCTTCGGCGGCCTTACCCTGCTTGTCTTTTATCTCGAAAGAAATATCGGCTGGTTGCCCAGCCACTAATGGGCGCGCGCCGGTATCGATCTGGATAACGACCGGCGAGGCGTCGTCAGTGTCGTGGGAATGCATCTGTCCTGCCTGACCGTGCTGCGCGTGATTATGTACGTCTTCTCCTGATGCCGGAACCGCAATTAATAAACAACAGATGAACAGCCCGGCGAAAAGACGCGAATGATTTATCGTCTCTGATTTCATAGCTCACCTCGTACTTAAATTCTATGGAACTAATATAGTTATAACCTATTAGCAGAGCTTACGCAATGCTTAAAAAACAATCGACAAAAGAATGGATGTTCCTTTAAAGTATGGGATGAGGCGATCATATGCATAGCACCCTGCAGCCTGGGCTGACGTATGAATTTAAATTCACGGTCCCGGAGAATAAGACCGTGCCCTTTCTTTATCCAGAATCACCGGAGTTCCAGAAGATGCCCAAAGTACTGGCGACCGGATTCATGGTAGGCCTTTTTGAATGGGCCTGTATCAGGGCCGTCAATCCTCATCTGGATTGGCCGAGAGAGCAGACAGTCGGTACTGACATCAGATTAAACCACATAGCCGCCACGCCACCCGGCCTTATTGTCACGGTTAAAGTGCGCCTGGACAAGGTTGAGGGGCGAAAGCTCTCTTTCTCTATATCCGGGCATGACGGCGTAGACACAATTTCAGAAGGCACCCATGAGAGGTTTGTGATCGATGCCGCCAAATTTAACGAAAAGACAGAGCTGAAAGCAGCAAATGCAAGGGGACTTAACAGCGGCAATCCTCTCCATTGATTTCCGATCCGCCTCTTTTGTTACCATTATTGATGACCGTCAATATTCATTTCCTCGTATGCCATAGAGCTTATTGTTTCCCGTAATTCGGCATTGAAAGGAGATGTTGCGTTAATGGAATAAGAAATTATTTTTCCAAATGTATCTGCCCAAATGAAAAAGTCAATTATTTCGGAATCTCCTTTCTTTAAGAGTCTCTTTAAATGACCCAATTCAGTTGGCGGAGTTGCTTGCGTTTGCGGCATTTCATGATCAGTTAAAACATACCACAAGTCCTGCCAGCCTTTTTCATGGTCGTGGTTAATAAAAAAAACGATGTTGGGCCTGGCATGGTCAGAGTTGACTGCTTTAAGTTGGTTAGCTGCTCTGTGGGTCATTGCTTGAATCGTATCATATGCAGTGCTGTAATGTGTTCCATAAATTTTGAAGTCGGCTATTGATTTCAGTTCGCAATATCCAAAAAGATGATTCTCTACATATAACTCAAAATCGGCTTTCTCCCCTTCGACTACCTCTGGAATGTGTCGAGCCTCAATATTCTTTGTCTTAAAAAATGTTATAGCTAACTGTTTATCGTCGATCATCTTATGCTCCTAACTTACACTAAGAGAATTATTCGTGAGGTTGCTGCACGGCGCCATTATAAAAGACCTCGCATTTGCCGCCTTGGATAAAACGTTTTGCCTTCCTGAACAGATCTAAGATTGGTCCGGCAAGGGACTCTGCCGCGCTCACCGCGCCGACTTTGGGACTGCTGAAAGGACCGCTGATGCTTTGTTTAAATTTAGCGCATCCCTTATCATTTAGAAGCGCCACTATTACATTATCATATCGTTCGTTAACAAGATTGAGCTTTCCTCTAAGGGCCACCCGGTTATGACGCGTAGTAAAGGCACAGTCTGAAGCTTCTGCCACCCCGGCCCTGACCTTCCAGTGGGACACAAACTTTGTGATGACGCCCTGACCTCCCCTGGTCTGGTTGTATACATCCCCATAGCGATACCCCTTCAGTGCAGCGGTACTTAGAGGGCCTGCAATGAAGAAAGCGCCGAGGTCGACGAGGTTAAACTTTTGGCTTGTTTCAAAAGATGAGAGCGCCTTGTCGAGGTCCATAGTATAAATGACAAGATTGTCACCCTGAAGAGAAAAAGAACCGTCCATGCCGCTTATCAGATTGCGGCGTCCTTTTTCCTTCATTGTCAGGGAGGCATAAAGATCACCCTTACCGCCGAGGACCTTTTTTGTTCCGAAGGCCCCTACAAGTTTTTCGAAGTCCAGCTTCGATATCTTCAATTTGATCTTATAAACAGCATCGGGTTCCGACCTGTCGACCGTAGCGTCCCCCTCAGCCTTAGCTCCGAAGATGTCCATTGTGAGAGAGGTGAGGGAGATTACTCCCTTCTCCGCTTTTACGGCACTCTTGACGTTCTCGATCCTGAGGTCTTTTTTTCGTATCTCCTTGCAGAACAAATTTCCGTTGAATGAGATGCCCTTTATCCCGGCCCCCGAAGTATCGGTTGCAGAGATGTCCTTCGCGAGCAGATTTATTTCGGTCAGTTCCGTCTTTTCACCAGTCTTCTGGTCAAGATAGACTATTGCTCCCTTCGTCAGTTTTAGCTCTTTCAAACTGAAGGCGGCTCCTGTTTTCCCCTCAGAAGATTTCTTTTCAGTACCTTCGAAATTATATCTTCCCTTATCATCCTTCACTATAGTGACGGCAGGATTGTCAAGCTCGCAACTGGTGACTTTGAGTTGCTTGTTCAGCAAGGGCATCAACTCCATCCCCAGATTAAGGTTTTCAACAGAAATAATTTCTCTCTCCTTGTTGGCTACGTGTAGGTCCCTGGCAGATACGCCAAAAGGAAAGAAAGAGAGCCGCATCTTTCCACGGATTCTGACCTCCAGGCCGGTCGCCCGTGAGGCAGCAGTCTCGATTCGCGGCCTGTAGGCATTTATGTCGAAGGTGAGGGCGAAAACGAATACTGCCAGAACAACGGCTACGGCACCGCTGCCAAGGATAAAAAGGACTTTTTTCTTCTTTGCATTCATTAGAGAAACACTATACTGTCCGGCCTCAACAATTCCGGCCTTCCCTGGGCATAGCAGCCTCCATTCAATTTACGAGCCTTAATTCCATAGTATCATACAATGAACTTGACATCCAGGCGGGCTATATTTCCGAGAGCTAGACACAACATCAGTTCTCTGCTCAATTAGTTGTTTAAGTAAGAACTTAATTGTTTCCGGCTATGGATGCAAAAGGAAAGGGGAAATGCCGAAGAGCTAGGAAAAGGGGACAGGCTACTTTTCCTCATCCTTTATCTTCTTTAATTAACCTCGTCGGATATTGATCTGCGGTGAAATATTCACGGGCCAATTTCCCCATCAGCTTTTTAGTAGGTGTAAAGTGCGCGTGTTCACAGCCGGCACGGCTCTGTAATCTCCAATTCTGAACTATTTATACCCATATATTAATATTGCCAGAACAGCCATATTAATTGTATAGTTGTGTTTATGAAGATAGTGCGTTTTGAATGGGATGAGGAGAAAGCCAAAGAAAACCAGACTAAACATAATGTCTCTTTCTCCGTTGCGCAGCATGCTTTTCTTGATCCCAAGCGTGTGATAGCCGAGGATATAAACCATAGCTCAGAGGAAAAACGATTTTACTGCATAGGGCGTGTTGGCGAGGGCATAATCACGGTAAGATTTACTTATAGAGGTACTGTTATTCGCATATATGGCGCGGGATATTGGAGAAAAGGGAGGAAAATATATGAAAACCAAAATAAAATACACTGAAGAACCGATGGGCGAATTGAGGGTCATTAAGGATATTCTTCCCAGTCCGGAGCAGTTGGCATTGAAGGAAGAAAACATCAAGATTACAATTTCCATGAAAAAATCGAGCATTGATTTCTTTAAGAAACAGGCTAAAAAACAGCATACATCGTATCAGAAAATGATTCGACGGCTTATAGACTGGTATGCTACACAACATCACAAGAGCGCATAACAAATGCATTGGCGGGCGCCAGTTTAGGATAGCATTTATTTATATAATATCAGTTTATCTTATTGATAAAGAGGAAAGGGAAAATGCCGAAGGCGGGACTCGAACCCGCATAGGTTGCCCCACACGCCCCTCAAACGTGCGTGTCTACCAGTTCCACCACTTCGGCTAAGACATTAAATATAACAACTGGGACACAATGTTTTCAAGTATGGCAGGAATTGTCTCGGTTTCAAATCATTTCAGGAGGACGTAAATTGCGCCCAATCCGCCATCGCACTGACGGGCGGAAGTAAAGGCAATAACGTCTTTTCTGAAGCGAAATGTAAGCCACGAGATTAACGCATTCTTCAGTACCGGTCCGTTCTGCGAGCGGAGCCCCCTGCCGTGTATGATCTTAATGCAGTGCAGGCCCTTCACCTTCGCCTCTTTAAAAAACCGCTCTGTTGCAGCCTCGGCCTCATCGACAATAAATCCGTGGAGGTCCAGGCAGTCCTGGACGGAAAACAGACCCCTGTGAAGCCTCCCTGTAATGTGGCCGCGATGAAAAGACGAATAGGCAGGGTTCACCCATTCCACATATTCCTGGGTATCGGGCAAATTGATCGGAGCACGTCCCTTGGCAACAGCTTCGAGGATCTGCATGGCATCAGGACCCGGCGATGCGTGCCTCGACCTTGGAACAACCCTGGCAGGCTGAACAGGCATCTGCGAGAATTCCTTAATTTCGCGAACTTCTTTCATTGCAGCAGTAAAGAGGTCTTCGTCACTGCAATGTTCTTCTCGTTTTTCCGCGGAAGGGGCGGGGGCTGAAGCAATTATTTTACGCCCGATTGCATCTTTCAGGTTTTCGAAAGGATGGAATGAAAAGCTTTCCGGAGCGCGTTTCTTGCTGCCCATTGTCTGCCCTCCTGATGACACTATAGACATTATAACAAATTTAGTTTTGCCGGAAACGTGATTCAGAATAATGCTTTTTGCTTGACATTCTTGCCGGTCATTGATAAAGATAATACATCAGGAGCCGAGAGGCTTAATAGGGAATCCCGTGCAGGCTGTCGTTGAGCTGATTCGGGGGCGGTCCCGCCGCTGTAACCGGGGACGAAAGCCGACATTGCCACTGGTATCAGATACTGGGAAGGCCGGCAAGTAGGAGTGGTCCTCAGAGAGTCACGGACTCTTTGGGAGCCGTAAAAAATCCGGAAGCCAGAAGACCTGCCTGGTAGAGCAGAAGAATGTATGCCTTCGCGTGGACGGAAGGTGGGGATGAAGCGAATCAGGGTGCAATCCTCAGGGCTTTTTTGCCTTGAGGATTTTTTATTTTAGGAGGAAACATGACACAGTTGGAAAGAGCGGCAAAGAATGAAGTAACCGAGGAAATCAAGAGTGTAGCGACGAGCGAGGGAGTTTCATCTGAATTTGTCAGAGAAAATGTTGCTGCCGGGAAAATAGTCATCCCTGCAAACATGAACCGGTCAAAAAAAATCACAGGCATTGGAAAAGGACTCAGGACTAAAGTAAATGCCTCTATCGGGTCCTCAACAGATATCGCCGATATAGCGATGGAAGTCGAAAAAGCGAGGATTGCCGAGAAATACGGCGCTGATACGCTGATGGACCTGAGCGTGGGCGGCAACATAGAAGGCATCAGAAAAGCGGTAATGGATGCGATAAGCCTTCCTGTCGGCACAGTCCCTTTGTACGAAGCCTTTGCAATTGCCATCGAAAAATACGGCGCTGCCGTAAACATGCCTGCAGAACTGCTCTTCGAAATTACCGAAAAGCAGTGCGAAGAAGGAGTTGCCTTCATGGCGATCCATTGCGGCATCAACAGAAAGACCGTAGAGATGCTCAGGAAGCAGCATTACCGTTACGGCGGCCTCGTCTCGAAGGGCGGCTCGTATATGGTCGCATGGATGGAGCACAACAACATGGAAAACCCGCTGTACGAACATTTTGACAGGGTAGTGGATATTCTTAAAAAGCACGATACAGTATTAAGCCTCGGCAACGGCTTTCGGGCCGGCGCCATCCACGATGCCACTGACAGGGTCCAGATACAGGAATTGCTCATAAATTGCGAACTTGCCGAGCTGGGCCGTGAAAGGGGTTGCCAGACAATGGTTGAAGGCCCCGGCCATGTACCGATCAACGAAATAGAGGCCAACGTCATTCTTGAAAAGAAGATGAGCGGCGAATCGCCTTTTTATATGCTGGGCCCGATTACAACAGATATCGCACCCGGTTACGACCACATCACAGCCGCGATAGGGGCAGCCCTGTCGTCGGCGTACGGAGCTGATTTCATCTGCTACGTCACCCCTTCCGAGCATCTCGGACTGCCGTTTCCGGAAGACGTGCGCGAAGGGGTAATGGCATCGCGGATAGCGGCCCATGTAGGCGACATGATAAAGCTGAAGAACACGGATGCAGACAAAGCGATGGCAAAGGCGAGAAGGGACATGCAATGGCAGTCACAGTTCGCCCTTTGCATCGATGCGGAGCGCGCAAGGGAAATCAAGGCAAAGAGAGGAAACGGCAGCGAACACTCCTGCACCATGTGTGGAAAATTTTGTGCGAATGATATACTTAAAGACATGTTCGTCGGCGATATGAAAGGGTCTGACAAACACTAAATGGGAAAGATAGTTTTTGTGCTGGGCGGGGCCAGGAGCGGCAAGAGCGGCTTTGCCCTTAAAGCAGCTTCAGCCATTGCCGGGAGCAAGGCCTACATCGCCACTGCGCAGGCCCTGGACGCCGAAATGCAGCAGAGGATTGACCGGCATAAGGCCGAGCGGTCCGGCGACTGGCAGACTTTTGAAGAACCGGTAAACATACATGATTTGATCGTCAAAATTCATGGAACGTTTGATGTGCTGCTCGTGGACTGTCTCACCCTCTGGATCAGCAACCTTTTGCTCAATAATATTTCTATCGAAGGCATGATGCAGAAGCTTGTAGACGCACTTAAATCCTGCAGCTCATCCGTGTTCGTGGTCTCAAATGAGGTTGGGCTGGGGATCGTACCCGAGAACAGGCTGGCCCGGGAATTTAGGGACATGTCCGGGACATTGAACCAGAAAGTCGCGGCAATTTCGGATGAAGTCTATTTTCTGGCTGCCGGATTGCCGATCAGGATGAAGCCATAAATATTATCTTGCGTTGCAGCGGAGGAAACATATGGATACGCTGAACAGGGCCGTCAGTGCTATCGGCGACATTAAAGAAGAATTTTACGCCATTGCTCAAAAGCGGCTGGACAATCTCACAAAACCTCCCGGCAGCCTTGGCAGGTTGGAGGAATTTGCGCGGAGGCTTGTTGCCATAACCGAAAATAAGACCCCTGTGCTGGACAAAAAGGTGGTGTTCACTTTTGCCGGTGACCACGGCGTCACTGAGGAAGGGGTATCAGCCTACCCAAAAGAGGTCACGCCGCAAATGGTGCTTAACTTCATCAGGGGCGGGGCAGGCATCAATGTGCTGGCTCGTCATGCCGGAGCGGAAGTGGTTGTTGTGGATATAGGCGTTGACCATGATTTTGGACAGATTGAGGGACTGACTCATTTGAAGGTCGTTAGGGGGACCCAAAATTTTACCAAGGGGCCTGCTATGACAAGAGAAGAGGCCGTCAAATGCATCGAAACCGGCATCACCCTTGCAAACCAGTATGCGAAACAGGGATTCAAAATATTCGGTACCGGAGACATGGGCATCGGCAATACAACCCCTTCCAGCGCCATTGCATCAGTAGTCACCGGACTGTCGGTTGCCACAGTCACGGGCAAAGGCACCGGCATCAGCGATGATTCGCTCAGGAACAAGATAAAAACCATAGAAAAAGGAATAAAAGTAAATTCGCCTGACGCGAAAGACGGCCTCGATCTGCTTTCAAAAATAGGCGGGGCCGAGATTGGCGGAATCGCGGGGCTGGTACTCGGCGCTGCGGCAAACAGGATCCCCGTGGTCATTGACGGATTAATCTCGACTGCAGGGGCCCTTATCGCTTATGTTATTGAGCCGAAGGTAAAGAATTATCTTTTTGCCGCCCATAACTCTGTCGAAATAGGCCATAAGGCGATGCTCGAAAAAATGGGGCTCCAGCCGATTCTGGACTTTAATCTCAGGCTCGGCGAAGGCACAGGTGCTGCCCTTGCAATGCTTATGATAGAAGCGGGACTAAAGATTTACACTGAAATGGCAACATTCGGGGAAGCCGGAGTATCGGACGAAATAATCAACTGATGAAACAGATCCTGCTTGCTATACAGTTTTTGACTATCATACCTGTCACGGTGAAAGGCGCTTGCACCGAGGAGGACCTGGCCGGGTCGGCTTCTTTTTTCCCTCTTGCAGGCGCTGTTCAGGGCCTCCTGATCGCAGCTGCCGCCTATGTTGCGCTGAATTTTTTTACGGTTGAGATAGCAAGTGCCTTAGTCATAACTGTTCTGCTGCTGTCTGACGGCGGTTTTGACATTGACGGGCTGATAGACACCTTCGATGCGCTGGCAGTCAAGTCAACAGGAGATAGGGAACGTGATATCGAAAAACGTCTTCTGGTAATGAAAGACAGTTCAATAGGGGCCATCGGAGCGACAGCGTTGGTCGTCTCGGTGCTGTTGAAATTCGTGCTGCTGAATTATTTTCTGCGTATTTCGACACTGCCGGTGATACTCGCGTCTCTCTTCATCATCCCTGTCTTTTCCAAATGGGTGACAGTCTTCGCAATGTTCCTCGGAAAGCCTGCCCGTAAAGACGGCCTCGGGCGCATCTTTATGGAAGGCGTTCAGAAGAAACAGCTTGTCCTGTCATCTCTGGTCCTGCTCGTGTTCTATATGATTACAACCCGGCTATATATTTATCCGCAATACGTTTTACAGGGCGTATGGCTGTTTGCGGTCATCATGCCGGCGGCCTGTATGCTGACGCTCCTTACTATGCGGATTACCCTTGGTAAATTCGGCGGCCTCACAGGAGATCATATGGGGGCGTTAAGTGAATGCACAGAAGTACTATTATTGGCGGTTATACCTGCATGGCTACAACACTCTACCTGATAAGACACGGCGAAACAGAAGGCAGCGAGACGAAGCGCTACAAGGGGAGCATAGATGTCCCTCTGTCTGAGCACGGCATTGCGCAAATAAAAAAGGTGTCGGCATATATCGCAGGGAGGCTGCAAGAGGCTGAAGCGGCCATGCAAAAAAGTTATCTGAACGATATACACTCGACGTTTGGAGCTATGCCTGATAACGGCCTGTCAAAGCTGTCAGCTGTTTACTGCTCTGATCTGAGCAGGGCCATAAAAAGCGCTGAAATCATAGCTGCGCCGCACGGCCTGGAGCCGATTGTTGTGCCGGAACTGAGGGAAAGAAATTTCGGGGTCTGGGAAGGAATGAGCTTTAATGAAATAAAGGAGCGGTACCCATCTGAATTTGAAGCATGGGCCTCTGATCCCCTAAAACACAGTCCTGTCAACGGCGAGAGTACGGAGGATGTCCATAAAAGGGCCATCAGGGCGTTCGACTCGGTAATGGGCAAATACTCTGCGGAAAGTCCGTCGGCCCATATTGCTGTTGTAGCTCATGGCGGCGTGAACAGGACAATCCTGTGTCATCTCATGGGCGTCCCCCTCGAAAACATCTTCAGGATTGAACAGGACCATGCTGCCGTAAATATTATTGAGTTCTGGGGACTATACCCTGTAATAAAGCTGCTGAATGGAGGTCCTCTTGACTAAGGCGCTTATGATACAGGGGACAGGCTCAGGCGCTGGGAAAAGTCTCTTTGCAGCTGCCCTCTGCAGGATTTTCAGGGACAAGGGAATAAATGTCGCGCCTTTCAAGGCCCAGAACATGGCGCTCAATTCCGCAATCACGCGGGACGGCGGCGAGATGGGAAGGGCGCAAGTGCTCCAGGCTGAGGCTGCACGGGTCGAACCGACTACCGATATGAACCCCATATTGCTGAAGGCTTCAGGTGAGATGGGCTCGCAGGTAATCATCCACGGCAAAGTCCATAGCGCCATGAAAGCGCAGGAATACTATGCCTTCAGGAAAACGGCCTGGAAGGCAGTCACGGAATCTTTCGACCGGCTTTCGCAGCTGCACGAACTGATAATCCTCGAAGGCGCAGGAAGCCCTGCTGAAATAAATCTGATGGATGTGGATATCGTTAACATGGCTGCTGCAAAATACGCCAGGGCCCCTGTGCTCCTTATAGGCGATATAGATAAGGGAGGTGTTTTCGCCTCTCTCTACGGCACTGTAAAGCTGCTGGGCAGACAGAGCGCTCTTATTAAGGGGTTCGTCATAAATAAATTCCGCGGCGATAAAGAAATCCTTAATCCGGGACTTGACATGATCCATAAAAAAACAGGGAAGCCCGTCGTCGGGGTATTGCCTTATATATACGATATCGGGCTTCCCGAAGAAGACGGCCTCGGACTGGGCCATAAGTCGGAAGCCGGGAATCAGATGTCCGAAACCGGCCAAATGAAGATAGTGGTGGTAAGACTCAAATACATGTCCAACTTCACTGATTTCGACCCGTTTGCTTACGAGCCTGACGTGGAACTCCTTTACTCCACAAATCCGGCTGAAATAGAGAATGCCGACATCGTCATTGTCCCAGGGTCAAAGAACACTATAAAGGACCTGCTGCTTCTGAAAAAACGCGGCATCGATGCCAACATAAAAAATGCGTATGCCAAGGGCGTGCAGATCATAGGGATGTGCGGCGGCTACCAGATGCTCGGGAAAAAGATCTTGGACCCCAACCATGTCGAAAGCAGCAATGAAGCAGTCGAGGGCTTGGGATTGCTGAACATAGAAACCGCGTTCGGCGACAAAAAAACCACCTGTCAGGTCGAAGCGGAACTGATTGATGGTGCTGTTATAGGTCATAACGCAGAGGTATCGCTGTTTTCACGACTGCCGGGTTATGAAATTCATATGGGACAAAGCAGCGGGGACATAGGATTATTTAAATTAAAGAGATTCAACGCAAGCGCCGACATCTTCCTGGATGGTTCAAAGAATAATAATTGCTGGGGGACGTACATTCATGGTATCTTCGAGAGTGATTTGTTCAGGCGAAGCATCATTAACATGGTCCGCACACAAAAAGGGCTTTCCCCTGTCAACGCTATTTGCTCCTATAGCGCAATAAAGGAACAAGCGCTTGATTCACTTGCAGGCATAGTCAAGGAGAACGTCGACATGAAATTTATCGAGAGGCTGGCGGCCCTATGATAGGCCCTCTTCAACTTATTCTTGCATTCTTATTAGACCTTGCTATAGGAGACCCGCGCTGGCTTCCTCATCCTGTGAGGCTTATCGGAAAAGCGATCACAACGCTCGAACGCTACTTGCGCCCCTCCTCAGCCTCGCAGTCTGCCGAAAGGCGCGCTGGAGTATTGCTTGTCTTCCTGATTGTCTTGGCATCATTCCTCATGACCCTTTTGGTCCTCATAATTGTATGGCTGCTCCCAGGCACAGCCGGAACCGTTATAGGCATGGCGATAGTTGTTTATTTTACCGCTGCTACACTGGCAAGCCGCGAGCTTATTACCTCCGCAAGGTCGGTAATTCGCGAGGTGAGTGGTGGGAACTTACCGGAGGCACGGCTCAGCCTTGGCATGATAGTGGGAAGGGATACCGACAGCCTTTCGGCCAATCAAATTCTGAAGGCCACCATGGAAACTCTTTCAGAAAACCTGTCTGACGGCTTCATAGCCCCGCTTTTTTATCTCGTAATAGGAGGTCTGCCGCTTGCAATGGCATACAAGGCGACCAATACGCTTGACTCTATGGTAGGATATAAAAACGATACTTACCGGCATTTCGGCTGGGCAGCAGCCCGGCTCGACGATATTGCAAACTATCTTCCTGCCCGCTTGACCGGAGTACTCATTGTTGTTGCTGCATTTTTAGTTATGCTATATAAGGACACACTTCAGGCGCTCGCTGCGGCCCGATATTCCTTCATCACCATGCTTCGTGACGGCAGGAAGCATACCAGCCCCAACAGCGGCATACCCGAAGCTGCCATGGCAGGAGCTATTGGAATCAGGATGGGAGGCCCGGCCACTTATGGAGGGATTGAAGTGGACAAACCTTATATCGGAGAGATGAGGACAGGCGAGACTGCTGAAGATTACCTGGCGGCATCTGAAAAGACGATCGCAATCGCAAAATTCACGGTTTTTATCGGGATATGCATTGCGGTGTTTATACTATCTGTAAGGAGGGTTCCTTAATGGACGAGCCCCACGGCGGGAATGTATTCAAGGCTGCGGTACAATTGGGACTAAATGAAAGTGAAATCGTTGATTTCAGCGCATCGATAAATCCTCTGGGCATCCCGAAAACAGTGCTGGCCGTCATACGGGATGCGCTAAGATACATCAGTAACTACCCGGACTCAGATGCAAGAGATCTCACACTTGCGATTGCTTCAAATTTTGCCGTTGACGCGCAATCCGTCGTTTGCGGAAATGGCAGCACAGAGCTGATCTACCTCGTCATCAGGGCCCTCAATCCGGACAAAATACTTATCCCCTTTCCCACTTTTTCCGAATACGAGCGGGCAGCAGGCAGCAGAAGGAAGATCATCCCATTCGCCCTGAGCCCGAAAAATGAGTTTGCCTTCAACACGGATGCGTTTATTTCGGCGATGGCCGGGGGAGGCAACTCACATTCATACAAAATGGCCCTGACAACTTCAGTCGATATGGCTTTTATATGCAATCCCAACAATCCGACAGGGGGCATCCTGAGGAAATCGGACATGCTCAAAATAGCTGAGGCAGCACGAGACCTTAAATGCCATCTCGTAGTTGACGAAGCGTTTATCGATTTCTCGCCTGAGGACTCTCTCTTGACCGAGGTTGAGAACAACCCTTATCTTATCGTGCTTAGGTCCATGACAAAGTTCTATGCCCTTTCCGGACTGAGGGTCGGATATGGCGTATTTCCATTGAAGGTCATCGACGTTATTAAAGAGCATAAAGAGCCTTGGACGGTTAATTTGCTCGCCCAGGTTTCGGGCGTCGCAGCGCTGCGTGACGAATCTTATAAAGAGGATACTTTAAGGACAATACGCAACGAGAAGAAGACGCTGGAAGACGGATTCAGGCTGCTGAAGATACCTTATCTGCCGTCAGCCGCAAATTACTATCTCCTGCAACTGGACAAGGTGAGATCTATAACCGAATCCCTCGAAGAGAAAGGCATCCTTATACGGGACTGCTCAAACTTCAGGGGCATCGGCGGTGCGTATGCGAGAGTGGCCGTCAAGTCAAGCCGTGACAATATGCGCCTGCTGAAGGAGCTTGCCCAACTATGCAAGGTCTAGTCATAGCAGGCACACACAGCGGATGCGGCAAGACAACTATTACGATAGGTCTCCTGGCAGCGCTGAAAAAAAAAGGTCTTGAGGTCCAGCCATTCAAGGCCGGACCCGATTTTATTGATGCCGGACTCCACCGGCTGATCACAGGCAGGCCTTCAAGGAACCTCGACTTGTGGATGTGCGGCAAAGACGCTGTAACTGAGTGCTTCAACAGTCATATAAAGGATGCGGACGTAGCTGTTATCGAGGGAGTTATGGGTATGTACGATGGTGAATACAGCACGGCGATGCTGGCAGACACTCTCAAGGTGCCGGTCATACTTGTCGTTGATGCATACGGTATGGCTGAAAGTGCCGGTGCGGTTGTAAGAGGGTTCGCATCATTCCCGAATAACTTCGCGTCTGCCGGCCTTGTGCAGGGCGTGATATTTAACAGGGTCGCCTCAGACGAGCATTATAAGAGACTTAAAGAAGGCGTACAGGATGTCCCTGTTCTGGGATACCTGCCCAGGGACCCGGACTTCAGCATCCCTCATCGCCATCTAGGTCTGGCTGTTGCAGAAGAAGCCCCGATTTCGGACAGAGGCGTTGACAAGCTTGCTGATGTAGTGATAGGGCATATCGACATAGATCGACTTCTCGAAATAGCGAATGTTTCTTCTTTTCCGTCTCATGGCCCTGCTCCGCTGTCGCCGCGTCCCGGCCCCGGCGCGAAAATCGCCGTTGCTTACGACAAGGCTTTCTGCTTCTACTATGAAGACAATTTTGACCTGCTCAGACAGGCCGGGGCAGAAATTGTTTTTTTCAGCCCGCTGTCCAGTCCGGAGTTGCCTGAAGGCATTGATGCCTTATACATAGGAGGCGGTTATCCTGAATTGTATGCCGTGACGCTTTCAGAAAATGCCGGGATGCTCGCTTCTGTCAAGGCGTGGTCTGACTCAGGCAGGCCGCTATACGCCGAGTGCGGGGGGCTTATGTACCTTTCCCAGGGCATCCATGACTTTGACGGAAACTCTTTCAGGATGGCTGGTGTCTTTCCCTTCGAGACCAGAATGAAAAAGGGGAGATCACATCTCGGGTACAGGGAAATAGTCCTGG
Organism: Nitrospirota bacterium; assembly: GCA_015233655.1. Lineage (GTDB taxonomy): Bacteria > Nitrospirota > Thermodesulfovibrionia > Thermodesulfovibrionales > Dissulfurispiraceae > JADFXI01. Next base: position 3,021 of record JADFXI010000004.1, on the reverse strand, counting down.
AGGAAAGTTGCATATTGGGCAAAACAGGACAAAAGATTAGAGGCCACGAATTTCATTACTCGGAAATAATAAAGGGTGCTGACCCGAAAGATAACAACACCGGGTTGATATACTCGGTGAGCGGCAGATCCGGCGAAGAGCTGCCTGAGGAAGGGTACAGGGTAAAGAAAACACTGGCAAGTTATGTACATATTCACTTTGCGAGCAGCAAGACTATTGCTGAAAATATTTTAAAATACATACGGGAGAATTGACATCTTTATGGAAGAACGCATAATACTCATAGGCCACGGCAGTCCGAAGAAGGACGCAAATAATCTGGAATCGCTCGCTGCCATGCTTCACGGCATGCTTCACCCAGGTTGCTGCAACTGCTGTGTCGCCGCTTCTTATATGCAGTTCGCGAGTCCCGACATCATGGAGACAATTACCAGGCAAGTCATGGAAGGGGCCGGGAAGATTGTCCTCCACCCATTTTTTCTGAACGCGGGAATGCATGTAACCAAAGATATTCCCGATCTGATAGAAAAGGCAAAGGCCCTATACCCTGAAGTCGAATTCATTTATACCGAACCCCTCGGACTCCATGAAAAATTGGCCCAGATTGTAATGGAGCGGATTAGCCATGCCGTCGGCAAGCCAAAAACAGTCGTGGATTATTCCGTTTTGGCTGAAAAATTGTTGCCTGAGGAGATCGAAAAAAGGAGTTTCGAGATACTCTCGGGAGAATGCGATTTAAGCGCTATTGCCGATAATCAGCTTCCTATAGTCAAGCGTGTCATTCATGCCACTGCTGATTTCGAATTCGCGAAGACCCTCGTCTTTCACCCTGATGCAGTTGCAGCCGGAATAAAAGCGATAAAAGAAGGGAAAAACATCCTGACTGATATTGAAATGGTGAGATCAGGCATCAATAAGAAGCGGCTGGCGCGATGGGGCGGCGAGGTAATATGCGCTGTTGGAGATGAAGAAGTGGCTGGGGTGTCAAAAGAGACCGGCAGGACGCGCACCGAAATCGCCGTGGAAAAAAATATAGATAAGAAAGTCGGGATTATCGTTATCGGGAATGCTCCGACAGCACTGCTGCGAGTCATTGAACTTTTGAAGGAGTCACCGGATTCTGGTGACCTTCCTCTTGTCATAGGGGTGCCGGTCGGGTTCGTAAAGGCGTTCGAGTCAAAGGCGTTGCTTGCGGAGCAGAAGTTCCCGTTTATAACTAACCTCAGCAGGAAAGGCGGGACGCCTGTTGCGGCAGCGATAGTAAACGCACTTCTCATAATGGCGTCGGAGGAATAATGATAAAGCAGATCATTTGTTTAGTAATATTCTTTGCATTCGCCTCACTGGCTGTTGCGTCAGATGCTATGGCGATGCATATTTCCGAAGGGATTTTGCCTTTTAACTGGGCTGTGCTGTGGTTTGCCGTTGCAGCGCCGTTTGTCGCCTTCGGTCTCTTCCGCCTGCAGAAGCGCGCGTCCGTTGACCTCTCCTTTAAACCCTTGGTGGGGCTGATGGCAGCAGCGGTCTTTATCATCTCCTGCATGCCGATACCGGTGCCCACTGCAGGCACCTGCTCACACCCATGCGGGACCGGCATGGCGGCAATATTGCTCGGCCCATCAATAAGCGTCCTGGTTGCAGCGGCGGCGCTCCTTATACAGGCGCTCTTTCTGGCCCACGGAGGCTTGAGTACCTGGGGGGCTAACATCCTGTCGATGGGCGTACTGGGCTCTTTTGCCGGATACTTTACTTTCAGACTGTTGCGTTCCGCAGGAATGAACATCACGATTGCCGGTTTTTTTGCGGGCCTCTTCGCTGATTGGGCCACATACGCCGGCACTGCCGCAATGCTTGCGTCAGGTATTAAAGGGGACACTCCTTTCATGCCTCTTTTCTGGAAAATCCTTATCTCTTTTATACCGACACAACTTCCGCTCGGAATTCTCGAAGGCGGCATGACTGCTGGCGTGATCGTCCTGCTTTATAAAAAGAGGCCTGACCTGCTCGTAAAGATGTGCGTATTAAGGCCGGAGGAAATAAGGACATGAAGGCGCTTTGCGTTTTGCTCTTTGCTCTTTGCGTCTTGCCGGCCTATGCCGCCGATAAATGGACAGGGGTTGATGAATCTGTTGTCGAAAAATACGCGAAAGAGCATGGAAGAGAAGCAGCTAAACCGCTGATCAATGTTGAACAGGGAGACCTTCAGCTCTTCATGTTCCTCCTGGCTGGTACCATCGGAGGGTTTGCCGCCGGATATTATTGGAGAAAACTCACTGAACCTGGAGCAGCCGGGCAGACTCAGAAACAACAAAACGGACCGGAAAAGGAATAGGAATGGAATTATTCTCTGAACATTTTAAGCATCGTCATTCATTGACCGATATTGACGCACGGATAAAGTTCATAGTCGCTATCGCCCTGTTGATAATGGTAATAAGTTACAAAGGCTTTGTCTTTCCTTTAATAGTTGTTTTCTTGAGCATGGGGCTATGCGTCAGGATAAGAGTGCCTCTCAAGGTATTGGCCCTCAGGCTGTCGGAACCGCTTGTCATAATACTCATTCTTGTGGTGCTGAAATTTCTGTTCACCGGAAAAGTCGCCCTGTTCTCTGTTTCGGTCCTCGGCTTCTCGCTCACCGGACATAAAGACGGCCTGGTTGAGGGCCTCATGATAGCATGCAGGGTCCTTGGAGCAGTATCCATTGTAGCAGCGCTCGGCTTCTCCACGCCCTTTAGCGAATTGATGTCAGGTCTGTCCTGGATAAGGATTCCAAAGGGCTTTATCGAAATATTGATGTTCGCTTACAGATACATCTTTGTGCTTTTTGAAGATGCCCTGGTAATTTACAATGCCCAAAAAAACCGCCTCGGATATTGTACGGTGCTGCGAACTATGATGCCTGCAGCCATAATGAAGATCAGGCCCCTTTCGGTTGCCCACGAATCAGCCACTGCTGCGGAGCTGTACCTGACAATTTTAATGTCCGGATAGAGGTTTCTCAGTTTATCAGCTAACGCAAGG
>JADFXI010000049.1 GCA_015233655.1 Nitrospirota bacterium | reverse complement strand
TGAAGAGGCGGTTTTTAAAATGGAAGAGGAAGTAACCCATATAGGAACGAATGAGCCGGTCATGAAGATCGAAGGGTCGGCAGGAGGGGAAATGCCGGTCAGCAACAACATACCTGTCAGGGAGGATACGATGGTCAACGGGCCTCAGGAAACAAGGGACAATTTTTTGAAACAGGCGATAGAGCCGGGAGACCCGCGATATCCGATTTTTACCGAGATGGTGAGTTTTATGGACGCGGTTGCGAATCAGGATTATGATAAAGCCGACAGCTTGATCAAGGTAATAATGAATAAAGGGCAGAATGACCTGTTCCAGGAAGTTGGGAAAGTTACACGTAAACTGCATGACACCATAAGGAGCTTCAAGGAAGCTCTCGATCCCCGGCTCAAGGACATGGCTGAGACGGCCATGCCTAATGCCGTTGACCAGTTGCAGTTTGTCATAGAGAAGACCGAAGACGCGGCAAACAGGACTATGGGTATAGTCGAGAAATATATATTGACGATGGATGAACTATCATCACATATACGGAATTTGAAAGAGCCGGAAGAATCGGTGCAGTATCTGAAGAAGTTCAAGAGAGAACTGGAGGATGACTTTACAGAAATCCTGACCACCCAGTCTTTTCAGGACCTTACCGGCCAAACCATAAAGAAGGTTATTAAACTTGTTGGAGACATAGAGGAAGAACTGGTCAAGCTTATAGCAACGTTTGGCGTCAAGATCGAAACAGGCGTTAAAGCTGATGTTGCGATACCTGAGAAAGTTTCACAGGAGGATGTCAATGATCTGCTCACGGACTTTGGATTCTAAACAATGTAGAGTGTCGACAAGGGCCTGGCGTTCTGGAACAATAATTTACTTTCAGCGCTTCCCGCTCTGCGTTTAGCTGGAATATATGGTAAGAATACTAATTGTTGATGACTCTGCATTCATGAGGAATGCATTAACCACGATGCTTTCCTCTGATCCCGAGATAAAGATTGTCGGTACCGCCAGAGACGGGCTTGAGGCCATAGAGAAGATCCAGAGCCTTAAGCCCGACCTTGTCACCATGGATGTCGAAATGCCGCGAATGGACGGCATTACGGCATTAAAGCATATCATGGAGTCGAACCCTTTGCCTGTGATCATGGTGAGTTCGATTACAACTGAAGGGGCCAAGGTCACACTGGACGCCCTCGATTTTGGCGCAGTAGATTTTATCCCCAAGAACCTTTCTGAATTATCGGTCAATATTGTGAAGATCAAGGAAATACTGATCGATAAGATTAAACAAATCGCGCGTAAAGGGATCGTCCAGAAGCGCATCAGGCCGTCTGTCAGGCCTGCAGTTCCAAGAGTAGCAGAGTGTGCGCCGCATGTTCCGTTGAGGACGACTGGAGACCGCAGGGTTGGAATAGTATCGGTCGGCACATCGACCGGCGGGCCTAAGGCCTTGCAGGAAATTATCCCTAAACTTCCAAAAGATTTTCCTGCGCCTATTGTTATCGCCCAGCATATGCCTCCGAACTTTACAGGTCCTTTTGCCGAGAGGCTTAATCAGTTGAGCCAGATAGAGGTCAGGGAGGCGGTGGATGGTGAACCTTTGAAACCAGGCGTTGCGCTGATCGCCCCTGGCCGGGGACATATGCGCGTTACAAGGGTCAGGGGAATAGAGACAATCATCAGTATTTCCGAGAACAAGGAAGAGTTTATCTACCGGCCATCGGTTGACGCTCTTATGGCTTCTGTTGCTGAATTTTTTCCAGGCAGGGCGTTGGGAGTGATTCTGACCGGCATGGGAAATGACGGGCTAAAGGGAATGCTCAGTCTGAAGAAAACAGGAGGCAGGATATTCGCTCAGGATGAGGAAAGCTGCGTGGTATACGGCATGCCTAAAGCGGTAGTAGATGCCGGCATTGCCGACAAAGTTTTGTCTATTGAAGAAATGGCCGGCGAAATAATTAATTCAGTATAAATAGGCGTCAAGAGTACAACGAGGAAGAATGAAAGAGGATATGCTGGAAAAGATTGTTCTCGAGACAATCGATGTCCCGAGTATCCCTCCCGTTGCTGCAAAAGTACTGCAACTGGTTAACAGCGATTATACGTCCATCAACCAACTCGAAAACATTATTTCCCAGGACCAGTCCTTCTCAACGCGTCTGCTGAAGATAGCTAACTCTCCGTATTACGGCAGGGGCAGGAGTATTGATTCCATTGCTACGGCCATAATAATTATAGGCTTTAATTCGATGAAGTCTCTCGTTACTGCTGCATCGCTGAAAGATCTTCACAGGAAATCCGGACTATTTGAGCAGAAGCACTGGGAGCACAGTCTCGGTGTATCAATCGCAGCATCGCTGCTGGCAACGGAGACTCACATGCTGGCCCCGGAAGAGGCCCTTATCGGCGGACTCATACATGATTTCGGCAAGATCGTCATGAATAATAGTCTGCCCGACCAGTACAGATCTGTTATAGACAGGATAAATGAGGAGAACATATCTACTGTTGTCGCAGAGGATGAAATATTTGGATTCAATCACTGCAATCTCGGAGCGCTTATCGCAAGAAAATGGAAGCTCCCCGCTAACCTTGAGGTCGTAGTGGAGTACCATCACGCAGAGCATTATCCGCCCTTTGAGGACAGCGGTTATGAGACCCTTTGCCAGGTGGTCCAGGTAGCGGATGCAATGTGCCTTCACCTTGGGATCGGCATGCAGGTCGCCGTGGATTTTTCAAAAATCGGGTTTGAGCAGCTGGGACTTACCGCAGAACATTTTGAGACATTGCTGAAGAAGCTGAAAGAGGATTATATCTCCCAAAAAGGTCAGTTGTTCTGATAGAAAAGCATTGGGCATCATGTGCAAGAGCAAATAACGGTTCTTACCTCGTATTAATCATAACCATTTGTTTTTTGAGGTTTCCCCCTGATTCTACACGCCTGATACTAAATGTGCTTTAAAGAATTATTGATTTTACACGATAAATTAATCAAGATGGCAAATGATGAAGGCATAGGCGACGTATACAGGATCGTTGGAATAAGAAACATTGGCACCCCGCGTGTATTTCCCAAAAGCAATTATTCCAAAAAGAAAAAGAAGCGCTCCGAAACCGAGAACCCTGAGCGTACAGAGGAAGAATCAGCAGGGCCGTCGACCGGCCCTGACGAGCAGAGTCACGGCGTGGACATCAAGGTATAATTTTCCGGCCTCAGGTAAAATTTTCCCGGAAAAAACCACTAAACACAGTCTGAAGTTGCTTCCCACTACAGTTCATTAGTCTGTCGCCGCTACTGCGGCCATTGGCGATCAACTCCCGCATTTCTTATTGTGGCACCAATATTGCAATACCCATTCATCATACTGCATAAGGAGATGCACTAATGTACAAAGGGATATATGTTGCGATGACCGGGGCACAGCTGAAATACCAGGAACTCGACAATGTCACGCAAAACCTGGCCAATGCAAATACCGCAGGCTATAAGAAAACGTCATTTTCGACGAGGCTCTACCCGCTTCTGGAAGGCATTGCTGATAAGCAAAAGGCAGTTTATCCGGACGCCAGGTCCATGACAGTGATGGGGAAAACCTCGATAGATACTTCTGCCGGCAGTCTTATGGAAACGGGAAACACCTTAGACCTTGCATGCGTGGGAGAAGGCTTTTTCGCCGTGCAGGCTGGCGACAATATATATTACACAAGAAACGGCAGTTTTGCCCGGGGCAAAGACGGTTATCTTGTGGATGATTCGGGACAACAGGTCCTGGATACTAACAATAAGCCAATACGTATCGCCGGCAATACTGTTCAGTTTTCATCGGACGGTACTCTTTATGTAGATGGTGCCGCCACAGACAAGCTTAAGGTTGTGAATCTTGACCGTGCTACCATGCAGCATATAGGCAATTCATTGTTCTCGGGTACCGAGACCGGAGCTTCGAACGCCGAGGTGGTCCAGGGGAGCGTCGAGATGTCCAATGTAAATCCAATAAAGGAAATGGCTGGCATGATAACTGCATTAAGGGATATGGACATAATTTCGAAAGTCATTAAGACTTTTGATACATTGGCCGAAAATGCTGTAACTCAAATCGCGAAAGTATAGGTGCTGAAATACATGACACGGAATAGGGGGGTATATGTTTAGATCGCTTTTCACTGCAGCAACAGGTATGCAAGCCCAGCAACTTATGGTCGATGTCATATCCAACAACATTGCCAACGTCAATACGACAGGGTTCAAGGCGAGCAGGGCCCAATTTCAGGACTTGCTTTATCAGCAGGACCGTTCGCCAGGCGCTCCATCTGAAACAGGGATGCAGGTGCCCGCAGGAATTCAGGTCGGATTGGGCGTAAGGCCGGCAGCGGTCCAAAAGCTCTTTACCCAGGGTGATTTCATCAATACAGGCAATTCTCTTGATCTCGTAATCCAGGGGGACGGCTTTTTCCAGATGTCAAGGCCGGATGGCACTATTGCATACACAAAGGCCGGTGCGTTCAGTCTCGATAAAGACGGCAGGATAGTTAATCCTGATGGATATCCCATCGAGCCGCCGATTAACATTCCCACTACAGCCACATCTGTTACAGTGGCCTTCAACGGCGATGTGAATGTGCTTACATCGGGACAGACTGCGCCGACCCTCGTAGGCTCGATACAATTGGCGCGGTTTATCAACCCGTCCGGCTTGCAGGCCATAGGCAAGAATTTGTTTCTTGCCACCGATGCGTCAGGCGACCCAATTACAGGCGCCCCTGATTCTCAGGGATTCGGCGATATTGCACAGGGATATCTTGAGAACTCCAATGTCAATATCGTGCAGGAGTTGGCGAACCTTATCACTGCACAAAGGGCCTTTGACTTGAATTCCAAGGCGGTGCAGGCTTCCGACCAGATGCTGCAGACAACTTCAGCGATGAAGGCGTAATGTGTGAGGCAAGTTGATAAGTGAAAAGTACTGATAAAGGAGAAGCGGACATGAGAAATGAAATAAATAACAGCTTAAGAATAACGCTTTTTCCGCTCTTTGTGCTTTTAACTCTTAATTTTTTATTTTTTGTGTCTGACGTTTACGCTCAGCCGAAACAGTTGACTGACACTGTAAAGAGGGCTGTCTTAGCGGAACTGGTCCGCTCTGTATCTGAAAACGTCGAGTTAAACGGAATTAAATTTTTAAAAGGGTTGGAAACTCTGGATGATAACTGCAATTACTCAATAACGAGTATTGCAATGGATGGCTACAATGGTCCTAATAAAATCGTATATCTTGTTTCGCTTGGCGATGAACATAAGACAGTGCGCAAACTTCATGTAGAGGCCTCATTCGATGTCCTTACTTCAGTTTATGTTGCTGCGAAGCCTCTTTCCGGCGGAACGGTCGTTTCCGGAGACGATTTTTATTCAGTGAAGCAAAAAAACTCCAGATTGCCGGCCGGGGCCATAACTGATATTGGCGAGATAGAGGGCAAAAGGCTTAAGTCGAATGTTGCACAAGGCGTAATATTGAGGGCCAATAATTTCGGCAACTCCCAGGGAATGAAAAAAAGCAGGGAGGTGACCGTGCTGGTAGAAGGTATAAATGTGATCATCTCTACGAGAGGAGTATTAAGCAACGACCCTCCTGTCGGCGGTGCGGCCCGCGTGCTTTGCAATGCATCAAAAAAAGAGATAGCCGGAACGCTTATATCGCAGGATACCGTCAGGGTTAAGATATGAAAATATGGCTGAGGAGAAAAGCAATGATAAGCAGGTGCAATGTCAGCAATAAAAAAAGTATGATATTCCGGTTTCTTTTGCTTATTACTTTCTATTTTTTGCTGTTCACCGGTTTTATTGGTTGTTCTGCCCTAAAGGAGACTCGCGAGATAAAGAAGGCCCCAATGCCTGCCAAGTATGTGGAGACAAAAGAAAAGGAATCAACTTTGGGCGAGGGTTCTTTATGGAGTGACAAGGCATCTTTGTATGAAGACAAACGTGCGAGAAGGGTCAATGATATTGTGACCATCCTTATCTCTGAAAATACAAACGCAACCAAGAAGGCAACGACGAATAACAGCAGTTCCTCTACAGTAAACGACAGCGTAACCGGCCTCATGGGCATACCTTCGAATCAGACGCTCACAAAGAGCCTGGAGACCGGGATAAAGGGAACAGGAAGCACTGCCTTTAAAGGTGAGGGCGATACCGCGAGAACCGGGAGTTTTACTGCCACAATTTCAGCAAAGGTGGTCGAAGTTCTGCCCAATGCCAACCTGGTGCTTGAATCACGTAAAGAGGTAGTGATAAATAATGACAAGGAAATTATCGTGCTAAGGGGTATTATACGCCCTGAGGACATAACAACTGGCAATACCATTAATTCTTCGCAGGTCGCCGATGCACAGATATATCTAGTTGGTGATGGTGTTCTTGACGACAAGCAATCTCAGGGCTGGCTGACCAGGCTGCTGGACAAAGCATGGCCGTTTTAATGCAGAGTAAAAAGGAGAAGGAAGAAATGTTATCGGTAAATTTGAATATGAAAAAGATTCCTTTCAAAAAGACTTTATTTTTTCTCTTGCTTTTTACTTTTTGCTTTTCACTTTTTACTTTCGCGCATGCCGAGAGGATTAAGGACATTGCTTCATTTTCAGGGGCCAGGGAGAATGAACTAATCGGGTACGGCCTTGTCGCCGGACTGAAAGGGACCGGAGATTCTGACGGAACATATTATTACCAGCCTGTTGCAAATATGCTTGCCCGGATGGGAATTAATGTGAATCCAGCTGATGTAAAGGGAAAAACAAAGAATATCGCAGCGGTCATCGTTACTGCCAAACTCCCGACAATGCTTAAACCCGGCGCTAAAGTTGACATTCAGGTCTCGTCCATAGGTGATTGTAAAAGTTTGCAGGGAGGTACGCTCCTGGCTACCCAGCTCAGAGGTTTTGACAATAATGTTTATGCTGTGGCGCAAGGGGCTTTATCGATAGGCGGACTGCCTTCAAGGGGCGGCGGCGGAGGGTTCCAGAACCATTTGACCGCGGGTGCGGTGCCTGGCGGGGCGATTGTTGAAAGAGAGGTGCCTGTTCAGTTAAACCGCAAGACCAAGCTCGATATATTGCTTAGCATGCCGGATTTTGCGACATCCACAAGAGTTGCGAGCAAGATCAACGAACGGCTTGGCGGTGTCTTTGCAAAACCGGAAGGCCCTTCTGTCGTGTCTTTGATAGTTCCTGATAATTTTACGGACAAAGTGGTCGAGTTGATATCAACGGTTGAAATGGTCGAAGTTAATATCGACACTCCGGCCAGAGTTGTAATAAATGAGCGGACCGGCACTGTTGTTATAGGAGAAAATGTCGGCATCAACCCTGTAGCTCTTGCACATGGTTCTCTGACAATAGAGATTAAGGCTACAACTCCGGCAGCTCCGGCTGGGGCCGCTCCTGCGGGCGCTGCGGCGCCGACTGCAGCTGCACCAGCGCCTTCCCAAAAGACCTCTGTGGCCATGGTAGGAGGCGCGTCGATTGGTGAGCTTGTTACGGCATTGAATACTCTTGGCGTCTCCCCCAAGGACCTTATTGGAATACTTCAAGCGATAAAGGCTGCGGGTAGTCTAAAGGCAGACTTGGTAATAATGTAACTTTTTTAATGGGTTAAACACATGAATACTATCGAGCAATATAAAGACACAGCGCAGGCTTCATTCGCAGGCATAAAGACCCAGACTGTTCAGAAGCCTGATTTGAAGGCTGCCTCAAAACAGATTGAAGGATTGTTTATTAACGAGATGATGAGGATTATGATGGAACAGACCTCCGTTGGTCAGGATAAAACTATTTCGACATTTCTGCCTGTCATCACGTCGGAGGTGTCGAAATCCATGGCTGAAAGGGGTATTGGGTTAGGAGATTTTCTCTTCAGGAATTCTTCTACCGCGGTGCAGGATGTGTCGAACGTAAATGATACAAAAACAGAGGGATTAGCTAGTAAAAACAGGGCGATAGATTCGTCCGGCGAGAAAGGTTAATATTTGTGGGAATCTCCCGATAAAGTATATGTATACGTATGTATACGTAAATAAGGAGTCGGGGGGTATGGGAAAATGATAATCACAGATAAGGTAGACATTTCAGGTGCAGGCTTTCAGTCGCCCGACAAACCAAAGGGAAAAGTATCGGTTGGTCAGACTGCTGCCGGGTCAATGCCTGAAGATCAGGTTCTTGTTTCCAGCCAGGCAAAGGAAATTGGGAAGCTCCAGGCTGCGGTAAATAAACTGCCGGACACCAGGACGGACCGCGTGGAGACTGTTAAAAATGCTGTTAATGCCGGTACCTACAACGTCAAGGGCGAGGCGGTAGCCGGCAAGGTGCTGAAGGAGGCCATAATTGATTCAACTATATGAAGAGTTGATTACTATTCTGGAAAAGGAATTTGTGCTTTGCACGCAGCTCGTGGGGCTGTTGCAGAAGGAGAAAGACGTTATAGTCAGTCTGGACCCAAATGCATTGGAGCAACTGCTGGGTGAAAAGGAAGCTATTTCCACGAATATCAGAATGTGCGACGAAGCACGGGAAAGGATACTCGAGAGACTGTGTTTCAGTAACAAAACTATATCCCAGGTTGCTTCAGTTGCAGATGACGAGTACAAAGACAGGCTCAAGGACATTGCTTCAAGGTTTACATCTGTCATTCAGAGCATCACTGAACTTAACAAGCTTAACGGTAAATTAATCGAGAAATCGCTTTACTATGTAAAAGCGTCATATAACTTTCTAAACACTTTCGGCGTGAGCGCGCATCAAAAAGTTTCTGTGGAGGCGTAAATGGCTATCAGCGGTCTGTTTAACGTTGGATTGTCGGCATTATATTCAATTGATCAGGCGCTGAGCACTACTTCGAATAATGTTGCCAATGCAAACACCCCCGGCTATAAGCGGGAGAATCCGATTTTACAAAGCATAGACAGCGGAATAATAAAGACGAGCGGTGCGGCTGGGGATGGAGTGCAGGTCACTCAAATACAAAGGATGTATAGTTCATTTATCGACCAACAGGTCAATACGGAATCATCCAACCTTGCATACTGGAATAATTTACAGACGGGAATGTCGCAGATTGAAAGTGTTTTTAATGAGGCCTCGACCACCGGAATCAGCCCTGCCATATCCGATTTCTATAATGCGTGGCAGGATGTCTCTCAAACCCCCGAAGGTGACGCGCAACGCACAACGCTTATTCAAAAAGCGAATTATCTCAGTTCACGCCTGAGCGGGGCTGCTACTGCGCTCGACAACGAACGCAACCAATTGTTGACAGACAGCCAGTCACTTTCCAATACAGTTAACAGCACTGCCGCTCAGATTGCGGATTTAAATACAAAAATCGCCGGGAATCCCGGCGCGTTGGACCTGATGAATCAACGCGATTTGCTCATGCAGAATTTAAATTCCATTGTAAAGGTCTCGACCTTTCCTGACAGTGCCGGAATGGTAACGGTCCTGCTCGGAGGCGAGCCGATTGTCCAGGGCCCAAGGACATTCGCCTTGAGCGCAAATACGGATACTTCAAATGTCATGCATTTCTATGTGGCTGTATCTCCCGGGGCAGCTCAGGGGACACCCGGGAATCCTGATGTGACCGCTTATCTCACGGGAGGCCAGCTCAAGGCCAACAAGGATTTGAGGGATACGAATATTCCAAATTATCAGAATTCGTTAAATGCCTTTGCTGTCAACCTTGCCGATACTACAAACTTTTATCAGAGGCAGGGATACGGGCTCGACAGCCAAGCGGGGAGCGCTTTTTTCAGTTCGCTGTCGCAGCTTGGCAAGTTGACATCAGCCAGCGTACCGTTTTCTGTCACTATTACCGGCGCTAACAATACCATAGTTTTTAATGACGGGACTAATAATTATACGGCAACAATAGCCAACGGTACTTATTCCGGGGCCGGCCTTGCCGCAGCTGTTCAGACAGCTTTGAATGCTGCTACGCGGCCTGGGCCTGTAACCACAAGCAATACTTTTGCTGTTGATTATGGGACAACGGTAGCAAATCAACTGACCATTAAGAATAGCACAGGTCCTGCGGTAACCATTAATTGGGCCCTGAGCAGTGCAAAGAGCCAGCAGTTAGGTTATGTTGCTAAGGACACTAATATTGCTGCGGGCGGCACTCTTTCTTCAGATATATTTTCATATGCCGGCGGGACCTTGTCAATAAAACTCGGGGACAACGATTCGTCACCCTTGAGTGTCAATATAGCCGCAAACTCAACTGTTGGCGATGTTGTAAATGCCATTAATAATCAGGCCGGCTCCAAAGTGGCCGCAATTGCAGTGAATATTGGCACGACTGCGAATCCGGATTACAGAATCAAGATCTTATCAAACCCTGACGGCAGATTGGCTGACGTTCGTATAGGAGTCACTACTACGGACACATCCGGCAGCGGCCTCAATTTGCTGGCAACCAGCACGGCTGTTACCTCGATGAGTGTTACAGACCCGAGCAAACTGTCCGCAGACGCCCAGTATAATATTGATTATATCAATGCTGCGACCTATGGGAGTCTTTCCGCTGCGGATAAGGCCGGATATCAGGTCGAAAATGCGGATGGTCTCAGTTATGTAATCAACACCACTGATAATACAATTCAGATAAATGGCGCTGCCGTCACGATTCCATCGGCCACATATTCCGGGCCGGGGCTTGCCTCTGCATTGCAAACTCAACTTGACAAGCTCAACTCGAACTTAACTGTCACATATAATACTTCGGGTGCAAATATAGATAAGTTTACGATCAGCAATAATCCTGTTACCATTACTGCCGGAGTTAATGACACCATTGTTTATAATGATGGTGTTGCCGACAGGACGGCAACAATAGCTCCCGGAACATATTCCGGAGCCGGTCTTGCCTCCGCTATTCAAACGGCATTGAATACTGCGCCGGGTTCGGGGAACACGTTTGCTGTTGATTATGGGACCACTGTAGCGAATCAGATAAGCATTAAGAATACGGCAGGTCCTGCAGTGACTATTGAATGGAACAACCCGCCTCACACCCTCAGCACAGCTACGCCTCAGGAGTTCGGGCTGGCTTCAGGTACTACAAGTGCAGTTGGAGCCGGCGGCACCCTTTCATCTGTCAATGCCACTCTGACTTTTGACTGGGCTAATGCGAACTCGACAGCTGCAGGTATGCTCGGCTTCTCTAAGAGCGACGCTCCAACAGCAATTTCCGTAAACGGCACATCTACGAGTGATTTTTCGACCGGCAATTACTGGCGTGTGCAGAAATCCACTGACGGTAGCACATGGACCACGATTAGTCCCAATTTGTCTTATGACCCTTCAACCGCGACATCACTTGATCAGACAAAGGTCAATATGGTCCCCGATAGCAGCGGCTCATTATGGAGGACATTTGAATTCGAAGGCGTCAAAGTCAGGATTGACGGCAATGATATCAGTTCCGTAAAGAACCCAAATGGTGAAACTTTTAATGTACAACTCGACCAGCATGCGGCGCAGGATATTGCTACGGCCCTTACAAATTCCAGTAAGGTTGCCGCTGCTACCGATATGTTTAGTGTAGACAGTTCGAATAATACCGTTGTATTTAACGTAAACGGCGGGGCCAACATAACGGCTGTTATACCTCAGGGTGCGTATACCAATGATACAGGACAGTCGGATGATATTTCGGCTGCATTGACATCCGCAATTCAGACAGCTTATCAGAATAGCACCGGCGGCACACTGCCGGACACTATGCAGGTCGCTTTTAACCAGCAAACAAAACAGTTCAAGATTATGATGCCGAACGGAAGCGATACAGTCAATTTGCTATGGACTAACTCGGCTTCAACAGCAAAGCAGCTTTTCGGTTTCAGCGGAAGCAATGATAGCACAGTTGCCGATGGGAGCTCTGCGGTGAGCGACAATGTTGTTTCCGTGCTCTCCAGCGCCTCAAAAGGCGTCCCGGGAGACAATAGAAATGCATTAGCTGTTGCTAGTCTGGCAACCGAGAATTCATTTGCCGGGGCCACGCCGGTGGATTTTTATAACAGCCTGGTTTCAGCAGTCGGAGAGCAGTCCTCTTCTTCGAGTACCAGCCAGAAATTTCAGAGCCAGCTTGTTGATCAGCTTACGCAAAAGCAGCAGGCTGTTTCCGGCGTCAGCATGGATGAAGAGGCCTCCAATCTGATAAAGTATCAACAATCATATCAAGCTGCTGCTAAGTTGATAACCGTTGCCAACGATCTGCTTACGACACTCATAGGGATGGTGAAATAGATATGAGAGTTACTACACAGATGTTTTATTCTCAGTTCCTTACAGGAATTAATCAAAGCCTTGCCGATCAACTAACGGATCAAAATGAGATTTCCAGCACCAAATCGATCAATAAGCCCTCGGACAACCCGACACTGCTCTCGCAGGTAGTTGACTACCAAACGCGATTGTCCCAAATTGCAGAGTACACAAAGGCGCAGGATTCCGCAAATGTGCACTTGAAGTCCCTTGATACAGCCTTATCCAGTCTGAACAGTACTGTCAGCCAGGCGAACCTGTTGGCGATAGAGGCAAATGGCGGTACGCTGACTGCAGATCAGAAGCTTATGATCTCAGATCAGGTAAAGAACCTGTTCGCCACCGCGGTCAGTATTGGCAACACAAAATCAGGCAGCCGGTATATATTTGGAGGTTATCAATCAAATGTTGCTCCGATAGATCAGACTACCGGAGAGTTGACTGGTTCCGCAAATGCGTTCAATATTAATATAAGCTCCGGCCTTAATATCGGCGCCAATGTTTCAGCAGCCAGCCTGTTCAGTTTCAGTCGCGTCAATACTACTGATTCACCCTCATCCATACTGCCGACATATAACTCGACAAATAACGGGCTCAATACTATTCCTGATGCCGACCCCTTATCTGCTTTGCAGACAACTGTTCCGACTACTCCGGTGTATACTATTAATTCCGGAGACAAGATTAAAATAGGCGCTACGACTTATAACCTTACTGCCGGCGTGTATTCAACGCCTGCTGCTCTCGCTGCTCAACTCACTACAGATGCAGGGACCCCCGCTTCGGGAGTAACATTTACGTATGATTCTACCAAAAATAAATTCCAGATCAAAAACACTACGGGGGCCGCTGTTACGGTGCATTGGGGTTCTACGAGTTTGCAGGCGGAACAAGCGCTCGGTTTCAATTCCTCAGGGGACCAGATCGTCAGTGCAAATAACGGAACTATAGAGAGCGACAATGCGGTCGGCAATTTTACCGCTTCCGATAACATTTTTACTACCGGCGGCGGGACACTTAATGTTCAGACCAATGGCAACAGCCCTGCAACAGCAGGCGGTTTTTTAATTAACAGTACAAATGATGCTCTTACTATAGGCGGTAAATCTCGTACTATTGCAGATAAGGCTTATTCGGGGGCCGATCTCGCGTCGGCTCTTTCAGGGCTGACCAACGGATTGCAATTCTCATATGACGCATCTATCCGCAGATTTACGGTGACCAATAACTCCGGCGCTCCAGTGACGGTCAATTTCAGCCAGTCTCCTCAAATCTCAAAAATGCTCGGTTTTATGCCGCTTGACCAGACGATAGCAGACAAGTCAGCCGCGACGAGCGACCAGGCTGTAGGAGATGTAAATATCGGCGAGTTCGCATCGCTTCAGGATGTCCGTGACACCATTAATGCCGCGGGTGCCGGCGTGAAGGCTCAGGTTGTAAATGAAGGGACATCTGCAAATCCTGATTACAGGCTTGTAATCTCTTCCTATCCAGTCGGCAGTTCGGACAAGATCGATATAGCGGTCAAGCCGGACGACACGGTGGGCATAGACAAAGGCAGGAATAATGTAATTTTCAGTGACAAGGTAACAGGCGGCACATACACTGCAACAATCCCTCCAGGTAACTACGCGAGTCTATCGGATGTGGCAACGGCCCTCCAGGGCTCTTTGAATACTGCACAGTACAGCGGCCTCAGCGCCACAGCGGCCCCTACTTCACTGAACATTACGGGAGCCAATGATACCTTAGTGTTTAACGACGGGATAGGAAATACTCTGACGGTAACTCTAAGTAATAAGAATTACACCGCAGGTGCCAACGGAGGACTCGCAGGCCTTGCTGCAGATATTCAGAATAAAATGAATATTGCTGAACAGCCGTTTAGCGGGCTTGCCACATCTTATACTGTTGACTCCACAACGGTGCCGGGGCAGCTGACAATTAAAAACTCGACTGGCTCCAACGTGACCCTGGACCAGGGGGGCGATACTGCCACGGCGAACCTTGGTTTTGCTTTGCCTCCGGCTGTGTCCGCTGCAACGATTTATCCGCAGAACACCGCTATCGGCAGTACCGCCGACAAAACAGGCGCCATGATCAGCACCACCAATTTCGGTGTGACCGGAAACGCAAACGGCACATTGACTATAAACAACACTAATGCCAACGATGAGATGGATGTTTTATGGAGCAACAGCGGTACGACTATTGATCCGGCGAAATTGGGTTCTGCCGCGGGCAATGCAGCCACGGCGATAGCGGCCGCTTCGAGCGCTACTACCACTTCGCCTGTTTTTATATCGCCTGATGTGAAAGGCACAGGGATGTACATGCTGTCCTACGACAAGCTTTCCGGAAACAACATGACGCTCGGCAAAAATATTACGAACTATAATTATATTGCGCAATCTTCAGCCAACGATAGTATCGTTATCGATGACGGCACCACGTCTCAAGGCGTTTCGAATAGTCAGATTGTAGTTAATGTCGGCGGCAAGCAGGAGACAGCCGCAATTGCGAGGGGGACCTATACTCATGACCAGTTGGCAGTGGCCATATCCGCTGCATTGAATAATGCTGCTACTACCGCCGGGAAAACGGATACGTATACTGTAACTTATGATCCAAATGCCAATAAATTCACTATAGCCGGCAACTCGTCAAATGCTGATTTGTCAGCTCTTGACTGGTCCAACAGCAGTTCGACCTCACGGCAATTATTGGGCTATAATGCTACAGACGAAAGCACTGCTCTAGCAGTAAATTCCGGTAGTAACACCATCGTGTTCAATGATGGTGTTCTTGATAGAACTGCAACGATAGCATCGGGCATTTATACGTCCGGAGGCGCTCTTGCCTCTGCTATTCAAACAGCTTTGAATAGTGCGCCAAGTTCGACAATAACTGATTTTGTCGTAAAATACGATACTGCGACTAATACGTTTTCTGTTTCCACTTCAGGAGCGGAAGTCGCAACCATTAAAGGCACAGGTACCATTGCGCTCGCGCAATTGGGATTTACTTCCGGTGCAACCGTTAATAAGAATGGCATTTCGGCCCCTACCGCATCTTCTGTTTCCCTTGATGGCCATAGCGATAATTCCGTGCTGGCTAATTACTATAGTTTCAATAACAATTACCTTAACGATAATAATATCCTGCGGGCCCTGAATTTCTTAAACGTATCTCTTGAACAAAGCGATACCGGGCGTATCGAGCAGGCGATCCAGTACACTGATGATCTGGGGGGTGCTGTCTCCGGGAAGCAGGCTGATGTCGGTTCAAGGCAGAACGAAATCACCAGCATTACCAATTACCAGACCAATGTGAATATGGATGTGACCACGGCTATGTCTAATGCACAGGATACGGATATCGCCAAAGTGGCTTCCGATTTAGCGCAAAAGCAGACTATATATCAGGCGCTGCTTTCTATGGCGTCAAAAGTTCTTTCACAGAATCTTTTTAATTTTCTTAAGTGAGGTTTATTAATGCTTGTTCTTACACGCAAGGCGGGACAGATAATTACAATCGGAGAAGACATACGAATCAGAGTAGTCGATATAGGCAACGGTGTAGTCAAACTCGGAATCGAGGCCCCCAGGGAGATGCCTATATACAGGGAAGAACTTTATGAAAAGCTCAAACAGCTGAACAAAGAATCTGTGGCCATGGAAATAGACAAGCTGAAGGACTTTTTTGGAATGGAAGACAAATAACGCACGAAAATAAACATGCTGCGAACGCACGACGCAATAAAGCTAATAGTGAGGTAAAGATGAAAATCAACACAACGAGATTCGGCGAAATTGAGATTGAGGACAATAAAATAATAACTTTTCCTTTGGGAATTCCCGGGTTTGGGGATTTAAAGAGGTATGTCCTGATAGACTATAAGGACCCTGTGCAATGGCTCCATGCTGTTGATGATCCTGCGGTAGCTTTTATTGTGGTCAGTCCGTTCATTATGTTTCAGGATTATTCGGTTGATATAAAAGATGATGCCGAGACATTTCTGGATATCAAGTCCGCGCATGACACGGTGGTACTTGTCATTCTTACCGTTATGGACAATATCATTACAGCCAATCTGAAGGCGCCGCTCGTTATGAATTCTTCTAATTTTACGGCCGTACAGATTCTTCTTGATGATGAGAGGTACGAATTTAAAACGCCGCTGCCCGGATATAATCCACAACCCTCAGGAAAGGAAGGTCAAGTATCGAATAAGGCGGTTTAATTGCCTTGTTCGTCTGAAAATCCGGCGCCCTCCGGCCTGCATATTTTGAAATAATCCGCAGAATCGTGTTATCTTTAAAGGTAGTGTTTGCTGAAAATTCGCGCGACTTCAGGCTCTTCGTTCAGCGCGATGTTTTTCAAGGAGGGAGTTTTCTTATGAGCCGTGTGCCTATGACCCCTGAAGGTCATCAAAAGATGAAGGAAGAGCTTGACAGATTATTGAAGGAAGACAGGCCCCGGAATATAAATGATATAGCCGAAGCCCGCGCCCACGGTGACTTGTCCGAAAACGCGGAGTATCATGCGGCCAAGGAGAGGCAGTCGTTCATCGAAGGACGCATCCAGGAACTCCAGGGAAAGCTGGCTATGGCTGACGTAATTGATCCCTCCAAGATAACCCAGTCGCGCATTGCCTTTGGAGCAAGGGTAAAAGTGCTTGACGTGGGGGCTGACACTGAGTATGAGTTCGTACTGGTTGGGGCCGACGAGGCTGATGTTAAGAGCGGCAAGATCTCCATAAGCTCTCCTGTCGGCAGGGCCTTAATCGGCAAGGAGGTTGGAGATACGACCGTGGTAAAAGCCCCTGCGCGAGAAATCGAATATGAGATTGTAGAGATCACCTTTGCCTAGAGTTTTCACCGCTGAAATAGCCGGCAACGCCTTTCTCCCTGAAAAAGACCCAGTCTCTGCGGAGATGCTGTCTCAAAACGCTCAATTCAAGCTGCTGACTCTCAAGCCTTTATCAGAAATTACCGCCCCCGAGCCTGGGCAGTTTTACATGATACAGGCCGGGACAGCCAATGACCCCCTTTTAAAAAGGCCGTTCAGCGTTTACGGTCTGCAGCATGACTGTTTAGGTTTTCTTTACCGGATCCGTGGAAAAGGCACTTTATCTCTATCTCAGCTCAGAGAGGGCGATACTCTCCAGGTCGTAGGTCCGCTGGGCAATAGCTATCCTGTACCTTCCGGGGACTTTATAGCCGTTGCAGGCGGCATCGGGATTGCGTCCCTTCTTCCATTTATGAACAAATATAAGAAGCGCGCATATTTATTTTATGGCGCTATGAAGAGAGATGAACTTGTAATGCTGGAAGAGGCCAGGGAATTGTCTAAAGAGGCATTTTTTACGACCGATGACGGCTCTTATGGACAAAAGGACCTGATTACCGACGCCCTGCGAAGTTTTCTTTCAGCATCGCAAATTGCTCATCAGGCATTACGCATTTACGCATGCGGTCCTGCTCCTATGCTGAAAGCGCTCTCGGTAATTACGAATGCCGGGGGAATTGTCTGCTATGCATCCCTTGAAGAACATATGGCTTGCGGTATTGGGGCCTGTCTCGGATGCATGGTTAAAGTCAAAATACAGAAGCCGGAAGACAGAGACAAGAACAAGGAATGGGAATATAAGAGGGTTTGCAAAGAGGGTCCTATCTTCAGCCTGGAGGACATTAAATGGTGAACCTAAGCGTAACCATCGGTCCGCTGAAACTCAAGAACCCTGTCATGACGGCCTCCGGGACCTTCGGTTACGGAGAGGAGTATGCCGAGTATATTGATTTAAACAGGCTTGGCGCTATTGTGGTCAAAGGTCTCTCGATCACGCCCCGTGACGGCAATCCCACTCCCAGGGTTGTGGAGACCCCGGCAGGCATGCTTAATGCCATAGGGCTTCAGAATATCGGTGTCAGGTCTTTTATCAGGGAGAAGCTCCCGTTCCTGCGTCAATTCGACACGCCTGTTATAGCCAATTTTTTCGGCGATACAGTTGATGAGTATGTCAGGGCTGCGGTTGAACTCAGTTCAGCAGAAGGGGTCCACGCACTTGAGATGAATATATCCTGCCCCAACAAGCAGGAAGGCTGGATAGTATTCGGCACAAATCCTACGGCGATGGCCGAAGTAGTCGGCGAAGTCAGAAAGGCGACCAATCTCCCCCTTATAGTCAAACTTACCCCGAATGTAGCTGACATAGGCTGCATGGCAAAGGTTGCTCAGGACGCCGGTGCTGATGCCTTGTCAGTCATTAATACTATTACCGGAATGGTCATAGATATAAGAAAACGGAAGCCTGTCCTCGCAAATAACACCGGAGGCCTTTCCGGGCCTGCCATAAGGCCCATAGCCGTGCGAATGGTATGGGAGACCTGCAAGGCAGTCGGCATTCCGGTCATAGGGATGGGAGGAATCATGAATGCCCGTGATGCTATGGAATTCCTGATTGCCGGCGCACGTTCGGTCGCAGTCGGCACTGCAAATTTTGTTGACCCTGTTGCGGCGATTGCTGTTATAGACGGGATAGAAGCATTCCTCGCTGAAGAGGGGATACCCGACATCAACAATATCATCGGAAGCCTCAAGCTGAATGGACTGTGAGCGATCGACGAATTATAACGCTGACCACTGATTTCGGTTATAGAGACCCGTTTGTGGCTGAAA
Organism: Nitrospirota bacterium; assembly: GCA_015233655.1. Lineage (GTDB taxonomy): Bacteria > Nitrospirota > Thermodesulfovibrionia > Thermodesulfovibrionales > Dissulfurispiraceae > JADFXI01. The sequence goes on along the minus strand of JADFXI010000049.1, from coordinate 778 downwards.
TGAAGGGAGTTATCTTATCGATCAACTCTCATACGCTAATCGTTGACATTACTCATGATGTGGCGCCGCAGGACATAAATTCGGCCTCTTATATTATCGGATCGAGTTTCAGCTATTTTCCGGCTGGAAGCATACATGTTATTGTTGTTGATCCAGGTGTCGGCTCATCCAGGAGACCTGTCATGCTTGAGGCGAGCGGCCACTATTTCATAGGGCCCGACAATGGGGTGTTTTCGCATATCATGAATCTTGCAGCGTCCGTGCGGAGCGTGAACATAACAGAAGAAAGATACATGCTATCAAAGGAGAGCCCGACATTTCAGGGCAGGGATTTGTTCGCTCCGGCAGCCGCGTGGCTCTCAAAGGGAATCGCACTTTCTGAATTCGGCGCACCGAATAATGATTTCGTAAAGCTGCCTGTCGCTAAGGTCAGGGTAATCGATGGAGGCATAGCCGGAGAAGTCGTGTACCTGGACCATTTCGGCAATGCCGTCACTAACATAAAGGGTGATGACGTTGCGTCACTCTGTGGTCGTTGCACAGTCAAGTTCAATGGTCTGGATGTTCGCCGGGTCGGATATTATGCGGAGGCTGACGAAAAAAGCCTCTGCTGCCTGGTAAACAGTTCGGGACATCTTGAATTGTTTGTGAACAAAGGCAGCGCGGCCCGTGAATATTCCATTAAAAAAGGCGCTAAAGTCGTAATAGCCCAGGAGAATGCATAGCATGCAGGTACTGACCGGTCTTGACCAGTTTGAAAAGAAGTGGCCGAAAGCAT
>JADFXI010000048.1 GCA_015233655.1 Nitrospirota bacterium | reverse complement strand
AAGAAAGGACCTCGCTTTATACAGGGGGCTGCTGGCAAATAATGGGGAATGGCCATTGGTTTCGGACGGGCCGGTACTAAAGAGCGGTTCCTCGTCCGGAAGGGTCATGGAATTGAGACGAAGACTTGCCGCGTCAGGCGACCTGGCGGCTGAAGAAGTTAAGAGCGGCGAGAGTTTCGATGAAAGACTAAGAGGGTCTGTAATCTTCTTTCAGAAACGGCACGGACTTAAAGCCGACGGCACCGTTGCACCTGCCACGCTCGAAGCGCTTAACGTCCCGTTGAAGCAGCGGCTGCGCCAGATTGAACTGAACATGGAAAGACTGAGGTGGATACTGGGCAATTCCGAACAGCGCTCTATTGTCGTGAACATAGCTGATTTCAAGCTCGAGGTCATCGAAAAAGGGAAATCGGTCCTCTCCATGAAAGGAGTGGTTGGAAAGCCTTACCAGAGCACCCCCGTATTCACTGCAAGGATGACATACATGATTATCAACCCTGCGTGGAACATTCCTGAGAGTATAGCGAGAAAAGAGATACTGAAGAAGATCAAGAACAATCCTCACTATCTTGCCGAACAAAATATAAATGTGTTCAAAGGCTGGGGGCCGCAGCAAGAGATAATCGACCCGCAAGCGGTTGACTGGTCGGAGCTGACCGAAAAGACCCTCCCATACCACTTTCGCCAGGAGCCCGGCCCTCTCAACCCTCTCGGACGTCTCAAGTTTATGCTCCCGAACAAATTCGATGTTTACCTGCATGACACTCCGGCGCGTCAGCTCTTTTCACAGAACGTGCGCACGTTCAGCCATGGCTGCATGCGAATAGAAAAACCCCTTGAACTGGCCGAATATGTCTTGAGGGAAAACGCAGGCTGGACAAGAGAAAAATTGTTGGCTGCCATAAAGACCGGCGCCGAGAAGACCGTCCTTATCCCGAAGCCGTTAAATGTGCACTTCCTTTATCTGACGGCATGGGTGGACGACGACGGAGTACTTCAGTTCAGAAATGACATTTATAAAGAAGATATGAGACTTGATCAGGCCCTTCTCAGCAAGCAGTCTCTTAAGTGACCGTCAGTCCTAAAATCAATATCAAACATAAAAAGTGCAAGGCAATCCCGGCACTTGATTATCCGGTGAAATAATAATAGAATCTCTTATAATATTTTGAAGGAGGACCTTATGTCTTATACCGCCAAGGATTATGGGAAACTCGTCGGAATGGAAGGGTTCAGCGAGACACTGCTTAAGAACCACTTCACTCTTTACCAGGGGTATGTCACAAACACCAACAAGCTGCTCGATACGCTCTCCGCTGTGATAAAAGATGACAAGGGAGGCACGCCTGAGTTTGCCGAAATGAAGAGAAGACTCGGATGGGAATTCAACGGCATGAGATTGCACGAGTATTATTTCGAGAACCTTGGCGGCAAAGGAAGCCTGGATAAAAGCGGCAAGCTGGCCGCAAAGCTGGCGGAGAGCTTCGGGAGCGTGGAGGCCTGGGAGAAACATTTCAGGGCAACGGGTGCCATGAGAGGCATCGGATGGGCAGTGCTGTACCAGGACATCTCTAATGGTCAGCTCATCAATTTCTGGATCAATGAACATGATGCCGGGCATCCTGCCGGCGGGAATCCCATATTGATCATGGATGTTTTTGAGCATGCCTTTATGCTCGACTACGGCCTCAAGAGGGCCGATTATATCGAGGCTTTCTTCAAAAACGTCGACTGGAAATCAGTGGAGTCACGTCTGAAATAAAATGCCTCATGCAGGGTTGATGAATGCTGACGAACTGGGACCCGAAGCAGCTGCCCTTCAGCAGGCAAAACTCCACATTCGAGGGGGAAAGCGTCGGCTAAAGCAGGGCAAGACGGCGGCAGGCATCGTAACTCTTTACGATGCCTTGTCGAGCGCTTTTGAGTGGTATATATTGTCTCCCGGCAGGCGTGCGTCGCTTCGCTTTAACGCTGAAGACGACCTTAATTCCGACAAGACGGTCTATAATGTCCTGGTGCGTTCGGGGGTATTGGACCGGGCGTTTGATTATGACGACTTTGACCGTTTGGTGGAGCGCTCGCTGCATCAAGACCTTTCGGATTATGATTATTCAGGAATGCTTGAACAAATCGAGTCAGTAATGACGCAGCTCGGGGTCATGCCTTTTGATGAGCGGGATCTCCCCCGGGAAGACCCATCGACATACTAAACTTGATTATGATAAAGTTCAGAAGGAGCGGAGGATAATGGCAACAGGGAAAGAAGATTTGCTGCAGTCTCTCATCGAGGCCTACCTTATGGAGAAGGGGACCAGGGAGTTCTATGCCCAGGCTGCCTCTAAATGTTCGGCCCCTGATGCCCGTCGCACGTTTGAGGAGCTTTCCGCCTGGGAAGAAAAACATATGGATTTTATACAGTATCTTTACCAGGCCGTAACAGAAGACCGCGATACAGAGGGGTTTGAAGATTTTAGAGACAAGAGCGGCGCTCATGTCGCCGAGGGCGGCATTCCTGTCAAAGACCTGGCAGCCAGGCTGGAAAAGGTTTCCATAAACGACGATATGGAAGCAATTACAATGGCGCTAGGGATTGAGGGGAAAGCATATGCCATGTACTGGAAGCTTTCAAAATCCGCTCCTGACAGCAATGCCAGGGTAGTATTCAGAAGCATGATGGAGCAGGAGATCAACCATATAAGTTATCTCAAAGAAATGATGACTCGCATTTCCGAATCTGCATAATCATGTGCAATGAGCAGACTGGCCAAAGAAAAGTCCCCCTATCTTTTACATGCCGCTTCGCAAAAAGTAGATTGGCACCCCTGGTCTGAAGAAGCGTTCGAAAAAGCCCTTGTCGAGGACAAGCCTGTTTTCCTGAGTTCCGGCGCTATATGGTGCCACTGGTGCCATGTGATGGCAAAGGAATGTTTTTTCAATGACGAAATCGCCGCATTGCTCAACAATCATTTTGTTTGCATAAAACTCGACAGGGATGAGCGGCCCGATATTGACAGGCGGTACCAGCGTGCCGTGGCTGCAATGGGTAACGCCGGCGGATGGCCGCTAAGCGTCTTTCTTACCCCGGACAAAAAACCTTTCTTCGGCGGCACCTATTTCCCGCCCGAGGACAGTTATGGAAGGCCGGGATTTAAAAAAATACTGAAGGCAATTGTCGACTATTACCGGTCCAACAGGCAGGAAATCGACAGTTATATCGAACGTCTTATGGATTCTATCCAGCCGGTTCCCCTGGTCAGGGGGGCAATAAACAACGAGATGCTTGATAGCGCCCGGAGCGCCATGCTTTCCATGTCAGACCAGCAAAACGGGGGGTTCGGCAGTGCCCCCAAATTTCCTATGCCGGGCGCAATCGCATTTCTGCTTAACCGGTTTTATTTTGAGGGCGATGGAGCGAGCGGCCATGCCGTCCGGAAAACGCTTGAGGCAATGGCGAAAGGCGGATTTCATGACCAGCTTAAAGGCGGATTTCACCGCTACTCCGTTGACGAGGGTTGGATTGTCCCTCACTTCGAGAAAATGGCCGATGACAATGCATGGCTTTTGAGAAATTATGTGGACGCATACGCCACCCTGGGCAGCAACTATTTCAGAGAGGTCGCACAGGGTATCATCGGCTTTACCAGGGACGTACTGTCAGACAAGGACGGAGGGTTTTATGCGAGCCAGGATGCGGACGTTTCCCCGGACGACGAGGGTGGATACTTTACCTGGACCGAAGATGATTTCAGAAGAGTGCTGAATGATGCGGAGTTTCAGGTCCTCTCTCTTCATCTGCTCCATGAAAGAGGGGGTATGCACCACGACAATTCAAAGCATGTCTTATTTGCGGCAAGGGAAACCTCGGACATAGCCCGTACCCTCGAACTGGATGAGAAAAGCGTTGCGCGGCTCATCATCGATGGTAAAGCCAAGCTTCTCCAGGAGCGACAAAAGAGGGTCGCTCCCTTCGTTGATACGACAATTTATACTTCCTTAAACGGCATGCTCATAACATCATATATGAAAGCGCACCGTGCGTTTAATGATTCGGCGGCCAGGGACTTCGCTGTCAAAAGCCTTGACCGGATACTGCATATCCGTTCCGCAGGAAAAAAACTGTTCCACACGGATACGATAGAAGCGCTGCTGGATGATTACGTATATTTGGCCGAGGCGCTCGTAGCCGCGTATGAAGTTACAGGCTCAAGGAAGTATCTCGAAACAGCGGATATGATTATGGAGCGGTGCCTGGAAAGATACTGGGACAAAGACGAGGGTGGTTTTTTCGATGCTGAAACGCCTCTGCTCGGACTCGGACTTAAGGGTATAGAAGACATTCCCCATCCGTCAGCCAATGCAGTGGGAATCATCCAGTTGCTTAAATTGCATTGCATAACCGGCAAATTGCCATACCGACGGCATGCCGAGGTCGCACTTGAGGCTTTTTCGACAAAGGCGGGCGAGTTAAGCATCAATGCCGGATACTACTTCTGTGCTCTCGATGCCTATTACCGCATGTTGCGGCTTACAGTGGAAGCACCTTTTGAGAGCAGGCTCGGCGATGCAGCCAGGTCTGTGTCAGCGCCGTATCTGAGCATAGTCTACGCGGAAGACCATAACCGCATTGTCCCGTGCATAGGCGAGGTTTGCTATGAGCCGCTTCAAGATGAAAAACAGCTTGAGGAATTCATACTCAAACTACAAGCAGGTAGCAGAAAGTGAGAAGTTATTGTCCTCTAATGCTATACCAAACTTATGATTGACATGCTGCTATGGATCGCAGGTTTCGCTTTTGTCGGATATGGGCTTTTATATTCTCCTTTTGTTTTAATGATCAGCCCTACGGCCTTCATCATTCTTATCGCACTTACAATTTTCACCTGTAAACGCATTTTCTGACTACTGCAAACTTTTCAATCCACGCCCCTGTGCGAGGGGCGACTCACGGCTAATGATGGCGTGATGTATAAAAACACGTTTCAATCCACGCCCCTGTGCGAGGGGCGACTTTTATCCACTACCATTGCATCAGGATGCTCGTGTTTCAATCCACGCCCCTGTGCGAGGGGCGACTCGGCATCGGGATGCTCTCGATCCTGATTCTCGGGTTTCAATCCACGCCCCTGTGCGAGGGGCGACCTGGCGCTCAAAACCGTTAAGCACCTCATTCAAGGTTTCAATCCACGCCCCTGTGCGAGGGGCGACCTATAAAATGTTCAGTAACATAGCTTTGGTCAGGAGTTTCAATCCACGCCCCTGTGCGAGGGGCGACTTCATGACACTTAATATTCGTAGCATAAACCAGCGTTTCAATCCACGCCCCTGTGCGAGGGGCGACCCACGCTGAGAAGCATCATCAACAGAAACATCGAGTTTCAATCCACGCCCCTGTGCGAGGGGCGACTCATTAAGTTTCCAAATGACTTTATAATTGCTGGTTTCAATCCACGCCCCTGTGCGAGGGGCGACTGACCGTCTTAACGGTGTTATCACTCTTGATTTGTTTCAATCCACGCCCCTGTGCGAGGGGCGACACATCGGAGGTTTTAAAATAACTTGACTTCAAACGTTTCAATCCACGCCCCTGTGCGAGGGGCGACTCGCAACCGCGATCATCAACAATGCGCATATTGCGTTTCAATCCACGCCCCTGTGCGAGGGGCGACTCGAAACAACTGGTAATGAACACCAACGGTGCTTTGTTTCAATCCACGCCCCTGTGCGAGGGGCGACTTGTGGATTATTTGCAGCTCATCAATTCCACCGAGTTTCAATCCACGCCCCTGTGCGAGGGGCGACGCGTCAGGATAATGTCTCCTGATGCTCCGGCATTGGTTTCAATCCACGCCCCTGTGCGAGGGGCGACCTTCCAGGTCAGCCTTGATCAGTCTTTTTTCATGTTTCAATCCACGCCCCTGTGCGAGGGGCGACAGCGTACCACCGCAGACCATTGTGTTTATACCGTAGTTTCAATCCACGCCCCTGTGCGAGGGGCGACCTTCAGGGGCCGGCTGTCACAGGTCAGCTGGAATGTTTCAATCCACGCCCCTGTGCGAGGGGCGACTTGATACCCTCTAACTTACTCGCTGCTGTTGCGGTTTCAATCCACGCCCCTGTGCGAGGGGCGACTGCCGGGGACCTCAATACAGGTGTAGACCTGACAAGTTTCAATCCACGCCCCTGTGCGAGGGGCGACCCTCCGGGGTAGTAAGGTTTAAATGAGCAGAGTGTTTCAATCCACGCCCCTGTGCGAGGGGCGACCGCCCCATGCAGATAATGCAGAGGTCTTCACTCGTTTCAATCCACGCCCCTGTGCGAGGGGCGACCTAATGCATTGTGCAAATTCTCTCCACAGTCCAGTTTCAATCCACGCCCCTGTGCGAGGGGCGACCAGGTCCACGCGGTTGTTTTTCTATACTTGCTGGTTTCAATCCACGCCCCTGTGCGAGGGGCGACACCGTGCATCATCATAAATTACTGGCAAAAACTCGTTTCAATCCACGCCCCTGTGCGAGGGGCGACGCATCATCGGGAGTTGTTATTGCGGAGGAATCTGTTTCAATCCACGCCCCTGTGCGAGGGGCGACAGCGCGGTACGTTATTTGAGGACACGATTGCTGGTTTCAATCCACGCCCCTGTGCGAGGGGCGACTTTTTTTTTTGATTGATGTGGTAATAGACTTATCGTTTCAATCCACGCCCCTGTGCGAGGGGCGACTGTTTATGCGCAACTGTTTGAAATCAAACTACTTATTGACCGCTTTTTGCGAACCCCTCAATAAGCAAGTCGTAAAATATATAGTTGTCAAAGAGCAGTACCCCATTTTCATTGTTTCACAATCTATTCCAACCTCTGCGAACCTCTTTCACAACCCATGTGAGCTATCGGTTCGCGCAATCCCATTTCAGACAATCAGCGGCCCTTCCTGATCAATCGCAGCCTTGGCCCCGACATGTTCAACCCGGTGCTTCCAATTAGAACCAAGGTAGTAAAACCTCAGACTGTCTTTCTCATGATCAATCGCTGAAACAAGCCTCTCCTTCAGCACAGCCCATTGCTCGGGGTCAACAATACACTCGAATACCGAATACTGGACTCTCTGTCCGAAATCCTGGCAAGCGCGTGCCACCCTTCTCAAGCGGCGCTGACCTTTTCCCTCACTAGTGGCGACATCATAGCTTACTATTACGAACATTTTATCCTCACTTCCAGAGAAATGGCGGATAACAATCGAGGTCTCCCCGCAGATACCGCGCCATCAGCATAGCCTGCACATGAGGCAGAAGACCGATAGTAACCGTCTCTTTTATAAAAGGGTGAAGTATCTCTTCCTGTTTGCGCTTTTGATATGCGACAAGTACCGACTTTCTCGTCTCGTCATCCATACATACTGCCCCAGACTCTTTCTTATTGAAGCCCTTGCCCTGCACCTGACAAAGATTGATCAATGAGAGTGTGAGACGGTCAGCCAGAAACGGGCGGAACTCCTCCATCAGATCGAGTGCAAGCCCATAGCGTCCCGGACGGTCTCTGTGCAGAAAGCCTACTGCAGGATCAAGTCCCACTGTCTCAAGGGCGGCACGAACATCGTGCATCAGCAGGGTATAAAGAAACGAGAGCAGGCAGTTTACGTTATCCAAGGGAGGCCGCCGGTTCCGCTCGTTGAAGCTGAAATCATTTTTCTGAGATGTTATCAGATGGTCGAAGACCTCAAAGTAAGAATTCGCTGCGTCACCTTCTAACCCGCGCACGAAATCAAGAGGAGAGTCGCCCTGCAGTCTTCGTATTGAATGCGAAAGACTCTGCGAAGCTTGTGATACTGCGTCAGCATCGATCTTTTCGGAATGATCTCTCAATGAACGCTGAAGCACGGTGCGGCAGTTTGCGACCTTTCCGGTCACTACCGCACGCGCAATGAATGAAGATGCTTGCGGGTCATCTGCCCTGCGGTATTGTTCGCGCCTGAGGAGGACATTGCCGGATACCGGCCCCTGTACCTTCGCAAGAAAACGGCCGTTTTCCGTGAGGAAGCTGATTGCCACTCCGTTTTCAGCACAGAAACCCATCAGGTAAGGGCTGCACGACACCTGCCCGAAACAGACGACCCCGCCCAGTGTGTGCACAGGCACACGCAGGACTATTTCGCCGTCAACTTTGACGGCTACTGTTTCACCTTCTTTTGCGAGATATGCGCCTTGAGTCGTAATAAAAAGAGTGTTAAGATGTCTTTTCATTCCTGCTCCATTGCCGTCAGTAAATAATTGCGAACTGATCTTGCCCTGACGCAGGTCTTGGGCATGCAAAGCTCAAGCAGAGAACAACGTTCGCATTTTTTAGAATATTCCGGCTTCGGCGTAATTCCAGCCACAATAAGCTCATGCACCTTTTCGGCGACATCTTCTGTTTCCATACGCAACTCTCTGTCAAAAACGACATCCTCTCTGCGTCGTGTCTGTCCGTAAAAAAGAGTACCCTCCCTGATTTCAACATCAAGCATCTCTTCAAGACATATGGCCTGAGCGCATAGCTGCACCCTGTCGCAATTATCCGCTTTAGACTTACCGCGCTTGTACTCAACTGGAAACGGCAACCACGTCCCGTCATCCGTCCGGTGGAACTCTACAACATCAGCTTTACCGATAAGCCCCAGCCTGAGCGAGCGCATAGGGACGCCGTACTCAATACGGACATTCTTTCTAGATTCGTATTTTGCCGTATCAACCTTCTCATGCATTATCCTGCCCTCTGCGGTGAATACGTTTTCGCTCCATGCCTGCTCAACGTGGATGAGCGCACACTGGCGCTCGCAGTATACAAAATGCTGCAAGGCGGAGAGCATAATAAGGTCATCGAGAGAATAAATCATTTTCTATCGAGTCTTTTACGGCTTTCAGGCTCGCTCAGATAGTTCTCTGAAGAAACCACCTTTTTGCCTGTTTTCTTTTCAAGGTCCTTTCGAGCTTTGCCAGCGACCCCACCGCCTTTACGGGCCGCCTGTTTGCTTTCGTGAAATCCTTTTGCATCATCAACTCGCGTTATTTCAGTTGTTGCCGCTTCCCCGAGCATCGAAAAAATCAGCTCAAGGTCGGTCATGTGATCGCGCAAATTCTCACGTTTCAGACCCTTTATCGTCTTATGCTTGGCAGGCGTGACGCCGAAGGCAGCCTTGGCAATCTCGGCGGTAAGAATCTCATATTCCCTTTTCTCTTTCACTTCCCTCTTTTTCCACTCATCTGTGAGTTCTTCCCTGATAGCGATACCTCGCATGCGCTTTTCAATCCAGTCATCGGAATACCCCTTTGACTTGTAAAGCTCACGCGTCCTCTTTGTAGCCAGTTCCGGGTTCTCTATCTCCTGCACACGCTCGTATCCTACTTTTGCCAGCCAGCGCTTGAAAGGTTCGGCCTTGGGCGAGGGAATTGATTGGATAATACGAAACATTGTTTCCGTGTTCGCGCAGTCGGTCTCATATTTTTTACCGTCTGACGACATCAGTTTGAGTTGTCCGATTTTTTCGGACAACTCGTCATACCCTTCCTCAAAAAGTTTTTTCTTCAAGTCGTTCCAATACTTTCTCGGCCTTTCCGTACCTGTTAATACCTCAACAATGTCGGTGATAGAAAACCACCACTCGTTGTTGTGAAACATCCGCCTTATTTCTTTGCCCTTAAAAACCGCCAATTGTGTTTCCGTCATACAATCTCCTTCTCCGTCTTCATATACGTCTCACCTGCATTAGTCAGTCCTGAGGACTGAGTGTTTCTTTCTGGTGGTTATTTTACAACTTCACCTCTACAGTCACTCCCTCCGGCATATCAGTCTGAGACGGCACTATAACCGAGTAATCGCTAAAGTCACGCGTGGGCTTCTGCTTTGCTTCTATCTTCACTTTATCAAACAATACGTGTGCAGGATGATTGCCCATCGCTGAATTGTGTTTGAATACGATGAGCTTGCGAGTGGACATTTGTCCCCGCGCAGCTGAGTGATCGTTCTCGAACATCATGAGCAGTGCATCCCATAAGAGCGACAAATCTTCATCGCTAAAGCCTGTCTGAGCGGCCAACGGAGCAGAGATGAAGCCGTGGCAACGATAAAGGCCATACGATATCGTATGTTTCCGTCCTTGGATGCCGACTTGCTCTTCAACTGGCTTTTCTTCCATTCGAGCGGCGCAAACGGTTATGGAGTGCTCAAGTGGGACGACCTGATCAACTGAGCGAGCAAAAGTCAACTGAACAGGGCCTCTGACTTGGCCTGCATTGGGGCCGGTACTCATGACGGATCCAAATGATCGAATGTCAAAAAAGTTACTGCACATGTATGCGCGACCCTTGTCTACCTCGCCACCTTGTGCAACACCTCCCTTCTTTCTCTTGCCGCCATCCGACTTATCAGTAGGAGGTGCAGACAAATCAATGCCTATTGTTGCATAGGCTTCACGGATTTGCTTATTCAGGATTGCCTTTTCCTTGACGAAGATGTCGTATCCGGTCCCTTTATTTGCAAGTTGCACATAGTTCCGCACCTTGCGCTTGATGCAAACATCGGTAACAAGACCATTGCCAGTCTCAGGATCAACACGGGGAAGGTTCCCGGCATCGGGGTCGCCATTGGGGTTGCCGTCTTTTACGTCAAATAAAAGAACGAAATCATAACGATTAGTGATCGTGCTCATTGTTAAGCCTCCTTTGTGCTTTCATCAGATTTCTTGATAAAAAACGACTGACGCTGATGGTAATAGCCGACAGCGAAACGACCCTGATCATCAAGAGGCAGATGAGCTGGAAACGCATTATCAGCTACCAGCTTGTCCACAATCTCGCCAATCTGCTTCTCTAAATTGATCGCCATGCCCTTGTTGTCGATTTTAGCAATGTGATGGTTTTTCAGTTTCATCAGATGTGCAAAGACAGCAACGGGCGTACTTGACGCAGCCCCGTAAAAACGATCGCGAATTGTTGCATTTATGCCGGGACTTGCCTGTTCCTGCGCTCTTTCCAATACGGCGAAAAGCCTCCCCAGCAAATAGCCGGGATTTTCATTGCTTGTGTCCAGTGACATGCCAACCTCCTTTTTTTCTTGTTTGGAATATCGTGCCCGTCGCGTGAGAATTGCCTTAATTAGAGCAGCGCGGGAATATGTTACGTTTAGCATGGACTTACCATTTTGGTCTTTCTTAGCCTGTTCTGCTCTAATGCGGGAAATGGCAGCGGAAAGCAACGTTTGGGGATACGGCGCACCGGTGAGTATTGTTTTCATAAACTCACCCGCCAAATTGGGCTGAATGTTCTCCGACTTCCCTTGGACTGCCGTTGAGACAAGGAGGCGGAACAGTGAGAGGTGCTCAGGTTCTTTCGGTGCGTGAACAATGGCAATGTCATCAAAGTGCTGTTTGATATTGCCTGATACCTCACCGACCGAGCCTTGATACCAGAAACGGATGGCTATGCGCGAGGCATTAGGCGCAAGCCCGAGAACATAGAAGCTGGTCTTGTCATCAAGGAGCGGTACAGCGCCAGTCTTGGGCGCTTCATAGATTGCTTTAATAGCCGCACTGTCCTGTTCCGACTGTCCCTTTGGTGGCTCTCCGAAAAAATCAGCAAACCATTTTTCCATGTCATGCGCTTTTTCAGCCCAAAAAACAGTTGTCGCATCTCCGACCTGCATCTTCTGACGGGAATCTTTATCGAGAAGTCCGTTAAGCGCTGTAACATAGGCAAATTCAGTTTTCTTGCCGATAGGCGCATTATAGCCTTGGCCCTTTCCAAACGATTCAAAAGCAGCGAGATTAAATGAAACAATGTTAGCGCCCATTGACTGGGCGCCTCTTACACCCTTGATAACGTTGTGAAGTTGGGCAATTCCGTCGTCTTCCCCGCTGACAAGACAGACGCCCCGGCTCGTTTTTCCTTGAGATGTCACTGATTTGCTCAAAGAATCCTTTACAGCGCTTCGCTCGCATATGAGGCGTTCGTCGCCGTCAAGTTTGAATGACAGGTATCCATCCGTCTCAAGCACAGTTGGCCATGAGCTATGGGACAGTAACTCTTCAAAGCCTTTGCCTGAAAGAAAGACCGATACGGCAGCTATCCCTTTGTCAAACGAAGGACTCGGAAAAACTTCCTTGAAACGTTTGATGAAACTTGCATGCTTACGCTTCGCGTTTTCGGCATCTTTACTGGAAATACCTACAGCATAAGCAGGAGTATCCCAGAGAAGATTAGCCTTCTCCCACGCTTTACTGCCTGACCGTTTGATTTCACGGGGAACGACACATACACGGGAGCGTTTTATTTTGCCTTCAACTGTCCTCGTATCGAGCAGGTTAACAAAACGTCCCTGTGAGTCCAGAGTGATAATGAAAGGTATTTCCTTCTTTTGATACCCATCGGGAAGTTCGACACGGTTGGCATAATATTTTGTCAGCGCCTGAAGTATCATCCACGCACCTCCAGGCTGTCCCATGCCGGTACTTTCATCGAACCATTCTCCAGATATGCGCGAAAGAAAAGAGGTTTGGGCTCTTTGCCGCTGAAGTCAAGATCGTAAAGCATCCAGCCTAACTCTCTTGTTTCAGTGATCCTCTGAGGCAAAACCTGTTTATCTGCAATTACATCAAAATCTGCTGCAAATTCACGGCAACCGAGGCATGGACGATGGAAGCACTGTCCCTTCTGTGCCCTCCGAAGAAACATCTCCTGATGTTTGATAACGTTATCATCAGTTCCAGCCTTTTCAGTTAAATCAAAGAAGGCGTGAATGGTGTATGCAACATCGCGGAGAAACAAACCTGCCCGCTGCTGACGCTGATCCTCAACAAATATCTGTTTTGATGAAGGGGACATTTTAATACCGACCTCATTGCGCCGCAACGACACCCATCTGATAGGCTTAAGAACATCAATTTGGGAAATGTGCCACTTAATGGCTGGCTTCCAATGAATGGCCTCTACAATGCCCCTTGCTGCCGAAGGCGTCATCACGTCATAAGATACGCGCTCCACCTTCATCTCCAGCCTTGTGAAACAGGCATTGTCCCCCCATACCTTGAGTCGAAACAAACTACTTCGTCGTTGCTTGTCCGACATAAGACCTCCTTTTTTCATGTTATCAAGTCATCAGGTTCATAAATTATAGACCTGTCCGGGCAGAAGCCGAGACTTTCATCATACAGAGACGGATGGTTTTGTATAAAGATACCAGGGTAACATTGCTGTATTGCCCCGGAAGCAAGCAGCCTCATATGCAAATAGCGTGGCAGATTGATGACATATCGCTGTAGTTTGCGCATTAACCAGCGTTCAGGACCAATACGTTCAAGCATGTCAACATATTTCTCCCCTTCGTCATATCTCACGACAACAGACTCTTGTATAGTTTCATCTATAAGCCGAAACTTTTGGGCCGCTGTTCTGAAACTGAAGCGAAGCTCTGGATCACTCGCAAGGTCGCGAAGTATCCCTTTGCTGTCAAGTTGATCACCCCGCAGCCAGTATAGCTCTCGGAAAAATTCTTCAAACCTAGCCGGCGCGATAGGGTCCCCGTCTTTACTCATCAACAAGCGCCGTCCGATATCCGCTGTTTGCCTCAAGATTCCGGGAGGCGACTGTTTAGGTGGAACAAAAACATGAACATTGCCCCGGCCTTGCAGTCCTTCACGGTTGCACCTTCCCGCCGCTTGAGCAATGGAGTCGAGACCTGCAAGCGCCCGGTACACAACAGGAAAATCGATATCGACGCCAGCCTCCACAAGCTGGGTGCTGATCACTCGCATAGGGACATTCTCTGCAAGACGCTCTTTTATCTCTCTTACTACCTTTGAGCGATGAGCGCCGCACATTAAGGCGGAAAGATGAACAGTTCCTTCCGGCATCTGTGTCCAGAGCAACCTTGCATCATCACGCCTGTTTACGATGCAGAGAATGGATTTATGACCGATAAGCTCTTGTGCAAGGGCCTCCCAAGTGCAAGGTTCGTTAAGATTCTCCGGCATATGGATATTGACACGCTTAAGGGAATCATGCAGTGCCATCGGGTCGTCTATTATCTCTGTTAAGTTTTCCAGACCCTCATTAAAGCCGTCCCGTTTGCCAAGCGCCGGTTGAGTAGCCGTACAAAGCAAAAGCGTAATTCCGTAGAACTTTACGAGTTCTTTAAGAGCGTGAAGTGACGGTCTGAGAAAATCAGGCGGTAGCAGTTGAGCCTCATCGAGGATTACTACACTGTTTACGATATTGTGGAGCTTACGACAACGGCTGGTGCGTGATGCAAACAGAGATTCAAAAAACTGGACTGATGTCGTAACTATAATAGGCGCGTCCCAATTTTCACAAGCAAGCCGGGACTTGGCTGTCTCCAATGATTCGTCCTCGACGTCAAGATTACTGTGGTGTTCGATTATAGCATTGCCTAATATCTGTCTAAACTGGTCTGCCGACTGTTCAATTATACTGGTATAGGGAATTACATAAATAATTCTATTTTTATTGTTCGTTACCGCGTGGTTAAGAGCAAACGACATTGATGACAACGTCTTTCCCCCGCCGGTGGGCACGGTAAGTGTGAATATGCCTGACGGATTTGCCGCCATAACTATACATCTTTCGAGAACCTTTGACCGAACACGATTGACCGGCGTATCCTTAGCATCTTTGCTTTTCTTATGCATATAATCGGTAAACAACCGCAATAGCTCAACAACAGTCGGATACTTGCCACGAAGCTCCGATTTGTCAGGCTCGAAAAATGACTCGGTATCAAGAAAATCGGCATCAACCAGGCATGAAAAGAGCATGCGCATCCAGAAAGCTGGATCAGAACCGGATTTTGGTTTTTGAGACGGCATTGGATAATTGAGGATTTCATCAGGGATTTTTCCTTGGCGAGCATCGCCGAGTAGGGATGCATTTAACAGCCGTTGAGAAAGAGCTTTTAATCCGGCGTGCTCAGCGTGCCAGTCAGTCAGACCGGCATGATGTCCTGCCAACAAATACGCTAAAATGCGTCCCGGGCGGTCGAAGCGCTCTATTGAATAAAGAGCGCCTGCTGTTGAGTGGTCGACACGAGCCTTTGCCTCTATATGTGCTTCCACGCCGTAAACGGCAGCGGCATGTATTTTCCTTTGAAATGCTTGAGAGTATTTCCCCAAATCATGCCACAACCCCGCCAGATACCCCCACTCCCCGCACCAGAACTCGGCGGCAAATTCAGCCGCTCTTTTCGCAGTGCTGAACAGGTGCTCATAAAGGCCGTGTTCTCTGCCGTCCTCGGTCATATGCGCGATAGGTTCATTACAGGCTTTGCGTGATTCACTGGTGCCCATCATCCTTGCGTTGCCCTCCACGCGGCGACCCATTTAACTATTTGGAAGCCACAGAAAATAGGAATTCACGATATTACGGTATTACACAAAATGGGGCTTGTCAAATAAATTTTGCTTATATTATCCGAAAGTAGTATAGAAGAGACGGGAAGAAGGAATAAGGGTCAGACGGACTTTTACTTATACATTACAACTGCAACCGCGAAAATGCAGTAAATTACGCCCCCGAAAAGCATCGTGGCAGGAGAAATTTTCCGGCCTATTTGAATATTTGCCAGAACAATCACGGCTGAACTCAATGCCAGGACTGCTGAAAAAAGTGCCAGACCCGGTATGTTCCAATCGGTAAAAAGCAGACCCACCGAGACCGGGAAAGTCGACTGAAAAACCATTGCGCCGGTAATATTCCCTAAAGCAAGCGTGTCCCTTCCCTTCAACGTCCATGTTATGCTGTTGAATTTTTCGGGCAACTCTGTCGCAACGGGCGCCACGAGAAGGGCGAACAGCAAAGGGCTCATACCCCAGAAGGCTGAAAGTTTTTCAAGGCTGCCCACAAATATGTGCGCACCGCCTATCATGATGACAAGCGAGGCGCTTATCTGCGCGCAAATAAGCGCAAGAGATGTTGTCTTATAAGGTTCAGGCCTGGCTGATTTAAGCCGCAGGCCCAGGAGACGCCTGCCGTCCGCAATCAGCTTTTCGAAATGCAACTGATCAGCATGTAATATATCGGTACTCTCCGCCTTAAAGGTGGCATATACATATAGCACATAACCGAAGGCAAGCAGCGCGGCAGTCACAAAATGGGCTTGCGGCACGAGGAAAGAGGAAATAATAGCAGAGCTATACATGACCGTAAAGAATAACAGGTCTCGCCTGACACAGGCGACATCGACGTAGAGAACAAATTTTCTTTTTTTTCTGAGCATGCCGGCTAATACCGCCACGCCCACAACAAAAAAAGCGAGTGTAGAAAGCATGAAGGGAGCGCCCAGGATCGCGCCGACGCCTATCTTTCGCGCCGTATCACCGCCATGCAGCAGTATGGCGACAAGAGGCAGTATCGTCTCTGGAAGCGCCGTGCCGATAGCGGCCAGAATACTGCCGACCACGGCCTGTGACAGGGAGAGCCGTCTGCCGAATGACTCAACGCCGTTGGTGAAAAACTCGGCGCTCATCAGTATAAGAAAAAGGCTGAAGACAAGAAACAGTATAGGCTGTATCATTTGCGGACAAGCATTACCGGGCAGGGAGCCGACTTGACAACCGCTTCCGCGATGCTTCCAAGCAGCACGCCTCCTGTAGAGGACGCCCCCTGAGCCCCCATCACAATCAGGTCAATATCTCTCCCTGAGGCAATATCATTTATTTTCTTATATGGCACCCCGATTTTGACAGTCCGTTCAGCCTTATCAGGTATATTTGTCATCGAGAGCATCGATTCCTCGGCCTCGTGAATTGCATGATTCAAGTATTTTTGTTTGTCTGCTTCGCTCAGGTTGTTGAGCCTGTCGAAACTCTTGTCCAATTCCAGGCTGGAGAGCACATGGGTCACAATGATTGAAGAGGAGTTCTTTTCCGCTAAAGAGCAGGCAAACTCAAGGGCCTTCCGCGAGTGTTCGGAAAAATCAACTGCACATAATATATTCGAGACTGCGACCGACCCCAACACTGCGCTGTCCGCTTTACCTCCCCTGACAACAAGCATGGGCACATCGAGCGACTTGATAAGCCGCTCCGAACTGCTTGTTCTTACAATGTGAGATTTATGGCAGAGCACAAGAACAGCTGCCGGAAAATCCCGCAGTGTATTGTCGAATGTTTCTATGAGCCTGCCGACAGCGATTCTGCCCGTTGCGGCAACACCGTACCTCTTCAGCCGGCCGACCCATTCCTTAAGTTCCTGGCCGCAGGACTCCTCCTCTTTTTCCATATAAGGCAGAAGATAGGCCGGCGGAGTCAGGGCATAATCCATCACGTCAAGCATGTATATTTCAGGAGGGCCTTCAGCCAGCGTCTGCGATAACCACACCGAATAAGAAAGGACCTTCTCCGTGTCGGGCCCCAGATCAACTGCTGCGAAAATTGTTTTCTTACTTTCCATGTATATTCGAAATATAGTCAAAAAAAAGAGATTGAAGAACAAGTCCCCAATCTCTCTTCTTTAACAGTCTGCCGGAAGTTAATAATAAAGCTGCATATAACTAAAACTTCCTTTATGTCCGGCAAAGTTTATTTTACGGCGTCTTTAAGGGTCTTCCCTGCAGTAAATTTAGGAACCTTCGCTGCTGGAATCTTAATCTCTGCGCCTGTTCTAGGATTGCGGCCTTTCCTGGCTTTTCTTTTTGAAATTGAAAATGTTCCAAAACCGACCAGCGTGACTTTATGCCCCTTTTTGAGTGATGTCTTGACCGCATCAATACATGCATCCAGTGCCTTCCCGGCATCGGTCTTTGAGAGACCTGCACTCGAAGCAATTTTGTCTATAAGATCTGCCTTTGTCATATCTCTGTCCCCCCTTTCTTATTAGTAATAATATTTCTTATAATTTCAAGACTGGTATACACGATAACAGGAAGATGCCTATTTGTCAAGGGAAAAAAGGAGAGAAAAAGATACAAACTATCTTATTAATAATTTGCCAGATTATATTTTCCCCAGACCTCTTTGCAATACTCCGAACCGTTTGCGCCTGAATAAATGGCGTCTGCCGCTATTTTCTTGGCTTTCTTGAGGTCTTTCTTTGTTCCCCGGCCCAGCGCGTAAAGCTCTGCAAGCTCACAGCCCGCGGCAATATCTCCCTGATCAGCCGCTGCTTTATACCATCTAAACGCCTCTTTATCATTCTGGCTGGTCCCCTTTCCGTTTAAATACATGTAGCCAAGATTATGCTTGGCATCGGAATCTCCCTGTTCAGCCGCAGTCTTGTACCATTTTACCGCTTCTTTATCATCCTGTGGCACTCCCTGTCCGCTTTCATATATTAGTCCCAAATTGAATTGGGCGCGCGCATTGCCCTGTGCAGCGGCAAGTTTGAACCATTTTACGGCCTCTTTATTGTTCTGTTTAACCCCCTGTCCGTTTTGATATTTAAGGGCCACTTTAAATTGGGCCGGTGAATAACCCTGCTCAGCAGAGCGTTTAAACCATCTGAAGGCCTCCTTATTGTCCTGTTTGGTCCCCTGTCCATTGTCATACAAAAGACCCAGGTTGAACTGCGCCGCCGCATTCCCGCTCTCAGCCTCACCGGACATCAACTTGAATGCGGTCTGATAATCGCCCTTATCGAAAGCCGCGCCTGCGTCCTCAAAATTGCCCGCATATGCTTGGCCCAAAAAAGTCCCGATAAAACACAAAATAAGCAACAACATTTTGTTTGCCATCTATCCTCCATAGGGTGCTTTAAAATTTAAAAGACTATTTAAGATTACAAAAAAAACTAAAAATGAATCAACCGGACAGATTAATAGTTTTCATTGATGCGCCTCAGCCCAGTTCTTTCCCCATCCGACATCGACCTTTAAGGGCACTATAAGATCGAGGGCTGCTTCCATTTCTACAGTGATCAACTCACGGGTCTCATTAAGTTCCGCTTCAGGCACTTCAAACAGCAGTTCGTCATGTATCTGGAGGAGCATTCTTGCCGAAAGTTTCCCCGACAGCAACGCCTTTGAAAAACGGACCATCGCTATTTTGATCAGATCGGCGGCAGTGCCCTGAATAGGGGTATTGATGGCGAGTCTCTCGGCCTGCTGCCTTACCGCGGCATTTGAGCTGCCCATATCGGGCAGCGGCCTTGTCCTGCCCAGCAGCGTCGAAACGTATCCCTGCCGGCGCGCGGTCTGGACGGTATGTTCCATGTACCTCTTGACTCCTGCATGCTTATTGAAATAGTTTTCTATGTACAATGCCGCCTCCCTCGGGCTGATGGAAAGAGCGTCGGACAAGCCATAAGAACTCATACCGTAAGCGATGCCGAAGTTCACGACCTTTGCCGCCCTTCTCATGTCGGCTGTAACAGCATCGAGCGGCACCCCGAATATATCAGAAGCTGTACCGGTATGAACATCGATATTGTTTCTGAAAGCGTCTATAAGGCTTTCGTCCCGGCTCATATGTGCCAGTATCCTCAATTCGACCTGCGAGTAGTCCGCCGACACAAGCACATGCCCTGCATCGGCAATAAAAATCTCTCTGATCCTCGCGCCCCACTCACCTCGTATAGGTATGTTCTGGAGGTTTGGGTCGCTGCTGCTGAGTCTTCCTGTTGACGTAACCGTTTGGTAAAAAGAGGTGTGGATGCGGCCCGTTCTTGCATTGACCATTTTGGGGAGTGAATCCGTATATGTGGTCTTTAATTTGTACAGAGTCCGGTAATTCAGGATCTTCCCGGGGAGTTCGTGGCTATTTGCGAGTTCTTCGAGCACGTCCATACCGGTCGAGTAACCTGTTTTAGTTTTCCTGGTCGGTTTCAGCCCTAAATCCTCAAAAAGGACCTTGGCTAGCTGACGCGGGGAATTTATGTTAAAGGCCCCGCCTGCAAGCGCATAAATATTTGACTGTAGCGTCTCTAATTCACTGTCGAGTTCCTGCGACAACTCTCCGGCACGCTTGCTGTCTATCTTGACGCCGGCCTCTTCCATATCGGTCAGGATGTATATGAGCGGCATCTCAATCTCAAAATAAAGATGCTCGAGTCCGCGGCCCTTCAGTTCCTCAAAAAGGACCTCTTTCAGTTCCATCGCCAATTCGGCATCTTCAGCAGCATACTGCGCAGCCTCATGAAGAGGGACCTCTGCAAACGAACGGCGCTTGCCCAGCACTTCGGTAAAAGGGCGTTTCCTGTGGCTGAGATACTCGCCTCCCACATCTTCGAGGCTATGGTCCGGTTTTGCAGGGTTCAGCAGATAGGAGGCCACCATCGTATCATAAAGGACCCCATTTACGCGGACCCCAGCCGCTCTGAGAATCAGCATGTCGTATTTCAAATTGTGTCCTATCTTTGCAACGCCGGGGTCTTCCAGCAGCGGCTTCAAAACAGATAGCGCATCCTCGACATTGGCATTAATATGCAGCGATGATTCGGTGTGTCTTACAG
>JADFXI010000047.1 GCA_015233655.1 Nitrospirota bacterium | reverse complement strand
AGTCGATAAAGATACCGAGGTGGCAATCCTGCGAGGGTTGCGGAGGCACCGGCTCAGAGCCCGGCAAGCCGCCGATAACATGTACGCAGTGCCAGGGCGCTGGTCAGATACGCTTTCAGCAGGGCTTCTTCAGTGTCTCAAAGACCTGCGGCAAGTGCAATGGAACAGGCAGGCTAATCACAAACCCTTGCAGTAATTGCAACGGGAACGGGAAGATCAGGGTCCAGAAAGAACTTTCAATAAAGATCCCGGCCGGTGTTGACAGCGGCTCACGCCTTAAATTGAGAGGCGAGGGAGACTTTGGCAGTTACGGCGGCCCTGCCGGTGACCTATATGTTGTAATTACTCTCGAGGAACACTCGTTTTTCAAACGTGATGACATTAATGTCTATTGCCAGATGCCGATTTCTTTCCCCAAGGCGGTTTTCGGGGGCGAAATAGAAGTGCCCACCCTGAAT
Organism: Nitrospirota bacterium; assembly: GCA_015233655.1. Taxonomy (GTDB): domain Bacteria; phylum Nitrospirota; class Thermodesulfovibrionia; order Thermodesulfovibrionales; family Dissulfurispiraceae; genus JADFXI01. The sequence goes on along the minus strand of JADFXI010000047.1, from coordinate 20,214 downwards.
GGTTCCGCAAAGCTGAAAGTCCCATCCGGAACGCAGTCCGGCAAGAGCTTTCATCTTAAAGGTAAAGGGATACCGAGGATCGGGACCCACCAGAGGGGAGACGAGATTGTCAGCGTCTATATCGATGTCCCCAAGAAGCTGACGGCCCGCCAGAAAGAGCTGCTCGAGGAGTTCGCGAGTTTGAGCGAGGAAAATACTGACGAGTCCAGGGGATTCAAGAGCAAGTTGAAAGACTTGTTCTCGGCCTAGGTCGCTCCCAATGACTCTGTTGAAGATCCTTGTTCTGGCAGCTATCCAGGGTGCTGCAGAACTTTTACCGGTTTCGAGTTCCGCGCATGTAATTGTAGCCGCTAAGCTAATGGGGCTAGACCCGACCAGTCCTGAAATGACGTTGCTCCTCGTTATGCTTCATACAGGCACAATGTTCGCAGTAATCATCTTTTTCTGGAATTCATGGAAGAAAGGCTTTTTCGCTTCACGGGAAATTTTGTGGGTTTCGGCAAAGCTTGTTATAGCAGCTACATTTCTCACAGGCACCATAGGCCTGTTTCTTAAATACCTAATCGAGAAGTTCATGTTGAAGGGCGTACCTCATGCGGAGATCGAACTTATTTTCGGCAACCTTTCTCTTATCTCGGCGTCGCTGGCAGTGGTAGGAGTGCTGATCATAATTGCGGGAATGAAAAGCCGTCGTCTGCCGGGACAGAATGCTGTTTTGGGCTTGAAGGAAGCTTGCGGGATCGGAGCAGTGCAGGGGATCTGTTTACCCTTTCGCGGATTTTCCCGCTCCGGAGCTACAATATCCGCCGGACTCTTTATGGGTATTTCAAAGATGAAGGCAGAGGAATTCAGTTTTGCTCTTGCCGTTGTTCTTACCCCGCCAGTAATTGTCCGCGAGGTGCTGAGATTGCTCAAGGCGCAGCATTCATCCGCACTCGATATGACAGGCATCGCAGGCCTGTTTTATCCCAGCCTTCTCGGTATGGTATTCAGCTTTGCATCAGGCCTTCTGGCACTTCGGTGGCTTTCAAACTGGCTGGAGCGAGGCCGCTGGCATTTTTTCGGCATATATTGTCTTTGTGCTTCCCTAATAGTTTTTATGCTTAATAACTTCGTTTTGAAATAAGCGAGGTCGGGACATAGGGAGTACCGCAGGCCACTAATCTTTTAAGTATACAACTTCGCCTCAATTTTTAATAGCTATACAAACCCCGCAAATAGAGCTATGATTAAATCAAGAAAGGGAAGCAAAATCCCTGAGACGTTGAGCCTGAAGAAACGACAACAGTTCTGGAGCCGGTGTTGGATGTGGTGAGCAAGCCCTCAGAAGCGAGAGGGAAGCCTGATACATCTACCGAAGATCCGAATGCAGAAGTAGAGCTCGGGCAAGCGTCTCAGGTTTAAAAAGCTCACAATAAAGCCATACAAGCAAAGGGCGACGTGTCGGTGTTTTGGTAGCGGTTAAGAATGGCCGAGAACGCTGTGGCATCGGGCCTAGCCAATGCAAATTGGACGCTGTATGGCTTTATGTTTGTCCTCTCAAGACAAGCCGATACTTTCAAGTTATTTGCTGTATTTTAAATAAATCTCTTTTCTTACAGGACACTGGCAGTAATAGCCGAAACCGAATGACACACAGTAATTGCACTGTCTGACATCGCACCGGAGTTCAATTGCAAGAAAATTTTCTGCTATTATTCCGCTGATGGTGCAGGGCTTCCAGCCCTCATCACTCAGGCATTGGAAATTTTTCTGGCATGCTGTCGTTTGTTTTATAGTATCCTTGTCAGCTTCATATGCCATACCGTTTCTACCTCAATTGACCGAATCCTTAATGGCTGGCGTGATGCACCGCATTCCCTGCGTTCATTCGCCGGAGATCCTTTTCAACTTATTCACAGACAATAGTATAGAATGTTCGCTGACGCTTCGCCAATTCCCAAATGGGAGATATTTGCAAAATTAAATATTTCTTGTGCAATTCATTATGGTCATGAATTTAACTATGATGAATTGCAATATAAGTGTTTTCTTATATAATTGTAATAGGATTAGGTCCTCTCCCAAATTATAGATGTGATATTTTCCGAAATAGTGTTATCTATAACAGAACATATATAAATTATGAACAAAATCAATAACCAAATAAAAGCCAAAATAAAAACTTTCTTGACACAGCTGAGTGAGTCGATAGAAAGTGAACCAATGATCTTCATCGATGCTAAGGGGAAACACTGGTTTAATGCCAACGCCGATGAGTTTATAGTAGAGAAAGATCTCCTGAAAGACGATTTCGTCCAATGGATAAAAATCGGCGCAAATCATCTGCATAATTTCAGATATGGCGAAATAGATATCAGTATGATGAAACTTCCTGAAGAAGGGGCAATAGCGTTTCTCAGACACAGTCAGAGCAGCTCGGATCGTGAGCAGAGCACGCTTACGAATAAAGAAACCGAAGTTCTGAGATATCTCTCAAAAGGTTTTTCCAACAAGAAGATTGCGGAGATCTTAAATATAAGCCCTGGAACAGTCAACAGCCATCTCGACCGTATTTATCAGAAGCTTGGTTGTTCGAACAGGTCTGTGGCATGTATAATGGCACTTCAGAATGGCATGTTACTCCCAAAGAGTAAAATTCCGCCGAAGAAGCTTAAATAATTTTATTCGGCATCCCATCGTCACTATTCATTTGCCAATGCTCACGCCTGCGTTTGTTGCGTGTTAAGAAATCCCAAAGTATAATAAAAACGAACTTATTATATAGGAGAGTTTAAATTATTCTTAAAAATATTCTATGACCATATTTATTCTTCCTGAAATAATTGCGGCGAGGCAGCATGTGAAGGTGCCGCCTGAAAAGTCCCGCTACCTTTTGTCTGTCCTCAGGTGCAAAAAAGATGATGCTGTGACGGTCATAGACGGCAGAGGGGGCGCATATGAGGCCCGGATTGTTTCCATTATGAAGAAAGATGTTTATATCAATATCACGGGAGACCTTGTATTAAACGCGGAACTGCAAGTCCCGCTGGTCCTCTGCCAGGGCATGCTGAAAGGCGAGAAAATGGATTTGGTCATCCAGAAGGCGACTGAACTCGGCGTTGCTGAAATTGTTCCTCTTGTGACAGAACGCAGCATTGTCAAAGAGACCAGGAAGATGAAGAGGTGGCATGCAATTGCCGAAGAGGCCGCTGAACAGTGCGGAAGGGCGGTCATTCCGGCCATACGCGACCCGGAATCGCTTGACGCCATACTTGCAGGTAAAAAGGTGAACGGTTTTTTCTTCAGGGAGCGCGGCGGCATAGGGCTTTCAGAAGCACTTGGCGCAGTAGACCGGACACAGGCTGTTCATATATTCATAGGACCCGAAGGCGGATTCGCCGACGATGAGGTCCGCAAGGCCGAAGACAACGGCATCGCAGGGACCACACTCGGGAAGCGCATTCTTCGTTCGGAAACAGCGGCAATAGCCGCGACAGCGCTGGTGCAATTTCTCATCGAATCCGGCAGATAGACATTTATTACTATTGGCCCGATACTGTAAAGCTGACACACTGGTCGTCGATTTCTTTCCAGCTTGAATCATACAGGTATTCGCAGAAATAATAAGCGCCTGTGTCGGCATTCAAAGGAATAAATCTCATAATATCGCTCTTGCTCTGTGTTTGCCCTGCTGTAAGCGTCAAAGAAGCTGTTACAGTGTCAACCCAGCTGCCTTTCGGAGTATAGACCCCGGCCCACAAATTCAGCGATGTGCTCGAACTGGCGTTATTGGTAATATTGGAAACCATAGGCCCATAGGTACTGCCGCGATATACCGTCGTGCCTGAAGGTGCGGTTAGCGTGTGAGAAGGTGATGTCGTACCCGAGTTCGGGTTGACCGCATAAAAATATCCGTCAGTCGAACTAAAATAAAGTGTTCCGTCAGGACCTATAACAGGGCAGTTCTCGGCAATATGCAGACTGGTCGAGTACGTCCAGAGCAGGGTGCCGTCAGATTTCAGGGCATGCATCTTGCCATCCATCGCTCCTACGTAAACAGTGTTGTCCGCCCCGATGACCGGCGCAGTTAAAACACCGTACTGCGGATTGTGTATGTCAGAGGTGTAAGCAGGATTTTGTCCTGTTTGGTACGACCACTTTGTCTGGCCATTTGTGGCATCCAAAGCATACAACTTGCCGTCGCTGGAAGTGCCGGAATATATGATGCCGGCTGAGGCAAGGGCAGGAGTCAAACTGCCGGCAGTCCCCATAGTCGAGCGCCACAATTGCGTTCCATTTGGGCTGAAAGCAAAGACACTAGTGCCTCCACTGACATAAACAGTTCCATCCGGTCCCACTACAGCGCCGCTTGCTCTCATAGAATCGATTTGTTTGCTCCATTTAAGACTTCCGTCAGAAGTATTCAGGGCGTATACTGTCCCATCAGTTACGTCATTTGCATCGCCGCTGCCGACATAAACAGTCAAGCCATCAGCACTCAAGGTAGGAGAGGCGAGAGGTGCGATTGAGCCGCCTGTCTTATATTTCCATTTGAGGCTGCCATCGGGCTTGACGGCATATACATATGTGTCCCATGAGCCGATATAAATAGTGCCGTCGCTTCCGATGCAGGGTTCCCCGTGAATGTTTACATTCTGGTCCTGACTGCCTACGGCAAAAGTCCATTTTAAGGTGCCTGAAGATGTAAACGCATATAGCCAGGTGCCTCCGACCGCGTATACTGTCCCATCGGATCCTACTGCCGTTGCGCCTCCTCCGCCCAGGGAATAGCTCCATGTCAGCTGTGCGCTTGCAGTGCTTAAAGCCAGAAGGGTCTTGGCGGCAACTATATAGATCGTGCTTCCATCTAGACTGAGGCTGGCACTTTCAAATGACGAACCGTTATTAATATCACTGCGGGTATAGCTCCATTTCAGAGTATTGTTTTGAGGACCATTATAGGAGCTTTGTCCTGTGTGCTGGGCATCGTGATGAAACATAGGCCATGCGCCGCCTGAACTGGTCTTGATCTCTGCCGATGCAGCAGATGTGGGCCCTTTACTTTCGGACGATATTTCACCATATCCAGTGCCGCAAAATGTCAGAAAAATGATGAGAAACAGACTTAACTTGACCGGCGTCAGATTAAGATATTTCATTTCCTGCCTCCTCCAGCGTGGGGACGCAGAATCTCCAGCTTGTCTCTTATCCCATTTGTAGCCAATATTTCACCGTTATTGTCGACTATTACGCCTTCGAGGCCGTACTTTTTAAGGACTTCCATGCCTTTTACAGGACCTAGAACAAATATCCCTGTGGGAAAACCGTCGGGGGCATTGTCCGCAATTACACTCACACTCCGGCACTTATATGCAGGATATCCTGTTGCAGGGTCCAGGATATGATGGTACTGCCGACCATCTTTTATGAAGTATTTCTCATACCCCCCGGATGTGGAGATGGCTTTGTTCGAGAGTTTCACTATGGCGATTAATTCGTCGTCTTTATTTTTCTGATCAGGGTTTTTGATGCCCACTCTCCAGGGGCCGCCATCCGGCTTCAATCCAAAAGGCTTTACTTCGCCTCCCACCGCAATAATGCCTGCCGATATGCCTGTTTTTTTCAATATTTCAACAGCTCTGTCGGCAGCATAACCCTTTTCTATGCCTCCTAAATCTATCTGCATCCCCATTTTCTTCAGATAAACTGTGGAGTTGGCTTTATCAATGACGACGTTGCGGTAATTGACAAGATTTAATTTCTCTCCCACGCTTTTCTTATCAGGCACTATTTTTTTTTCAAAGTCCCACATTTTAACGATGGGGCCTATGGTCATATCAAAGGCCCCATCAGTACAGCGAGACACATATAACGCCCTCTGAATGATATCGACCGTATCTTCTGAAACTCTTACCGGCTTTATTCCCGAGTACCTGTTGATGGCCGATACCTCACTGTCTTCAGAATAAAAGTTCAGAAGCCTGCCGAGCCTGTCCAACTCGCTATAGGTAGCATCGATGGCAGTTTTTGCTTTCTGTTCGGAATCGGCATACACTGTGATGGTAACAACTGTATAGAGGGCAACACGGGTTTCCCTGAAAGCTTTAAGTTTATTTGCGCTACAGGAACTAACGAGCAAGAAAAATACAGTTAAACACGACAAAAAGGTTTTATAGGACATAATAAGGTAGTGTAGCATAGTACCGTTTGTTTGCTGTATGATTAGACATGGCTCTATAGGGAGGAATGTGTGCTGGATCTGATAATACTTGCTGCCGTATGTCTGTTGTTCTTCCTGCCGGCATTCCGGACAGCGGGCAGGAGGGAATACGTAAAGACGGCCCTGTTTGCTCTGTCCGGGATAGTAGTCTACAAGGGCATCTATCTGAGCGAATACATCTATACGGAATTTCTTTGGTTTCAGGAAGTCGGCTATACGCAGCGTTTCTGGAAACTGATACTTGTGAAAATAGCGCTCTTCTCAGCCGGCGGTTTGTTTGCCGCTTTCTGCGGCCTGATTACTGTTGTGACATGGAATTACTTTTTTAAGAAGGCGAACCCTGAGCATGTCCGGAATCCGCGCAGGGCCTTGCTCATGAAGTGGGGCATTCTGGCACAGGTGTTCGCTTTTATTATATTCGGATTGGGAGCGTCTGTTTACTGGAACGAACTGATGCTGTATCAGAACGCAGGGCTGTTTGGAAAAATGGAGCCGGTCTTTAACAAGGACGTAGGGTTTTATGTTTTTACTCTGCCTTTCATAAACGTTCTTGCAGGTTTTGCTGAAAGTGTATTTTTTTACAGCGTTATTTTGACTGCGGCAATGTATTTTCTGGAAGGACTGTTTTTCGGGAGCGGCGCTTTATATGAGCAATATGGCAACCTGAGGCGAATCTCTTTCAAGTCGCTGGTAGAGCCGTTTCTTCACAGGCTGATAACCCACCTCTCCTTACTGTCCGTTGCCGGTGCCCTAATCATAATGCTCAACACACTCGTAAGCAGGTGGGAGCTGTTGTATTCGCATCGTGGTGTGGTATTCGGCGCCGGCTGGACGGACCTGAATGTTCAGCTGCCTGCGTACAACATACTGATCGTTGTTCTCGGGATTTGCGCAGTCGCATTTATGATGTCGGCTTTCGCAAAGTCGACCAGCAAAACGATATCTATTTTTGCTATAGGCGTGGCGTTGTTCCTGGTTGTGAAAATACTCGGTGTCGGTGTTATTCCCGAGGTCCTTCAGCACTTTAGGGTGTCCCCCAATGAACTCCCTCTTGAAACGCCATACCTGGAAAGGAATATAGCTTTTACAAGGGACGCATATGGGTTGGATGGAATTACAGAGATAGACTATCCTGTCAATACTTCTGTCGGGCCTATCTCAAAAGATGACAAAGCCATTGTGGACAGTATCAGGCTATGGGACCCAAAGGTGCTGGAAGCTGCAAACAATCAGAATCAGGCGCTGCGTCTCTACTATTATTTCTCCAACGTTGCGGTAGACAGATACGTGCTTAATGGGAAAATGGCACAGTCAATGTTGTCCCTGCGCGAGCTGAATGTCGAGCGGCTGGCCCCTCAGTCCAAGACATGGCAGAACCTCAGACTGGTTTATACGCATGGTTATGGGGCCGTTGCCGCGCCTGTCAACAGGTTCGGGCCTGAAGGGCTGCCCGACTATTTCCTGAAAGACATCCCGCCGCTCACGTCATATCCTGAACTGAAACTCGACCAGCCCAGAATCTATTTCGGCGAGGAGAGTTTCAACCCGATATATGTGGGCACCAAGGTCAGGGAGTTCGACTATCCTAAAGGTGATGCAAACGCGGAATATAACTATGCCGGCAAGGGTGGTATAAAGCTCAATACGTTTCTCCGTAAACTGGCATTTGCCCTCAAGTTTGAAGGTATCAGGATGTTCACAACCCAGGAGCTGACCCCTGAAAGCCGCCTGATGTTCCGCAGGGACGTTCGTGCGAGGGTCCGGGAGATTGCGCCCTTCCTTGTTTATGATTCGGATATTTATAATGTCGTGGCCGACGGCAGAATCTACTTTATCTGGGACGCTTACACAACTGCACACACTTACCCTTATTCCCAGCCGGCATCAAACGGCAGTATGAATTACATCCGCAACTCGGTAAAGGTGGTTGTGGATGCTTACGACGGCACCGTGACGTTTTATATTTCCGACAAGAAAGACCCGGTCGTGCATGCCTATGCAAAGGCCTTCCCTGGAATGTTTCTGGACATCTCGGCAATGCCTGAATCATTAAAGCGGCACGTCAGATACCCTGAGGACCTGCTGACTATCCAGAGTTCCATATACACTACATATCACATGAATAATACCCATGTATTTTATAACCGCGAAGATGCGTGGGAAGTCTCCCGGGCTGCTGCAAAGACTGAAGAAGCGCCGCATGTTGCGCCTTATTACCTTATTTCTCGGCTGCCCGACAGTGAAACTGAAGAGTTCGTGCTGGCCCTGCCTTTCTCTCCGTATTCCGGAGACAAAGCCAATCCGAGGAACAATATGGTCTCTCTGCTTATAGCCAGATGCGACGGCGCAAAATATGGAGGGCTCATTCTTTACAAGTTCCCGAAAGACAAACTTGTATACGGTCCTCTGCAGATAGGCATAAGGATCAATCAGGATGAGGTCATCAGCAAAGATTTGACTCTGTGGAACCAGCAGGGTTCGTCGGTGCTGTTTGGAAACTTGCTCGCGATCCCCCTGTCAAACTACAGGCTCATGTATGTGCAGCCTATTTATCTGCAGGCCTCGGTTGGCAAAATGCCCGAAATGAGAAGGGTCGTGGTTGTGTTTGGAGACCAGTTATCCTATGGCACTAGTTTCGAAGATGCCCTGAACAAATTTTTTACGGGCGGATATACACGCGAGGCCCCCAAAGCGACCACAGCTAAAGCCGAACCTGCAGGCAAAGACCTGATTAAGTCTGCCGTACAATATTATGATCAATACCGCAACCTTATGGGTCAGGGCAAATATTCTGAAGCGGGTAAGGCCCTTGAGGAGTTAGGACGTACTCTGGGGAAAATAAAATGACCGCTCATTTTTTTTCTTTCTTTGAGATGTACCATATTGCTGCGGCCCCTGCCGCGGCCCCTGCTCCTATCCCGATGCCCCATGCAGCGCGTCTTTTTTTTGTCTTTCGGTCGGCAATCCGCTTATACCGTTCAGCGACCGCCTCACAGAGCAGGTCGTCTTTCCTGCAAAAGCTGAAAATACTCCTGTACAGTTCTGCCCGTTCTTCTATAATTCCCTGAAGCGCGCTCCAGTATTTGACCTTTTCCAGCTGTTTTTTCTGCTTCCTGAGCGTTTTTTCATTCTCGATGCTTTTTATGAAGGCATCCAGAAGGGCTTTGTCGGCCCCGCGGTATAGCGGCAGATCAGGGTCGTCGATTTTCTGCAAAATTGGCCACTGACACTTTTCCTCGTGTTGAAAAATCTCTGTCAATGAGCGCTTGCCCAAGAGCAGCAGCACCGTAGTTTTACGGACAGACCTGTAGAAGTCTCTTAAATCCGCCTCTTCGAAATCCGCATCCTTGAAGATTTTCTGGAATTCTTTAAGTGTAATCATGCTTATATTATACCTTATAAAAGCTTATGAAACCGGCCTAAAGTAGGTAAAGCATGGTTTGTTCCGGCCGTGATATAATAGCACCTGATACGGTGTCGAGCGGCTGATAATTTGCCGTTTAACGCTAATAAGAGGTCCCCATTTGGCAAACCGGATTGCAGTCAGTTTTGAAGATGATTCTGTCAGGGTATTATATGCCTCCACCCAGGGCAGAAACGTAAGAATCAGGAAAACGCTGCTGCTGAAAAACGAGGAGTTCGACGCTTTTCTTGCGGGTGAAAAGGCCCGTGAATTTATCGTAGTATCCGACTTCAAGGTGTCCTATAGCGACCTGCTGACTTTGCCCCCTGCCAAAGACAAATACCTGGGACGGATTGTCGAGTCGGAGATAAGGAAGAAAAATCCCGAGCTGAAAGAGTTCTCTTTTTCCTATACTGTTCTTGGCGAAACAGTGCGCGAGGGCAGGAGGGTCAAAGAGGTATTTTTCTTTGCGGTAAACAATGTTGATCTGTTGCAGATTATACAGCGTTTTGACAAGTACAAAAAGACGGTGAAATATATATACCCTTTCGCCGCAGCATTGTCCAGGCTGATTAATGTGCTGGACGTGGAACAGGATGAACCACAGTTATGTATTGCGGAAGTAGGTCTTAACAAGACCCTGTTTCTGGTGAAAAAAGGAAAAATCCATTTCATCAGGACGGCCCAGGCCATGGAGGCCGGCATACACGACCTTGATGTTCATGATATCAATATGACCGTGAACTACTGCAGGCAGACATTGAGGATGACTCCGGCATCAATATTCCTGCTTAGCAACGTCTGTACCAACTATGATGCGTCGATGAGCTTTGCGGTCCCCGCTTCTTGCGTGCTTTTGCCCTCCAGCATCCAGGCAGGCAGGGAAGATGCCACCGATTATCTGGCCCCTATTGCGGCGGTCCTGCCTGGCGGAGAAACAGACAGTATCAGCGTGCTTCCGCGGCAGTACGCCCTTTTGGCGATGCAAAAAAAAATAGTCAATTCTTTTGCCGCTCTTTTCATTTTTCTGTCACTGGCCGGATTATGGCATTTGAAAAAGGACGTTACGGAAATCCTGCGCCTGAAAAGAGAAGCCGTTATGCTCAGGACTGACATAAGAGATATGGTGTCCAACCGCCAGAGCTATGAGATGCTCACCAGGCAGCTTGGGGAATATTTGCCGATGATAAGTTTTGTGAACACGATAAATGCCGTGCCTGATATTCAGGCGGCCCTGATTTCGCTGTCCTCGGTGAAGACGCTGCGCGGGGATGCCCTGCAACTCAATTCTGCAAGCGTTACCGCCGCTGCCGGCGTGCTGAATATGCAGTTAAACGGCAGTCTGAAGGCAGGGAAGTTTGCGGATACGAACAGGCACTACAGGGCTCTTATTGATGAAATCAAGGCCCTCAAGGGAGTTACCGTCTCGTCTGACGGCATGGACATAAACAGCAGGAATTTTCATGTGGAGATTCAGTACCGTGACAAATAATTTGAGCACAGGCGGGCGCATAAAGATAGCGGCATTTTATTGCCTCGCTGCCGGACTTGTTTTTACCATCATTTTGTCAGCCGTCATCCTTTCCGGCAAATACAGGGACTCGCTGGCAATTGCAGTGGATACTCTTCAAAAGGCCCGCCTCAATCTCATGCAGGTGAGGGACGCAAACCGGCTGGTGGACTCATCGCTATCCGGCATTAAGGCTATTGTGCCTCCCGGTGTTTTTTCCATTCAACCCGAAGTTGCGTTGCTGGAGCGTATCGATGATATGAAGGAGAGGGCTAAGGACGCCGAGATAACCGTGTCGAATATCGACCGAAAGGGCGATGAAGTGAGCTTGCCTGTAACGATGAGATCGGGGGTCAGGGATTATACTGATTTGGTAAATACTGTCGGTTACCTTGAGTCCATGCGGTTTCCTTTTTTCTCCATTACAAATGTTAGCATTACACCGTCACAAGATAAGCTGCAGTATGACATTAGGGGCGCGCTGCGCATGCCCAAGCGATGAAATAAGTTGCTGAGTGAGATGCGCCGAAAAGATTGATCTGAAAACGCTGTATGCTATAACTGCTGAATGGGGGTTGTGATGGACAGGAGAATAGTTCTTTTAATAAGCGTGCCGATCGTCATAGCTGCAGCGGTACTCTTCTACCTGAGGTCGATAAAATTTGTCCCCCCGCTTTCTGCAGCAGAAAAAGACCTTGCCTCTTTTGCTGCAGGAGCGGTCCCGGCAGTCAGCATACGGCAGCCGATTGTTGCTGTGGGTCTTGAGAGTCCTATAAAAATAGCTATCGCTCAGTCGGCACAGAAGAAAGATTATCCTGCCACGCCCCTTTCACAAGTGGCCCCGGTTCCTGCTCCCGGTCAGTCTCAGAAGACGCCGGAACCTCCGTCGCTTCAGCAGGCTTCCTATGTCGTGTCGTTCATCCTTGCGAACGGCGGTAGTGAGAGGGCCATAATCAATGGCATTGTGGTTAGAGAAGGTGATATGATAAATGGTAGCCGTGTTGAGATAATTGAAAAAAACAGAGTATTATTAAGGGACAAAAAGGAGTCAAGATGGCTCAAAATAGAATAAACAAGCTTCTCTCTTCCGTATTCTGTTCCTGCCTTCTGTTTTCTTGCGCAGCCGAGAACTTGAAGCGGGAAGTGACCATCCCGGCAGACGTATACAATGTAAAGCCTGAGGAACCAATTGTTAAAGAGCCTGCCATGCCGGATTTTGTGCCTGCCAGCGAGGATGTGTCTCCACTGAAAACCAGGATTGTGGATGTTGTAGCCCGGAACACCGCACTAAGGGACGTGCTCTATGTGATTGCCGAAGCTACAGGACTTAACCTGGTTATGGAAAGGGGGGTGTCGCCCGAAACACCTGTGACCATGACTCTTAGAAATGTAAGTGCTGAAGACGCATTAAATACCATTTTTTCTTCTGTGGATTATTTTTATACCATTACTAACAACATGCTTGTCGTGAAGGCCCAGGATACGAGAATATTCGAGCTGGGTCGCCCCTCCGTAATACAGAGCTACAATGTTGATGTAGGAGGAGACATAATCGGCAGCGCGCTGGCCGGCATCCCGAGTTCCAGCGGAAGCGGTTCGTCAGGCGGTTCGTCAAGCGCCGGAAGTTTAAAAGGAAGTGTGACTCAAAGCTCAAAGAACGACGCAGCGGCTTTCAGTTTTTGGGACGCTGTTGAGAAATCTCTTACCGTTATCCTGGGGCAGCCTGTTGCTGCGCCTGCTGCGCCGGCAGCGCCGGCCCAGGGCCAACCAGCTGCCCAGCAGCAGGCAGCAGCGCCTGTGCAACAGAATTTTACAGTCAACAGGATGACAGGCACGATTGTTGTGACCGCCTCGAAGCAGAATCTCGACCGTGTGGAACAATACATTAATGCCATTAAAAAGGTAATAAACAGGCAGGTCCTTATCGAAGCCAAGATTATAGAGGTCCAGTTATCGGACGGACTTAAATACGGGATAGACTGGGCTCAGGCCTTCAAGAATTGGCGCGGCGTGGGGCCTCTAGCAATAGGCCAGTCGGGTTTTTCATCAGTGGTCACTTCGGCCATGCCTGCTTTTAAAGTGAACATTACAGGCTCTAATTTCTCTGCCCTGCTCCAGGCCCTGCAGCAGCAGGGCGAGGTGAGGACACTCTCTAATCCGCGAGTGAACATAATGAACGGTCAGACATCCCTACTGAGCGTAGGAAGGAGCCAGACCTTTATCTCAAACGTGTCTACATCAACTCCGACGAATACGGCAAATCCCGTAACGACATTCAGCATCGGCACCAGTTCGGTACTTTCAGGGATTATTCTCGGCATAGTACCATTCATTAATGATAATGGCGAGATATCACTGACTATTACTCCTATCATTTCCAATCTTGTTCAACTCACGAACACAAGCGTCGGCCAGACCGGAAACCAGACCCAGATATCGCTGCCCACCGTTGACCTCAGGGAACTGAGCACCACTGTCAAGGTGAGAGACGGTCAGATGGTCATTATAGGCGGGCTTATATCGAAGTCTGAAAGCCTCCAGAATAACAAGATGCCGGGGCTCGGTGACGCCCCGTATGTAGGTAAGCTGTTTACGAATGTTGATAAAACTGAAAGCAGGACAGAACTTGTGGTGGTGCTGCAGCCGGTAATAATTGCTAAATAAGGTGGCGTAATGGCATCGGCAATAAGAATTGGCGACTTGCTTAAATCAAGGGGATTCCTTGATGACCGGCAGTTGCACATTGCGCTTATCCAGCAGAAAGTCACGGGCGACATGCTCGGCGACACTCTTATTGATCTCAGCTTTGTATCGTCGGCAGAGCTGGCCCAGTCCTTGGCCGAACAGTTCAACCTCGAATACATAGATGTGAATAATTACGTAATCACCGAAGATGCTCTCAGGGCGATACCCAAAGAACTGGCCGAGAAGATAGGCTTTATTCCACTTGATATAGAAGACGGCATGCTTAGCATAGGCGTTACTAATCCCAGCAACGTGCTGGCCATAGATACGGTAACGAAAATGACCAAGCAGGCCCCCAAGGTATTTATAGTCGATGCCGAAGGTTTCCGTGATTCTCTTGAAAAGGCCTACTTCTTCCTGCGGAACCCTATCCGCGAGCGCATGGATTCCTTAATCAATGAGATAAAGACCGCAGACACAGCCTCAGGCGCTGCGGTCACTGCCCTCGCGGACCTGATAATAACCGATGGCATCAGAAAAAATGCAACTGATGTTCATGTTAACCCTACAGCGAGTGTTGTGCATATTTTTTATCGTGTCGACGGCGTATTGCAATTCGGACATTGTATTCCAAAGGCCGCACATGCCGGTATCGTATCCAGGATCAAGATACTTTCCCAGCTTGATATAGCTGAACAGCGGCTTCCGCAGGATGGTTCTTTCAGATTTACGGTGCTGAACAAGACATACGATATCCGCGTATCGACTGTGCCGACCGTGTATGGCGAAGATGTTGTCATGCGTCTGCTTGCGGGTTCGGCATCGCTGCTCAGGATCGACAAGCTGGGATTTGATAAAGTCAATACCGGCCGGATTAAGATGCTGTTTCAGAAGTCCAACGGCATAATACTTATTACAGGACCTACCGGCAGCGGTAAAACTACGACCCTGTACGCCGCGCTTAGAGAAATAGACCTGCTGGAACGCAACGTCATTACTGTCGAAGACCCTGTCGAATATAAGCTTAGCCTTATCAAGCAGACACAGGTGAATGAAAAAGTGGGTTATGATTTTTCGCTTGCAGGCAGGAACTTCATGCGACAGGACCCTGACGTCATGCTGCTCGGCGAAATCAGAGACGAGGATACCGCAAAAATAGCTATCAGGGCCTCGATAACCGGTCACCTTGTTCTTTCAACTCTGCATACCAATGATGCCGTAACTGCCATCCCGAGGCTTCTCGACCTTAATGTTGACCGATTTCTTATGTCGTCCGCCCTGCTCGCCATCATGGCCCAGCGGTTGATCAGGAAGATATGCAAGTACTGTAAAAAGGAATATACCCTCACCGAGCAGGAAGCGGCTGTTTTTAGAGAAGAGGGCCTCACGGTTGCCTCTGCTTTTAAAGGCCAGGGGTGTCTCAAATGCAACGGCACCGGATATGCCGGCAGGAGCGTCGTGGGCGAGATACTAATAGTGGATGATGATATCAGGGAAATGATCTATTCAGGCGCATCGATTATCGCACTAAAGGCAGATGCGGTGAAAAAGGGCATGTTACCGCTCCATAAATCGGCTTTGATGAAGGCGGCTGAGGGGTTAACTACTTTCGATGAAGTGATGAGAGTTTCCGGATGAACTATTTTATGTATAAGGCCATAAGCTCTGATGGCACCATGACAAGCGGCATGACAGAGGCTGAAGACATCAATGCCGCTTTTGAAGATCTCTCCTCGAAGGGACTCAGTATCCTCGATGTCAGGCAGGCCAGCTCCGCAGTTGTTCTTATGAAAAGATTTTTTTCCGGGCGCAAGATAAAAAGACCGGTTGTCATAGAATTTACCAACAACCTTTCCGTTATGCTGAAGGCCGGCATACCCATTATATCGGCCTTTGAAGACATCATGGATACCCTCGAAGACAAGAATTTCAAGGCCATCGTCAGCGACATGAAGAGCAGGATAGAATCAGGCACGCGCTTCTCGGACGCTATCGATTTCCAGAGAGAGGCATTTCCTTCCATACTTGTGAGGCTCGTAAGGGTCGGTGAAGATACGGGCCGGTTAGACAAAAGCCTTGCGGACGTTGCTGACCATCTGCAGAAAATGGAAAACCTTGCACAGGCGATCAAGAGGGCCCTCATCTATCCTGCGTTTGCCATTGTGACGACCCTCGGGGCACTGACTTTCTGGCTGGCCTATGTCCTGCCGAAGATTGTGGAGACTATTAAGGACATGGGAGTCAAGCTGCCTCTGATAACGCGTATCCTCATGCATATCAGCGATTTTATGAAAGTTTTCTGGTTTGTCATACCGCTCTCTCCGGTCGTGATATTTATTGCGTTTACCGTTTTGAAGCAGAATGAACAGACAAGATATTATGTGGACGCGCTCAGGCTCAGGCTGCCGATAGTCAAGCTGGTGGTATATAATAAGATGCTTGCGCTCTTTTCCGAGCAGATGAGGATACTTGTCATGTCGGGCATACCGATAGACCGTTCCCTGGAGATAGTTTCAGAACTCATAGGCAACGATGTTTTCAAGAGGGGAGTGTTGAAATTGAGGGAGAGCGTATCTGAAGGTAACAGCATAGCCGATTCGATGAAAAAACTTAAAGAATTCCCTCAAATGGTAATTCGAATGGTCGGCATCGGCGAGACGAGCGGAAGCCTCGATGATCAGTTCGGCTTCCTGTCGACTTATTATCTCAATAAGCTGGACGACATAGCCGAGAAGCTCGGCAAGATGGTGGAGCCGATTGTCATCGGCGTTGTCGGTACCATGTTCGCGTTCATAGTTATCGGGCTTATGCTTCCGATTTATGATCTCGTCTCAAAATTCGGGAAGATGTAGAATGGACTACCTTGATTTTTTCAATCTGCTGGAAGACCCCTTCAGGCTTACGCCTGATCCGTTCTATTTTTATCCTTCTCATGAACATAATGAAATCCTCTCGTCGCTGAATTATGCGGTAGAGCAGCAAGAAGGTTTTTATCTCGCCACCGGCGAGCCCGGCACCGGCAAGACCACTATCCTCAAGGTCTTTATCAATAACTGGAGGGACAAGGCGGAGATAGCGCTTATCATGACGCCCCGCCTCTCGCCTGAAGAGTTTTTGCTGGCCCTTATCGAAGACCTGAAAATAACGCTGAATACAAAGAACAAGAATGAAGTAATTAAATCCTTCAGGGACTTCCTTGTCGAGCATTCTTCTGCAGGCAGAAGGGTAATAATTATTGTTGATGAGGCGCAGAACCTGCCTGATGAGACGCTCGAGGAACTGAGGCTTCTGTCGAACCTTGAGACCGATAAGGAGAAGCTGCTCCAGATCATCCTGATAGGCCAGCCCGAATTAAGAAACCGTCTGCTGACTTCAGCGATGAGACAATTGAACCAGAGGATAACGCTGCGCGCGGCGTTGAAACCACTGGGGATGAACGAGACCTCGGATTATATCAATTACCGTCTGATAAAAGCCGGAAAGGGTTCGGTAATTTTTGAGGAAGGCGCCAGGAAGCTGCTATTTAAAAGGTCCAAGGGGATTCCCCGTCTTATAAACCTCATTGCATCGCGGGCGATGATGGCCGCGTACCTGGATGTCAGCAGGAACGTCAGGAAACGTCATATAGGCTATGCTACACGGCACCTTTTGGATGACACCATGAACAGCAACTCAGGGAGATGGACGCGATTTGGCGCGAAACCCGTGCTGGCGGTATTTTTGGTTGCGCTTGCCGTGCTGGCAGTCGTTGCAGCGTTTGGGACAGGCATGATTTCTATTCCTCCCAGCGGGCCGGCGAAAGCCGTGCCGTCCAAGCCAATTAAAGAGGACATGCCGGTAAAGGTTGAGATAGTCACAAGCAGTCAGACCCCGCCTCAGAATCCGGAGCCAAAAGGCGTACAGGCCAGTCCGTCACCTTCGGAGGTCCGCAGAAGGATAGTTGTGGCCGTAGAGTCTGCCAAGCTGAGGCCGGCCCCTTCTTTTGCTTCAGAGGCGGCTACTTCGGCCCCAAGGGGCAAGTCTTTTGAGGTGCTTGCGGAATCGTCTGATGCCGCAGGCAAGAAATGGTATAAAGTAAATGATGCCTCAGGCAGGGAATGCTGGATCTCAGCTGATGTGGTTAAAGAAGAATAGCGCGCGGACTATTTTTCGAGTTGCGAAAGCCTGTCATCCGCCATCTTTCTGAGAGCAGGGTCCAGATTATTCATTGAAAGTATCTCGCGGTAGATGCGCGCGGCATCGGGGTTGCTGCCTTTTTTCTCTGCAATGCGCGCCAGACCGAAGTATCCACGTATGTCGCCCAGTTCAGCCATTTTGTAATAAAGTGAATAGGCCTTGTCATACTCTGCAGTTTTCTCATGAAGCAGCGCCAGATTTATCAGGGCATTCCTGTTCGATGAGTCCAGTGCCAACGCCTTGGAAAGATATTTCTCTCCCTCTTTAGTATCATTCAGCTTAATGGACGCAATGCCCATGTTAACAAGGCAGGGCACATAATCTTCTTTGATAATCAGGGCATTGCCTGCATAGCGCAGCGCCTCGTCATATAAGCCCCGCTGAATCATGATGCCGGCGATGTTGTTCATGATAATATAATTGCCGGAACTGGCCGGATCGGCATCCAGGGCCCTTTTGTAATTTGCGAGCGCCTGCTGGTAGTCTTTCCTGGCTTCGGAGGCCTTTGCAGCGTATAGATACATATCTTTCTTTTCGATCTCCTCACCCGCAGGCTGTCCTGTCTGTTTTTGTTCTTTCGGGGAAGAGGCTGTTTCTTTGATGGCATGTTTGTGGGCCTTAACTGCAGGTGATTTGTCCTGTCCCTCCTGTGCAGGCGGTGTCTGGTCTTCGGTTGAGCTGGAAGGCAACGGCTTTGTCTTGGCCGAAGGACTCTTCTTGTGTCCCGGTTTGACCTGCGCTGCCGGCTCAGACTGAGATGGGGCCGTAGCAGCAGCTGAAGCTGTTACTGCAGGGATTGGAGGAGGCGCAGGCGTCGTCACTGCCGGAGATGCGGTTTTTGCCGCGTCCCCGGGCTGCGGAAAGGACGCAACCGGCGGCACAGGAGCGGGCTTTACGAAAGTCTTAAGCAAATAAACTGAACCAAAGCCGGTTATAACTGCTACCAGCATCAGTACTGACAGAAGAACAACTTTTCTTGTGTTCGCGGACCTCTTTGCAGAGTCAGCTACCACCTGCTTAAGATTAGGAGGCACATCTCCTTTGAATCCGTCATGCTTTACCTTTGAAAGCAGGTCCGCAAGAAGGCTCATTGTATTCTGCCGGCCACGCTTTGCGAATCGCGTCCGAACGAATTATCAAGGATGTCCCACGCCCTGAAAGAGAGAGAGGAAGTCCCTTGCATGTCCGTTTTTTGTCGGTTTTCATCAGCTTTTATCATTCTATTTTCTGACTTGAGTTGCCGGAATATTCTCCACGAATAGGTCTTTTTTTTGTTTATGCTGACAGCATTATAACATCCGACCGCTTCCCAGGAATAACCGTGGCGGTCGATGCACTGCCTTAATATCCGCGCTCCAGCCATCGTATTATAACAGGAGTCGCCCATGAGTTTGTTGATGTCCAGGCCCAGGGGTTTGATCCAGAATGAGTTCACCTGCATAAGGCCCATGTCTACAGAGCCGTTCTTGTTCCTGTTTATTGCTTTCGGATCAAAGTTTGATTCCGCTTTTGCTATGGATTCCAGAAGCACGGGACTTATGGCATACTTTTGCCCTGCATCTTGAAAACAGAAGGCGTTGAGCATAGATGGCAAGGAACACATGAGAAAAGTCATCAGAACCAATATCGTTGTTCTCATAATCAGCCCCCTGCCAGCAAATGATAAGGCATATAAAACAAGTTAGTCAAGAAAAGAGGCCCTAATCCGGTCAATACGTTAAAGTTAGATGGAAAAACGGCGACATATTATATTATACTTATTATTGTTGCTGGAAAAATGATTGTTCAAAATATTACTTTATAAAAAAGAGTTGCCTGAATAAGGAGGCCGTTATGATGGAAAAATTCAAAAATCAGAAAGGCTTTACGCTGATTGAGTTGTCGATTGTGCTTGTGATAATCGGCATAATACTGGGGGCGGTACTGAAGGGCCAGGATTTGATTGACAATGCGAAGGCAAAGAAGGTCGCTAATTTAATCAACCAGTGGCAGGTGCCCATGATGACGTACTATGACAGAAAAGGCATGTTTCCGGGCGATACCAACTCGCCTCCCAATGGCCAAATAGCAAATATAAACCAACTTACTACAAGCCTGAATGCAGCTACTGTGCTGCATCCTGACCCTACTGTGGGAGATGTCACCGTGGCTATTACCGGTTACGGTACACTTTGCGCCGGAAGTTTTGGAACAAAAAACTTCATGCTCATTACGTTGCCGACAACAGCTACTCAGTCT
>JADFXI010000046.1 GCA_015233655.1 Nitrospirota bacterium | reverse complement strand
CCCATCTTGTGTGGAAAATCTATCGGATGCGTGCAGATGCGGAGAACCGGATCAAGGAACTGAAGTATGACTTTGGTGCTGACAGTTTCAATATGCAGAGTTTCAGTGCCACTGAGGCATCTATGAATTGTGTCATGCTTGCGTATAACCTGATGAGTCTTTTCAGGCAGGTGGTAGTATGCAGCAAAGTGCAGCCAACTCTGAAGACGATGCGCTACAAGATTTTTGCTACTGGCGGGTATTTGATCAAAGAGGGCAATAGGCGTATTTTGAAGCTATGCATGGCGATGAGAAGGCGGCAATGGTTTGAGGGATTATGGGGCAAATCAAATTCTTTTAACCTGCCCGCTCACTTCCCTTCGCATCTCTAATGACAATTCTGGGTTTACTTTTGTTTTCATTGTCTGCCCTCCTTTTACTGGGCATGAATGCAAGGTCAAAGATGATTTTTATCGTTATCGGACGTAAACACCGAAAGGATGAATCATCCTATCGGCGCGGCAGGCAGCGGCGATTACAGTATGTGGCAGAAGGGCGGCGGCAGGGAATGGCAATGGAGTTGCGTTGGGTGTGAAGGGTACCAGAGGCCTCAACCGTAGTTATCACAATCCAACGCAATTTTATCCACTTAATCAGGCCCTCCGAGCCTCTTTCGGTTCCGGGACAAAAGTTCTGCCCCGGTAAAATCACTTAAAATTATTTGTTCCGGTGGTTTTTTTATGGCATCCAGTCCACACATCGGGTCCATACCTTATGGACTATCGCAGATTCATCCTTGCCAATCGAGTTGAGTGCTCCTCAAGGTGTGGACCAATTTGCAGAGTTTATTGCAATAAATTGACTCCCCTAAACACTGAGCACGATACAAGAAAAAAGATTATAATAAAATCATGCTGGACAAGGAGTATAGCTGTATTTTACTATGCTACAGTTGAGGAGGCGCTGATATGACAAGAAATGCCGAAAAGCTTGCTTTGGAGATCCATTCCTTGCCGGATACTGAAAAACTGAGGTTGGTGGACGTGATCCTGACCGACCTTGATAAGCCGGATCCGGAAATTGATCGCGTATGGGCTGAAGAGACCCGCAAACGATGGGCAGCTTACAAAGCTGGTCACATTCCTTCAGCATCCTATCAGGAAATCATGGACAAGTATCACCAGTAATGAAGGTTCGATTTCTTTCTTTGGCCCAGCAGGAGCTTGACGATGCCGTAACATGGTATAACGAACAAGCTACTGGAATGGGCAGGGAATTCCTTGATGAATTGGACCGCGCAGTGCGGAGGACTGTTGCTTACCCGCTATCCTGTCCGGAGGTCGATCCTGGGTTGAGACGTTGCCTGCTTGCTCGCTTTCCTTACGGGTTGATCTACGGCTTAGATGGCGATACTTTAGTTGTAGTGGCTGTCGCACATTTGCATCGCTCACCCAGATACTGGGCAGATCGCATCGCTTATTGAGAAGAAACATAGGATGAAAAGACATTCATATGTTTTAAAAGTAGCGCTCGCTGATATTGAACCCGAGATTTGGCGGCGATTCGTTGTCCCGTCAGATATTACTCTTGATCGACTTCACGACGTAATTCAAATTGTTATGGGATGGACAGATTCCCATCTTCATGAATTCACTATCGGAGGGAAAAGGTACAGTGAATATCTGGAATCTCCGGAAGACGGAAAAGAAGATGGCCTTTATAGGCTGGGCAATTTAGTAAAAGGCAAGGTCACTTCATTCGAGTACATCTACGACTTCGGTGATACCTGGCGTCATAATATCATTTTAGAAAATAAGGATTATCCTCTCGGGCCACATGATGAGCCTATCCTGTTTCTGGAAGGCGAGAGGGCATGTCCGCCGGAGGATGTCGGCGGCATTGGCGGATATGTTGAGTTTTGCGATGCTATGAGAGAAAGCAGGCATCCCAACCATAGGCAGTATACGAAGTGGTACGGCAAAAAATACGATCCAGAAAGATTTGACAAATACTGTATTGAACGGGACCTGCTAAAGTATTTCCGCTGGTCCAGATCCAGATTTACACAGTGGGACATTTGGTATTATTAGTTTTTAATCAATACTGATATGCTCCAACAAACTATACCCGGAGACGGCTTGGAGACGTATTTTTCGGGGTATTTTTGAGATAATATCTTTATAAATCAAATAGTTGTTAAACAGAGGGGGTGAGATTCGAATAGAACGGAGCCGACTGCAACTGTTTGATTTCTAAAGCACTTCCGCTCGGCAAAAGTCCATTGGAGACAGAGTGGAGACAGATATCTTTTTTGAGTGTCATAATTTTCTGAATCTATGCCGCGCATGCTCAACCACAACAAAAGCTTTTTTTAAAGCTTCTTCTGAGTATGACATCAAAACTTTCCTCAGTTCCTTGTGTACTGAATCAAGTGTAGCCGGTAAAATACGCAGATAAATGACACCGGAGCCCAATCCCTTTACAAACACCAGACCGCCGAAATCGCTGTCTCTCGTTACAAAGATGCGGCCTTGTTCTTTGGCGAGATTAAGTAAATGGGAATCGCTGGATTGAGAACATCCTATTTCACCTGCCGTAATAACATCATGTCCCGCCTCTCTTAAAAACCGTGCCGTAGAGAAATAGACGTCTTGATCGAGAAGGAGTTTCATGCTGGAGTTGAGATATGTATATCCTCGGACGCCAACATGTCAATCGCGTATCTTATACAAGCCTGGATATCCTCCACCTGCAATTCAGGATAATAATCCTGTATTATTTCAGGGAAGGAAAGCCCCTCTCCAACCAACTCCAAAACACTTTGCACAGGTATACGAGTGCCGGCAACGCAGGGCTTGCCGAAATGAATGTCGGGATTTACTTCGATTCTTTCTTTCATCTTTACACCTCATACAGTTTATTTTCCTGTGCGGTATTAATCAGATTTTACCATTTCCGGCATCGTCATTGCTAATGTACTCTCGTTATTTACGGCTGGCTATATCTACCACCTTGGCTTCGGCATCCTTCGAACCGAGGGCGGCAAATACAACCATCTGAGCAGAAAGGTCGGTGCAGGCATAGTTCTCCATCGTGGTTCGGATGTCAGTATGCCCCAGCACTCCCTGAATCGCCTGTATTGGCACCCCGGCTGTAGCCGCCTGCGATGCCACGGAATGCCTTGTACCGTTCTTGAGTTGAAGCTGCACCTTCGCTTCTTTACAGGCTTCATTCCACATGTTGTTTACCGGCTTGATGGTGTATGGTCTGCCTGTCCGGGGATTCAGGAAAACATACGCCTCGGGGAGTTTGTCTGCACATAGCATTTTTAACATGGGTATCAGTTCAGGATTTATCATGCGAGGCTTCACCAGTCTGGGCTTGGGACATTCTCTGATTATGCGGTCGGAAAAGGTTCTGGCAACAGTTATAATGCCTCTTTCAAAATCAAAGTCTTTCACTTTCAATGACCGTGCTTCTCCAGGGCGTATCCCCTGCCGTGTCAGGAATATGAATATTGGTCTATCCGGCTCAGGGATAAAGGACAGTATTTTGTCCTGGGTTTCTCTTCTCCATTTGGGTGGGGCCTTTAATACTGAGATAGTTGGAAAGCCTTGTGGCTTTCTCTTTATAAACTCAAATTCCACCATATCATTAAAGAAGTTCTCCAGACAGTCCATGATGCCTTTCTGGTATTTAGGACTGTACTTACTGTTCAAGGAAAGGTAAAACTGCCGGATATCATAAGAGCGAATATTTCTGATGTCTTTGTCTTCGAAATACTTCTTGAAGAAGTTCCTTATATAAGTTTTGTAGGTTTTCAGGGTGCTTGGAGCCAGGTTCTCCCGCTCTTTGCCCTCTATCCAATCCTGTATTCTGGTTGAGAAATAAAATTTCACAAGTTCGACCTTCATATAATCTGCAGGATCGAAGGTGAGGTTTTCGATTTCAGCTTCCATGGTTGAGAGAAGGTTATAGGCTCTCTGGAATGTATCCAGCGGCTGTCCCTGCTTGTCGCTAAAGAACCGTTGACGGGAGCCATTCCAGCTCAAGTCGATGTAGAAGTGCTTGGGGACGGTTTTATGTTTTGGGCAGATATAGCCGTTTCTGCCTACCAGCATAAAAGGTCCGTCGCATTTGGGGCATCTGCCCTTCGCCCTTAAGGCTCCTGCCATGTCTAATCCTTCATTGATAAGTCCTAAAAGGTTCTGAATGGCCTCAAGGCTATCCTCTGTCAAAGCGCGTTTTGCCTTGTTCCGTACAGGACCATAGACCACTTTATCGGGATCAGTCAAGCCTTGGATGCCGGTAGGTTGAGCCTTCTCCGGCTCATTGTTTTTCACTGTTTTTACGTCATACTTCATAAATAAAATCCTCCCATAAAATTTATGTCTCTATTAGGCACGATCTCGAGCGCGGAAGCCAAGTTAAATCTGCATCCATTGCAATATTTTTTTCTCGTCATCCACATAATGACAGGACGCCGTAAAATAGAGCGGTAAGTCAAGTTGTTGGTGGCTATTTTTGAAGGAATGCCGACGTGGCGGGTCCAGCCATGTCGGAGTGGTGGTATCAGCAATCGGATGGAGCGCCGATAGGATGATTCATCATTTCGAGGCTGCAGAGCCCTCCTCAAAACCAGGGCCCAAACTTTTCTGGATCTGCGGTCCGCGAGCTTTGCATGGACCGTCCCAGAATTCAATCCTGACCGGTCAGGTTTGCTTTTCTCGGCTCCAGCCATCATCTATATATGTCTGGCTCAAAAAGTAGCCAAAAATGCAAAATTTGCCACATTTCAACTTTTCAAGCTGTCTCGGCGGGTACTGATCAATAGATACTACTGGTCCTTACTCTCTTTGTACTGATCTACAGGTCTTTCTATTGATCAACAGTAGTACTGGTCCTTTTATTGATCTGGTCTTTTTTATTATTGTTCGTTATGGTGATCTTAGTATATGGTCTACTGGTCCTCATATTTATAAATTTTCGAAAAGAAAATTGCAAACCTGATATATGGTAGAGGTCCTTTTATTGATCAGTGTACTGGTCCTTACCCGGAAAAATAATAAAAAAATATCGGGTTGCACATCAACGTCAGCAGGTCCCGGGAGCCACATCGATATCCAGCATCATAAATAAAGAAACCAGGTAAACAAAATATATGAATGAAGTTCCAGTGGTTCGGGTTGTGGCTGGCATGGAAGCGAGACGCCGCCTGCGAGCGAGGAGCCCCGAAAAACCAACTAAATAATTCAATCCTGATGGCGAAATTTAAACGATCACCGCGAGACTGTATAAAGATATTGGTCGAGGCTAAAATACGCAAAAAATGACAGGATCGGCTGGGTCGGCTTTCTTAAGTAATGCCGATATGGTTGGACCCACCATGTCGATGAGCATTACCAGCCTATTTCCCGGCTGTCAGCAACTTCATCAATGCCAATACCGGCGCGCCCCCGATTTCCTGCTCCCTGCTTCTTTCTATTCACATGGACAATTTCTTGCCGTATCTCCACCTGCTGTTTGATAATCGTATCCATGAGAAAGTCGGGTCTTAGCAGGAACGGTTCGTTTCTGTCGTCGTATGCCTTGTATGCGAGTTTTGTCTTTGTGATGTCATAGTTGGCTATCTTTACCATACATTCCAAATCCCGCAGGTTCATAATGTCGGAGGGAAGTACAAGCCGCTCGGTTTTCCTCCTTCTTGTCTGAGTATATCCATCCTTCGTGTTGGCTACGCCGTCCGAATATGACTCCTCCGTCTCCCAGAACTCCGTCTCACCTATTTTCCGGGATAGAAAGTCAGCGGTCGTCGGGTCGGCTACCGAAAATGTAACACTGTTACCGCAAGCATTGACGATTGCCTGCCGTAGCTGCTCACTATAAATCTTATCCACCTGTCCTATGTCCTGAATACCCAGCCAGCAGGAACCGCCCTTGGAGCGAGATAGTGTTAAGAGTCGGACAATAGTGGAAAGCTTCTGCAGGGTGCCGAGTTCATCCAGAAAAAAGAATATCCGCCGGTGATAGTCATCTTTCATGGACAGTAGCCTTCTGCCCACAAGGTCTATAAAAAGGGAAAGGATGGGTTTTAAGGAGTCCTGCACATCGGCGTAGTTGGTAACAAATATCCAGCCTTTGCCGCTTTCAAGCCAGTCAAATATTGAAAAGGATCCATCCGCCCCGGACATATATTCAAAGCTCTTCGTGAACTGCATCATTACAGAAAATATTGACAAGGCCTGCTTGCTGCTGGGATCCTCTATATATCGGCATCCCCTTTGCCCTCCGACAGTATGATTCATCCTATCGGTTATCTGTTCACCGGGGGCCGTAATTTCTTTCCAGATGTCGGCATTCGTCTTGGCTCCCCCCTGGTAGAGGTAGTGCAGAATACCGGCAAAAACATCCCGGGCGGCATCATTCCAGAAAGGGTCTCCGGTTGCGGCCTGTGGAATCAGGCTGTGGGCAATGGCGTCAATGTCCATTGCCGTAGTAATTTCATTAAAGATACTCCACCCAAAGCAGCGCCTGTCCAGAGGGTTAAATAGAATGTCGGTATCCGGATTATAAAACCGGCTTACATAGTCACCTTTGAAGTCATACACGATACCACGATCACCGCGCTCCTTGAGCCTCTCCAGCACTTGGGACAGAAAAACAGTCTTACCGACGCCGGGACGCCCAACTATGAACGTATGCTTGGGTTCCGCAGACACCGGCAACCTGACTCCACCAAACGGCAGGTCTGCGTTCTCCTTGTCTTTTCTGATTTGTTTGTTTATTTCTCGTGGAGTGGTTAGGATGGCTCCACGCTCATATTTCCGCTTCCTCTGCCTCACTGCGCGGTACTTGAATATTCCGATCACAATGGGGAAAAAAAGATATACCACGCCGCACTGGAGGAATATCCGCTTCATCCTGTGACAATATTCATCTGCGTAGGGCGCAACCACTTCACGCACCTTGTTTGCAGTCATACGATATTGGGCACCGGATTTCGCTACAAGAGA
This sequence comes from Nitrospirota bacterium, assembly GCA_015233655.1. Classification (GTDB taxonomy): domain Bacteria; phylum Nitrospirota; class Thermodesulfovibrionia; order Thermodesulfovibrionales; family Dissulfurispiraceae; genus JADFXI01. The sequence goes on along the minus strand of JADFXI010000046.1, from coordinate 13,817 downwards.
CATTTCATAACTGTCGGGGACAAACTGAGCGAAGAGATATTTGAAGGAAAGGTTTGTTTCTGTCCTGTATACAACCAGGGCCATAAATAAGAATGAAAATAGATGAACCATCACGAGCAATAACATCGTGTACAGGTGCATCTTCGCATTCAGCCGCACTGCATTCCACCACAGCCCGAATCCCTTGTATGTTTCCATATTGCTCTCCCCTGATTGGTATTTTGCTACTGGGTAGGTGAATGCTTATAGGAGAGGAGTTTTAGGAGCGTTACTTGAATGTTCTCCGTTATGGCGAGTCGAGCCATAACGGTAAGAGGATGCACCTACGTGGTGGAATCACCCTTTCGGCATCTCGTTTTGCCGCAACTCTTGCAGAAGCCTATTAAAATTTTCGACAAGCCAAGCTGCAACTTTTTCGGCTTCCTTTGCGACATTGTTATAAATATCTCCAAAAGAAGGGTTATCCTTACGTAGAAGGTTCCCGTAATTATACGCCAGCAGCGCGCCAAGCCAAAACCATAAATTTAAATGTTTTAGGGCGTAATCTGAGATTAATATCAAATCTGGCATACCAATAGAGCCTAGTACAAATTTATTTCCCTCCCCGAGATATCTGTATGGGACCAAATCTCTGTTAGGATGCGATCCTTTGCTGAAAAATTTATATAATTCCTTCAAACTATCCTCATTCTCACCCAAAGGATGTTTTGCCAATTCTTTTCTGACCTCAGCATTGCTTATCTGTTTACCACTTTCCCATTTTTCAGCATAAGCATCATCGTTGCATATAAGTGCCAATAGCGATAACGATTCGTATGAGCGCCTAAGCAGCGGATAGGCCAGTTGTAATTTGTTTTTTAATAAGAGGGCGCGCGATTCATAAAGCGCATCAAAAATGTCTGCTAATAAATCTCTTTTAACCTTATCAGTAATATTTGCCGGGGGTATTTGACCAAGTAAAGCTGTTAGCCTACATAAAAAAATGCCATATTCATCTGTTAAATTTACATATGACTCCAGCATTTCGGATAATTCCCGACAGCGCTCTTCCGCGTAATGAGCTAACATCCTATAATCTTTTTCTGCATCTGTGTAAGTTGCCCCATAGAAATAGGATTTAATATCCCGCTTATTTATCCGAGGAGGAGATTGAGATGAATCCTTATTAAGACAACACTTCTTATATTTCTTGCCACTGCCGCAATAACAAGAGGAATTTCTGCCAGGGTTTGAAGTCTTTTCCATATATTATTATGCAATTATCCGCAGTTTATACGTCATTATGAGGCATCATCTTGATTGTACTCTCTGGAAAAGCCGAGGGATTTGATTTTTGCGCTTCCATAACGAAGCGGTTCTCCGCTCAATATAATGTAATTTATCTTCTTTGTGTTTAGCAGTAAAATAAAACTTTGTATCATATCAATGGGGACTCCTGTTATGCATTGGGCATGCGTTCCTCTAATTTCAAGAGTTCCAATGCCGGGTATTTCATGGTTGATCTCGCCCTGATGTTCCAATGCATCAAGCATTTTCCGTGAGCCCATAATTCTTATATTAAGAATTTTGTTCGCCAGTTTTCCGGGTGCCAACATTTTACCTTTAATTTCCAAGTCGGCATTTTCCAAGATGGGTTCAGGAAGTATGTCGAGTTTATGTCCGACTGCAATATAATACGGCATATCATAGTCCATTATTTCAATTGCATATGTGACTGCTTCTTGCTTTACTCTTTTGTTCTTCTTTTTCCGCATGGGTATATTCTCAACAAAAGTAGTCTATCAAAAAACGTCTCAGAGTGACGTCGGGATATCAGATCACCTGCCATAGTTTATTACTTTAGCCATGCCTGCCAAAAAAGCAGCGACACCGTCCTCGAAGTCCTGTGTCTCTTTGCTCAGTGGATACCCAGGGCGTGCAGGATAAACCTTATAGTCACCTGCATATTTACCATTTGCAGGCGCAATCTTATGAATGTGGGCGAAGCCACATAGCTTACAGAAAATCCGAGACAGCGTCTCATATTTATTACTGTCCGAACGGAGATGCTTGTATTGTTGTACCAATTCGAGCCAGAAGGTCATAATATTAGCTTTAAGTATTGCCCTGTCCCCGGTAGTCATAATTTTTGTACGATGCTCGATCTCCTGAACAGCCGCAGTAGCGTCAAAAGCATTATCGGGGGCAAAGTAATGCTGGAGATTGAGACCTAATTCCAATCTCCAGAGCGAGAAGAGATTCTTAACCCCCGCATCGCGACTCGGTATAAGCTGAGCCATACAACAGACGCCGTGCCAATAGGCCATCCGTTTGCATTTCTCTATCCGTTTCCGGACATATTCATCGTTAGAATCATCGACTCCATTAACGAGCAGAAAGGTGAACTTCCCCATTATATCAACCACAATACGACAGTAATCCGTCTTTGCAAAGTAGTTTCCATCCGTCGACAACAGCGTGGCGATATATTCTTCCGCGGTATCACCGCGCTTCTTTATAAGTATCTCTTTATTGAAAAAATCAAGGAGAAGATGAAGCGCAATCGTGAACATTGCGGAATCAAGAATGTTTGGCTTATGTTTTGCTTTCCTATGCTTTTCGAGGATCTTAATATACTGATCAAAAAAACTCATAACAGTTTTTTGTAAAGAGATAAAGCTTGAGGGCGTCTCATGATACACACGCTTTAGCAGGAGGCGCTCATCGTCGAAGCGACCTTTTGATGATTCAAGCGCCTCTTTGTCTGATTCTTCATCTTCCGATGATATATCTATATCTTGAATCTTGAGCTTCTCGAAAATTGTTCGCAATGTTTCAAGGACTCGTTCAATACGATGAGTGCCATATAAATGAGAAAAACCACCCTTTATGGCATGTTCAGGCGATATCTTCGTGAATGCGTCATAGCCTAGCACTTCACCTGAGAAGCCGTCTCTCGACCCGACTTCGTCATTCAAAATTTTTCTACTGCCCGGCTCATCGTCATCCTTTCTTATAAGATCATCCGGATTCAGATAACTCAAAATGTCCAGAAGTGCAGCATCGCCAAATTCTATCCGATCCAAGACATCTTCCATCTTTTGTGTAGTCGGGTCTGGATTTGTACGAGACAATGCCACTAAATCATGTACTATCTGTTTATTTGAAATAGCCAAGTCTTCACCATTAAATAATTGCCCATAAAGGACATCATCAGAAACTTCGGTTGCCTTCAGCCGGTAATGGCCGGATTCTTCTTGGTATTTGACCTCATCGAATCCAAGCATCCCGGATACATTGCCCCAACCATCGAATAGCTTCAAAATAAGGTTCTTTACGTCAACAGTCATGTCAATGTAAACCTGCAACAGCGCCCCCAATTTATCAATGGCCCTTAATCTGATCAAGTGAGTCTTTTCAGTTAAAGCATCATCTATATGGTCTATTATTATCTTGACGGGGATATCAGAAGACAGTATTGTTTGCCCTTTGTCCTGCAACCCAAGATCATTAAGCCAGTTGCCCTGCTCTCTGCGAAAAAAAAGACATATTTCTTCGTTTTTCGCAATTTCAGTGAGTGTCCCGAGTGCCGCAGCTGTCATATTCGCGCTGCCAAACATGCAGTATTCCCGCGAATCCGTGCGAATGTGTAATAATTTTGCGTGAAGGTATCTATTGCATTTGATTCCCGGAATAGTATTCCAATCATGAAATGTTAGCCTTCCAAGATGGATATCTCCAAACGCTGCTGAGCAGGAGTCAGGTTGCACAATTGCGTGCATAACTGCGTCTGGATAAATATCCGCCAACTCGTGCAGGATACGAGCGTCGGAGTCGAAAAATGGCGAAATAAGAGTTATCTCCCTAACAGTCTCTTTGCTGATGAGTGTATGAATCGACTTCAGCATGTTGACGGTTTTATTGGAAAGAAAAAAACATTGGGTATCGTCGGTCAACATAACGCCTTCGTAATCAGTTATATCGGGGATTTCATCAAGCCATGGCGTATGTAGTTTTACCCAGTCGATTTTTTTTCGAGCCATACCTGAAGTCTCCGAGCTCAAATCCTGCACATACTTCCACGCGTTTTTAAATATAGGGGCCTTGGGATCCTGGGGACCGTCGATATGAAATGCTCCCCATAGCTCTTGATTGCTACCATGGCCAGAGGCAGTAAGATTGCCTGAACCGACAATGAGAAATCCTTGCCCCTCCCGACCGAAAAAAAGATATAGCTTTGGATGGAATACCCCACTTCGAACAATACTAGATATGGAATAGCGTCGTGAGGCCTTCGCAGCATACCCGGTCATTGATCCGAGATACTGCTGCAACATTGAATCATCAACAAGAACACAGATATTTGTAACGCCTGTTCGACTCAATGCGGGAAGAGCATTATGATTGAAATAGTTGAAATCGAATGAAAAGGTTGTGAGCACACAGGAGTGGAAGCGGTTTGCCGGGAGGGTGGCCAGTATAGAGGATTCTCGCCGATCGTTCATTGCAACTTCTCCTTGAGCACCTGGCGACCTACGGCAGTCGGCTTTTTTTCGCTGTCAACAAGCTTGAGGTCAACAAGAAAATGGTGTAGAGATGCAATACGTGGCCCGGTCCAAACCGGACCAGCTATACCAACCGACCTTAGCATGTTATCTTCAAATGTGAACTTGATCGTATTTTCGTTCCTATTCCGCATCTTGCGCATAGCGACCTCAACATGACGATTTATAACATTCTGCAAAAGGAGCCGTTCTATAAAAGCGGAGAGGTCTAGTTTTTTGTTAGTTTCTATCCATTCGAGTAACTGCACAACGTCACCATCACGGTTCATAACATGGGTTCGAGAATATACACGCAGCTGTTCAATTTGCAATTTGTCGTGATGAAAGATCAGCCCCAGCACACACATAGCATGCGCAACACTCTTAAAGGCAGTATCCGGTTTAGTATCTTGAATTGCGTCGGTATGTATCGAAGGTTGAAAGCCTTCCCCATATAACTTCTCGGAAAACTCTTCAAAAGATATCGTCTCGTCAATTTTGACATTAACCGCACTCGCCAACAAAGCCTTATATGTCTCTTCCGCAAAGTCCTTAATTATCGTGTTAAGAAGCGATTGCCCTCGGTTGTTCAGTTCAACTAATAATGCCCAAAGGAAGGTTTCCATACAATAATGGCTATACTCGTTGAGTGCATAATAATACCAGCCGGATGAGGCTGTATAGTCAATAAAAGGTTTCTTCTGCCATTTCCGGAGATAAAAACTCCCCGGAAACCAGCCATCGGGCATATTAATCGATGTGTCGTCCAGATATTCAAGGTAGAGTAAAATAGTTTCCCGGCGAAATGTCGCATGACCCACTGGCACTTCAATAGTCGGATAATCATGGCCGAAAAGCAGGTCGATGTAGAATTGCCATTCATCAGTACCAGGAACTATTCCAGTAAGAGAGAACTCTGCTCCCAACAAGTCAAGATCTTCGACGGATGCCTCACCTTTCTCTATGATATGGATGTATTGTTTGCGTGTATCTTCGGCGGTCATGTTTTCGAAATATTGAGCAAGTGTTCTACCGCGGTTAGGCGTGCAAACAGATATCCGATTCTCCCTCTCACTAGGTGCAATCAATCCAATGGCAGTAAGTGTGCTTTGATAATATTGACCGAAGGCTCCGGTCGAGTATTTCCAATAAGTTCGATGTTCTGTGTTCCGGTCAGCACCATCGGAAATAGCAATAATACCTTTGTGTTCACTTAGATATTTTCTTGCATACTGGCTTCCGACTACGCCCTGTTCATCTGGAAATTTGTGTGACATTATAAAGGCCAGAAGCAACTCACCACGTCGCATGAATTTTTGATATTCGGCAACACTGACCTTACCTATTTCCTTGGCATACTGTTCCAGCAGCCAAATGTAAAACCCATAATAACGTATGCGGCGGGTTAAATTCGTCAATCCCGGTAGGAGTGTAGCATAAGTAGCAATCGAGGTGTTTTGCATACCAAGCATGTCCTGCCCGGTTATGAATGTTTTTTCTGCACCCCAGAAAGGGGCTTCCCAGTTACCGCTGCTTAGTACTGACATTTTTTGGAGTGGCCCTATTTCCTTTTTTAATTAATTACTGTTGTAATCTACACCATTCCAGAGATTTTTGGAAGAAACCACTTCGGTTAAAAGCAACAAAATCGATTAAGAGCGCAGGCAAGGTGCTACTCTGATAATCTGATAGCAGCACTATTCTTTCATCTTCTTATCGAGTGTCTCAACATATTCTGAGAGTTCCAGCTCAGAGACTCCCGGCAATCTCCTAAACATCTCCTCAATGGCGATACCGTTCCTGACGGCATAATACAAGTTTTTCCTCAGCCCCTTATCCAGCGCCATCCCCTTCAACTCCTGCACCCCCTCCTTAATCTGCCGCAGTCCATCGATAACTTCTTTTTCCGGCGTTCCCTGCCTGATAAGCTCCCTTACCATGTCGGCAATTGTCATCCTCCGATCGATGGAAATTTCATCGAGACTGTCATATTCATCCTCCGTCAGTCTGATGCTGACTACTTTTGTCCGCATACCTGCCTCCTTTTTTATCAGGCATGAATGCGACCGCCGGGTTATTTTTGTAATCGAGCGCAATCGCCGAAAAGATGAATCATCTCATCGGGGCTGCTGCCGGTGGCGATTACGGGCTGTGAAAGGAGGGGGGCGGCAGGATTGGCAAGGATAGTTGCGTTGGGTGTGAAGGGACCACGAGGTCTCAACCGTGGTTATCACAATCCAACTCAATTTAATCAAAATTAATCAGGCCCTCGGACCCTTTTCGGTTCCGGCACAATAGTTCTCCCCCGGCAATAAATGCAAAATTCTTTGTTCTGTTGGTTTTTTCTTGAAAATAAGGTAAATATACCAGTCCCGCTGTTTTATCAAACCCTGACCGGTCAGAAATAACGAATTTCAACAGTCCTGTGGCTCGCTCGCCGCTGTCTTTTTTAAAGGTCAACGAAAAATCGCCGGAAAAAACCGTTAAGGTGGGTCCAGCCATCTCGGGGAATGTGTCAGGATACCTGACACATTTATCTGCCCTTCGATATGATGATTCATCCTGCCGCCTGTAACCGTCATTAAGTGCCATCGGGTCCACACTCGGAATTATAGATGTCGTATATTACACGACTGACTTCATCACGATTGACAATCAGGAGGTTGTGGAAAGAGAGATTAAGAGCATCAATACCGGCATGTCTGTGGCTCTCGATCGTATTCAGTCGGATTTAGGAAATATTGGCATATCACGGCAGATGCATATAATCGAGAAAGCGGCAATAGACGGCGTTATCACAGACAGGAACGCTAAGAAAAATATAGCTGGCTTAGTCGGCAACAGATTAAAGAGCCTTGCCGAGGTTATCGTATCACAAGCCCGCCTACAGCAAGCCCCAAAAAGGGGAGTTTCCATTCAGGGAGAAGCCCGTATATTCCGGTAAAGGCATGGACAGACCATCATCCGACGACAAGAAAATGGCAAAAAAAATATTTGGTTACTGATAGGCTTCAAAAATACCGATATGGCGGCTCCAGCCATGTCGGTAATTCCCAAAACTTCATCAACCAGAGAACAACATCACTCCCGACCCACAAAAACCGTTACTGCCGCAGGGCAAAGCTTGCCACGCGAAGAGGACAAGAGAATCAATGAGAAATTGAAAAGGTTGGCGATACCATAGGATATGCTAACTCCCCAGAAAAATGTGAAGCTCCACATTTCTCATTATGTGGCAAGCAACAGGGATGAGATGGGCAGAAAAAATTCATATGGGACGTATAATTGTCTTCGATATTACCTCACCGATGACCGAAAGGAGGTCATTTAAAACCTTGGGCTCCGGCAGCGGTATATTGAGACACATCCTCCCGGTTTTTTCATCACTCTTTATGAAAGAGCTGAGTTGTTTTTCAAGCTGCTGCCCCTCTGTCGACCCTGGATCTGAAATGATTCTACTGAGATTAGACAGGAATTGAGACCCTGCGGAAAGGATCTCAGAGAGAGAAGACTTAGCTTTATCATCCCTTTTTCCAGTTGTAGCAGCTTCACCATTTTCTTCGATCATCTCTTTGATTACGACCGCCTTTTCATCGAGGTCCGCCTCCTCTTGTTTTTGTCTATCGAGGGAACTGTCGGTCTTTTCAAGATTATCAGTCACCGTCTCCACCGACTGCATAAATTTCTTTAGTTGAGATTCGCCGACCATCACGACGTTTTCCCCTTCCTTGTCAAGGGCACCTGCAAACAGGGACTTCTTGAACTTCAGGAGATCGATTATCCTTTCCTCGATAGAAGCCGAGGTGACAAAGTTGATGATGCGTACTGTTTTTCGCTGACCGAGCCTGTGGACGCGGCCGATGCGTTGCTCGAGCACGGCAGGGTTCCAGGGGATATCCATATTAATCACAACGGAGCCGCTTTGCAGGTTCAGTCCCACGCCGCCGGCATCAGTGGAGAGGAAAACCATGCACGAGGGGTCTTCCCTGAACCGGGTCATCAGACCTTTTCTTTGTTTTGAAGGGACGCTGCCGTTCAGGTGTACGTACCCTATTCCGTTTCTTTTCAATATACGCTCCACCAACTCGGTCATCCTCAGCCACTGGCTGAATATGACCACCTTCTCCCCGCTTTCGATAACCATCTCACGCAGGATTACTTCAAGTTCCTCGATCTTGGGCCCATGAATCGTTTTTTTGTCCACAAGATAGGTGTTGTCGGCAGCCATCCTCATGTTGTTCAGCGCTATCATTAAACGCCTCTGATCTGCCTCGCAGAGAAACTTATATCTTCGCCACTTTGCGACAAGCTTAACCACTATATCGTAATTCTCGTCATGGATGATCCTCTGCTCTTCAGTTAACGGTACAAAGAAGTTCTTGTCTATCCTTTCAGGAAGCTGCTTCAGGACTTCATCCTTCTTTCTCCTGATCAAGATGTGTTTGAGGGAATCCCTAATAGACTGAAGGTCCTTATAACCTATCACCTTTCCCCCTTCATCCGTTATCGTGTGATTGTGGACAAAGCGGTATAAGGGCCCGAGATGGCGGCGGTCGATAAATTCAACTATCGAGTGAAGTTCTTCTATCCTGTTTTCTATGGGCGTTCCGGTAAGCACGATGGCGAAGGTCGATTCCAGTTGTTTCACGTATTGCGCGGTCCTGGTCTTCCAGTTCTTAATCCTCTGTGCCTCATCAAGGATAATCAAGTCAGGCGCCCACTCACGGATGCAATCTACATCCCTGAAGATTAGCTCATAATTGACAAGTTTATAAAAAGATTCACTCCTGTAAAGCTGCTTCCTTTGATCATTGAAACCCTCTATCACCTCTACCGGCCTTCCGCTGAATTTATCTATTTCGCCCTTCCACTGGTATTTCAAAGAGGTTGGCGAGACGATTAAGACCTTCTGGATGCCGAAAAGCCGCGCCATCAGTTCCGAAGCGGTCAGGGCCTCTATCGTCTTCCCCAGGCCCATATCGTCTCCTATGAGACATCGACCGGCATTCACCGCAAACAGCGCCCCTTCGCGCTGGTACGGATATAATTCTGTCTTAAGAATTCCTCGGAAAATCGGGCTTTCGATACCTTTTTTGAAATGTGACCTTACTACACTGCGGCGGTGCTCGGCGTCCTGATGATCCGCAACATATGCCATCACGTCATCATAACAGCGCACCTCGTGGGTACCGTTATTAGACAGACCGGACAGAAACTCAGTGAAGTTCGAGACATGTTCCTGTTTGAGAACGCCGTTCGAATCAAAGAATTTTCTGACATGGGAAAGAATTCCAGCAGGTACATTGCTGCCAGCCTTAAACCTCACTTCCCGTTTAAGTCCATAAGTAAGATACACTTCGGAATATGGCGGGACATATCCATTATTAAATATCTTTTTCGCGCCCCGTTTTCTTATCAATTTCGAGAGTGTGAATTCTATATGTTTGCAGGTACCGAGATAGTTGATGCTGAAATCGGGACATGAACAGTAATTATCGCCGGGGGCATCTCCGCGGATCGCAATCTTATAGGTCCTGCCCGAATCTGTACTGGTGAGCTGGAAATCGGAGAATATGGGATGGTCTCCGATATTGAGCAGCTTGTAATTCTTCTGTTCGGCGTATTGTCTTCGGAGAATCCTTTGCCATTCCTCAAGACTGAGGTCATCCGGCTTGTGTATTCTTGATACTTTCAGTTTGATCGGCTTGAATCTCGACTTCTTACCCTTTTGCCGTGCTACGGCAGTTTTCTTAGGTGACAACTTCATAAAAAAAATTCTCCTTCAGGAAGTTTTGTGATTTTATCATATTGCGGAGAATTCTTTCAGGGCTTTTTGATGCAATTTTAAAGACAAGCTCCGGTCCATCAGCGGGTAACTATTCTTGACGCAAAAAAAGCCTTGATAAAGTCGATGACCTCAGTGCCGATACGTTGATTATAATAACTTTGGTCAACGCCAAAACGACCGATCTTCAGCTCAAGATAGCTTCTGAAATGCTTTTTGTGTGGGATCCCTTTTCCGATTCCTCTGGAAACATTCTTTTCGCTATCCTTCCGCTTATCCTGTCACAATGGCATCGTTTCCGCATAGCCCAATGACTTATAAGCCTTGAGCCTTTTTTTGTACATCTTTTGCAATACCGGAACGGCATGGTCTACATAATCGTAAATCCTGACCTCGGATTTTCCGGCATATTTGCGATGCAATCTTCCGGCATATTGGACCATTTTCCCTTTGAACGAAAAAGGCATTACAAGAAAAAGGGTATCCAATCGGGGATCATCGAATCCCTCGCCAATATATGGCCCCGTTGCGAGTATCAGTCTTTCTTCATCCTCCGGAACAGTGGCAAGCTTTGAAAGCATCTCCTTTCGCAATGGGGCTCTCATCCCTCCGTGCAACACCACAAGATGTTTCACCGAATCCTGAAGTTTTTCTTTGAGAAGTTCAAGATGCTCTTTTCTTTCAGTAAGTATGATCGGCGACCGCTTCTCTTTAAGGTTTTGTATAACGTCATCACAAATCATTCGGTTTCTCTCTTCATCGTTTATCAGTACCGTCCAGATAACAGTAACAGGATCACCTTCCGGCCATTGGTATGAGAAATTTGTGAGCTTTGATATGAGCTTCTGTCTGAATGCCGCTTCTGAGGTCTGAGTCTTTGAGCTGATTTTATAACGCACGGGTCCGCACTGCATAATGATAATAGGTTGATGACCGTCACGTCTGTATGGGGTGGCAGTAAGACCTGTTATATATTTTGCATTGGCCTCCATCAAAACACGCTCAAAGGAAACGGCGGAAATATGATGACACTCATCGACAATTATGTGCCCGTAGTCCTTGATTCTTTCGTCCACACTGTCCTGTTTATCCAAGGTCTGGATCATGGCAACGTCTATAATATTTGTTGCCTTGTCTTTGCCGCTGCCGATCTGACCTATTTCTTTAATTGGCATTTCCAGGAAAGAGGCTAACTGTGTTCGCCACTGGTCAAGTAACGGCTTCCGGTGAACAAGAACGAGCGTGTTGGTTTTTCTTTCCGCAATGAGCCGTATCCCTAGCACAGTTTTACCGACACCTGGCGGCGCAACAAAAACGCCGGTACTGTGCTTTAATAATTCCCGGACTGCCTTTTCTTGAACGTCAGTCAAATCACCACAAAAAGTAAAATCACAATATTGACCGCTGTGCCGCTTATCATCAATAGTCAAATCAGAACCGTTCTCCGCCAGCAGTTTCTTTAAATCATCGATGCAGCCGCGCGGTATGGCAAGATATGCTTTTATCTCCTCGGCACAGCAAATTACCCTTGGCGTCAGAGCCGTTGAAAATCGCATGCTTTGTTTTTTGAAAAATTCGGGATTTTGAAATGAAGCGAGCCTTTTTATGCGCGTAAGAAGCTGCGGCGGCAACCCAGCCGTACGGATATAAAGCCTGTTTGCCAAGACTGCATCTACTTTTTCGGGAATAATACATGGCAGTTTAGAAATGATACGTCGCGAATTCAACTGATTTTCCCATGGTGGCCCCTCGTCATCGGTCTGACTCGTCCGTATTCCCATAAGGTCCTTTGTCTTTAATGCTTCGCTTACAAATGACTGTACTTCCGAAAGTGACATCTTTTTTGCTTCTGCGAGGCAACCCCATTGGTCTATGTGAGGTTTGAAATTGTCATCTATAAAAACACTATTACCGCTTTCTCTTGGAATCTTTTGGAGCGGCAAAGCAATCAGATTGCCGAATCCGCCTTTCGGCATAGTGTCCTGATTCGGGAAAAGACGGTCATAGCTTTTCATGTCAAGTTGTTGTCCATACTCCATTGTCTCAGTTATCAAGAAGATTCCCATCTGTCTTGCAAGGGCTGCCGGTACCAACTCAGCGAAGAATATCCAGACGTGTCCTCCATTTCCGGAGCGTGAACGTTCCAGACAAGCCGGAATATTATTATGTCTACATACGTTCACAAACGCCCTTGTATCTTCCTGCCAGCTTTCCTTATCAAAATCAACAGCAAGAAAATAACAGGTCTCGTCCTGCAATAGAGGGTAAACACCTATAGTAATTTGGCCGTCAAGGTGACGACAGATTACTTCATCGGTTACAGGAGCAAGTTCCCTATTGTCACACCAGCCGCACTTCACGGCAGGTTTTCTACAAATAGAGGATACCCATTCATTTACACAAACAGGGGTGTAGCCTTTGGCTCCAGTCTTTTTGCTTACCCACAGTTTCGGATATACATCTTCCCGTCCTCTGAAAAGGCTTCGGAACAACTTTATTTTTTCTTCCGGTGATAATACGGTCAGTGGAGTCGACGTCGTTGCTGAACTTATCTCTACCAGCTTTTTTTGTATTCCCGCGATTTCTTTTTCAATATGCTCACGTTCCTGATTTATTTCATCAAGACGGGACTGCAGCCTATTAAGTTCAGAGTGAAGACTATCTGAATGATGATGCATATTGTTGTCCTACCGTTCGCAAGTGAGCTTCGGGTTCCGACATTTTGGCGACCTTACTTCATCGGATATCTTTTTGATGTAGCCCTTCGTTCTACGCAAGTATGCGACGCAGTTCACTTTTTGCCATAAAATTTCTTTTGACGTATTCGGCCTCTCTCGACAACGGTAAATCTATTTATTATGGGCACTCCCCCTCTCTGCAGAATGTTTAAAAGCAGTTCGGCTGGTTTACCTGGAGTCGACGGATTGAAACGAAAAAATATAATGCCGGCAGGGATAAATTCTTTGTGACGGTATATGAGTTCTCCATAGTCGCGGTCAAATGTCAGAACAATACGGTTTTCTTCAAGAGCGCGTTACACTCGCAATGTTATGACCGGCATTTCTCAAAAGTCGAATACTGAAAACAGGAAAGTTTTCATTTGCCAGAAAATCCATCAAGCAGTCTCAGTTGGAATTGAGTATAATGACTCCTCACTCATGCACTCTGTAGCAAAGGCAAACACCGCGCGAAGGCTTTCTTTCGTTAACGTCGGATAGTTTTCAAGGATCTGTTGCTCTGTCCATCCTTCAGAGAAAAGCCCTAAAAGAAATTCAACAGATAATCGCGTTCCTTTAACTACCGGCTTGCCAACCAAAACTGCGGGGTCTGACTGTATATACTTCCTCCAATCAATTTCAGACATTCTATCACCTCTTTCACTAATATCATATCATAAAAAGCAGGCTGAAATTTATGCTATCACCGGAGACAAGTTGGAGACGTCTTGGAGACGTATTTTGGGGGATGAGTTCCTTTATTAATCAAGGACTACGGGCACATAATTGTCG
>JADFXI010000045.1 GCA_015233655.1 Nitrospirota bacterium | reverse complement strand
CAAAATACACGGCTTTGCAGTAGCCGGCTACCATGTTGTAAATTTAGCCATCCATATGGCAGCCAGCATACTGGTTTATATCCTCGTTTTATTGACCTTCGAGACACCGTTTATGACTGAATCAATATTAAAACAGCACACCCGTTCTATTGCGCTTTTTTCGTCGTTGTTGTTTGCAGTTCATCCTCTTCAGACAGAGGCAGTGACATATGTGTTTCAACGATTTGCCTCTCTTGTTGCTTTCTTCTGTCTTCTTTCTCTCACAGCGTATATTCAATCAAGATTATCAAAGGATAAATGGGGGCGTCTCTTTTTTTACAGTGTATCTTTCATTTCAGCGGTGCTGGCGATGAAGACAAAGGAGAATGCTTTCACTTTGCCGTTGGTCATTATGTTATATGAGTTTTGTTTCTTTAGTGTTCCAGTTGGCCAACCTTCCTATCTTCACACCCTCCCTCCTTCTCAACCTCACCAGCGTTTCCGTTATCTTGCCCCGATGTTCCTCACCATTGTCATTATCCCTCTGACTCTTATAAGGTTAGGTGTAACTCAGCATACTCAGCGCGTGTCATATTTGGTGGATAGTGTTTTCTCCAGGTGGGAATATTTTATCAATCAGTTCAGAGTCATTGTCACGTACCTTAGATTGCTGTTCTTTCCGGTAAACCAAAATCTTGATTATGACTATCGGGTGTTTAAAACTTTCTTTGAGCCCCAGGTGATGCTTTCGTTTCTGTTCCTCGCAGCTATCTTCGGACTAGGAGTGTATCTGACAATAGGTAAAATACAAATAGGCAAGGAGAAATGGGTAACCTTCCCATTGCCTATTAACTATTTGCCTAATCTGCGCCTTATGGGGTTTGGGATACTGTGGTTTTTCATCACTCTCTCTGTCGAATCAAGCATCATCCCCTTACCTAATCTTATATGCGAATATCGAGTATATCTGCCTTCGGTGGGGGTTATTATAAGTGTAGTTGCAGGGGCTTTTATGCTCAAAAATATGCTGTCGCCAAAATTAGGGAATGTTGTCTTGCTGATGCTTGTCCTTGCAATAGGAACTCTATCAGTAGCTACGTATATGCGCAATGGACTGTGGGGTGACGCTCTAAAATTGTGGGAAGATACTGCCAGGAAATCCCCCGCTAAAGCAAAACCACATTTTATTCTAGCCAATCAATATAGTAGTCATAGCATGCCTGATAAGGCTGTGGAGCAATATCAGATTGCTATCAGGCTGCAACCTAATTATCCTGAGGCACATAGTAATCTTGGCACTCTCTACGAGGCTCTCAACATGCCCGATAAGGCTGTGGAGCAATATCAGATCGCTATTAGGCTTGATACTAACTGTACGTGGGCACATTACAATCTTGGCGTTCTCTATAAAAATCTTAATATGAATGAAGAGGCCGTGAAAGAATTGCAAACTTCTATAAGGCTGATGCCAGAAGTTGCCGAGAGTCATTTTATTCTCGGAGTTGTCTATTACAGAATGGGACAAGTAGAAAATGCACAAAGAGAGATAAAGGCAGGATTGAAGATAGCACCGGATAACCAACAGGCTCTGGAATTGCTGAAAAAAATATCACATTAAATTGCCGCAAGGCCATTTTATATAGGATTTGAAACTGACTTAAACGGTCATTACATCTTTAAACCACAAATGCGTTGACTTACTGTCAGCTGTCGGATTAAATCCAGCCAGGAAATGGCATTGCGCCGTGTTTTCTGCTAAAATTGTCGGATGAAGGTTAGAGCGCATCTCTATGTTTCAGGGAGAGTACAGGGCGTAAATTACAGATGGTTTACCTCTGAGGTCGCGCATGAATTGACGCTTGCCGGATGGGTACGGAACCTCCCGGACAGCAGAGTGGAAGCGGTTTTTGAAGGAGACAGGGAACTTGTGGATCAGGCTATTGTCAGATGCAAGCAGGGTCCGCCTGCATCACGGGTGACTGACGTGGATGTGATATGGGAAAACGGCGTTGAGGGACTGGATGGCTTCGATATCAGACATTGAGGGCAAACTTACGATAGAGTCCCTGATGGAAAAGGTCATTTCCGGCGGTTATATCAGTGCGTCAGAGGCTAATTGGATCAGTTGCTTAGGCGGTGATTACAACACCGCTGTGATGTCGGCTGCAGGCGCAATCAGGCAGCGCTTAAGGGGTGACTGCATCGATCTGTGCGCGATTGTAAACGCGAAATCGGGCGCCTGTTCGGAGGATTGCTCTTATTGCGCCCAGTCTTCACGGTCGTCTGCTGGGACCGCGGTTTATCCGCTTCTTGATAAAGACAATGTGCTGGCGAAGGCCCTGGAGGCAAGGAATGCCGGGGTGACGCGGTTCTGCATTGTGACAAGCGGCAGAAAGGTCAGCAAAAACGAGCTTCAAAAAATCGGTGCTATGATTCAGGAAGTTGCCGGCATAGGACTCCTGCCATGCGCTACTCTCGGGCTTCTCGACAAAGAGGAACTGTCTTATTTGAGAGAATGCGGTCTCGTCAGGTATCATCACAACCTTGAAACATCGGAAAGGTATTTCCAGTCAATTTGCTCTACCCACACTTACGGAGACAAGCTGAAGACTATCGAGGCGGCTCAGTCTGCCGGGCTTTCGGTATGTTCCGGAGGCATCTTCGGCATTGGAGAATCCCCGCAGGACAGGGTTGACATGGCCTTTGCATTAAAAGAGTTAGACGTAGACTCTGTACCGATCAATTTTCTTATACCTGTCAAGGGTACGCCTATAGATAAACTGTCATTTCTCGGCCCGTTTGAAGCGCTTAGAATAGTCAGCCTTTATCGTTTTATTTTGCCCGAAAAACAGATACGGGTATGCGGCGGCAGGCTGCAGGCTCTCGGTGAATTCAATTCGCTGGTATTTGAGGCAGGCGCCGATGCGATACTGACCGGAAATTATCTGACTACGGCCGGCAGGACTTTTGAGGATGACCTGGAGCTGATCAGGCAGAACGGTCTCAAGGCAAGTGGGTCATCACTCTGTTGAATTTTTTTTTGTCCCACTGTACTATAGCTGTACTGGTAAAAAAGTCCCATGTAAATTTTTTTTGATAAATAAAACTTATTTCGGAGGGCTCTGATGGCAACGGTGGTAAAGAAGTCAAAAAAAGGTGCGCGTGCCGTTAAGTCGGCAAAGACACCCAAGGGTGCGAAGTATGTCTATTTTTTCGGGGCCGGCAAGGCTGACGGAAAGGCCGAGATGAAAAACCTGCTTGGCGGCAAGGGGGCCAACCTGGCAGAAATGGTTAATCTTAATATTCCCGTGCCCCCTGGTTTCACGATTACTACCGAAGTATGCACACTTTATTACAAGAATAACAGGAAGTATCCCCCCGAAGTAAAGCCCCAGGTAGAGGCCGCGCTGGCGAAAGTAGAAAAGATCATGGGCATGAAATTCGGCTCCCCTGAAAACTCCCTTCTCATTTCGGTGCGATCAGGCGCAAGAAGCTCGATGCCAGGCATGATGGAAACCGTTCTGAATGTGGGATTAACGTCAAAAACAATTCCGGGGCTGATAAAAAAGACCAACAATGAACGCTTTGTCCTCGATGCTTATCGCCGCCTGATGATGATGTATTCTGATGTTGTCATGGAGAAAGCGGCCGGTATAGAGCCTGCGGAGGGGCAGGCAATACGCCATAAGCTGGAGCATGCGCTGGAAGGCGTAAAGAGGGAAAAGGGATATAAAAGCGATACCGACCTTACTGTTGATGACCTGAGAAAACTCTGCGACACATTCAAGGCCATCATCAAAGATACATTGAAGAAGAATTTTCCTGACGACCCTATGGAACAGCTATGGGGAGGTGTCGGGGCTGTTTTTCAGTCCTGGATGGGCAAACGCGCCGTCTCTTACAGGAAGATCGAGAAAATACCGGAGGAGTGGGGGACTGCGGTGAATGTGCAGTCGATGGTCTTCGGCAATACCGGAGATACCTCTGCAACAGGTGTTGCATTTACCAGAAATCCGGCGACAGGCGAGGACATGTTCTTTGGAGAGTGGCTGCCTAATGCCCAGGGTGAGGATGTTGTGGCAGGAATAAGGACGCCGAAGCCTGTGAACAAGTCAGGCAAAACAGAAGATACCAAACACCTTGAATCTCTTGAGGAGTCAATGCCCAAGCTTTATAAGGAACTGTTTACGATCCAGAAGAAGCTCGAAAAACATTACACGGACATGCAGGACATCGAGTTTACTATCGAGAATGGAAGACTCTGGATGTTGCAGACAAGAACAGGCAAACGCAATGGCCAGGCAGCTATCCGCATGGCTGTAGAGATGGCGAAGCAGAAGCTTATAGACAAAGGAACAGCCGTAATGCGCGTAAAGCCTGACCAGCTTGATGAGCTTTTGCATCCTAGCGTCGACCCTGCAGCGGAGAAAAAGGCCGTCGAAATAGCGAAGGGCCTTCCTGCCGGTCCGGGCGGTGCCGAGGGTAGAATAGTTTTCACTGCTGATGACGCGGAGTCTTGGGCAAAAAGAGGTGAGAAGGTCATATTGGCGAGAAACGAAACATCTCCTGAAGATGTCCACGGCATGCATGCCGCGCAGGCAATTCTGACTGCAAAGGGAGGAATGACCAGCCACGCCGCGCTCGTTGCCAGGGGATGGGGCAAGTGCTGTATAGTCGGGGCATCGGCGCTTAACATTGATGCTCATAATAAGGAGATAAGAGTAAACGGTAAAATATACAGGGAGGGCGAGTGGGTGACCCTTAACGGGACAAAAGGGCGCGTTTATGAAGGACGCCTCCCATTGCTTCCGGCTGAACCTGAATCAAACCCTTGGTACAAAGAACTTATGAAGTGGGCCGACCAGCTCAGGACGTTAAAAGTGCGGACCAATGCCGACACTCCTAACGATGCCGCGGTCGCGAGGAACTTTGGCGCTCAGGGAATAGGCTTATGCAGGACAGAGCATATGTTCTTTGGTCCTGACCGCATAAAAGCAGTAAGGGAGATGATCCTTTCAGATACCCTGGAGGGAAGAAAGAAGGCCCTGGCTAAACTTCTGCCCTTCCAGAAAGTCGATTTTATCGGAATTTTCAGGGCGATGGCCGGTCTTCCTGTGACCATCAGGCTCCTTGATCCGCCGCTTCATGAATTCCTTCCGCATACCGACGAAGAACTCCATTCTCTTGCAGGGGACATGGGTGTCTCTTTTGAACACTTGAAGGCGAAGAACAAGTCGTTGCATGAGTTTAACCCGATGCTTGGGCACCGCGGCTGCAGGCTCGGTGTCGTCTATCCTGAAATCTATGAGATGCAGGTGCGGGCCATAATGGAGGCTGCATGCGAACTGACCCGTGACAAGGTCAAGGTGATGCCGGAGATCATGATTCCATTGGTCGGTCATGTAAACGAACTGGGGCAGCTCAGGACATTGACTGTCGCTATCGCTGACGGCGTGCAGAAAGAATACAAAGTAAAAGTGCCTTATACAGTTGGGACTATGATAGAATTGCCGCGCGCCTGCGTGACCTCAGACGAGATTGCGAAGCATGCCGATTTCTATTCATTCGGAACTAACGACCTTACTCAAACTGTTTATGGGTTGTCCAGGGACGATGCCGGTGGGTTCCTGCCTTTCTACATCGAGCATGGGATATTGAAAGAGGACCCTTTTATTACGCTGGACCAGGGCGGTGTCGGCGCCTTTATGCGCATAGCCGTCGAAAAGGGCCGGAAGGTCAAGAAGGACCTGAAAATAGGAATTTGCGGAGAACATGGCGGAGACCCGAAGTCTGTCGAATTCTGCCATAATAACGGACTCGACTATGTAAGCTGCTCTCCATTCAGAGTGCCCATAGCCAGATTCGCCGCTGCCCAGGCCGCATTGAAAAAATAGTATAATTACAATACTGTTGCTGCAAGAAATGGCGTTTTGGTCTAAAAACCAGAGCGCCATTTCTTTATCCGGCAGCAGCCGGTTCGTAACATTCATGTAACAATATATTAACTTGACAGTTCGGCGAGGCGTATTCCAATATTAATTTGTCTCCGGCGATGAATAACAACTGCTGAAAAGGATTTTTTTTCGGGACGTTTTCTTTTTTGATTCGCCTCGGAGGGGGTTGGCGTCATGATGTTGATGCTGGCATTACTCATCACTTCCCTGATTCTCGTCTTGATAGCCAGAATTGTCAGTCTTTCACGCAAATGCTCGGAACTTCACATCCGGATTGACAAATCCTGCGCTGAACTCGGAAAAATGCAGCGGGATTTCGAGTCGCAGGTGCTGGCCCGGACCGCTGCTATAAAGAAAGTGAACGAGGACTTTCAGTATGAGATACAGCAGAGGATAAAGTCCGAGGAACAGCTGGTCTGTCAGAAAGAGCTTTTTCAGTTCGTCGTTTCCACCGCGCCTTTTATAGTATGGGCATTTGACTCTAACGGAATATTTTTGCTCTCCGAGGGCAAAGGGCTCGAAGCTTTGGGACTTCAACCAGGGGAGGTTGTCGGGAAATCGGTGTTTGAAGTTTATAAAGACGAGCCCGAGATTCTGGATTGTTCCCGAAGGGCGCTCACCGGAGAGTTGGTCAAGGCATTTGTTAAAGCATCAGACAGGAGGTTCGATAGCTGGTTCATTCCGGTCCTAGACTCCCAGCGCATGGTGACGCGGGTTGTCGGTTTTGCTATCGACACAGGGAAGGCAAGTGAAGAGTAAATACTTCTACGTATCTTTACCCGATCCAGACGGTTTTCCTGAAATCTTTGATGCCTTCCACAATATGATTTGTAGTGCCGCGGAAACCGACCTTTAAAGACTTTTCGAGATCATAGTGCTTGAGGCATGTGCCGCATGAAAAGATTTCTACTCCTATCTTTTCGAGGTCCTGCAGAATAGGGATAATCTCTTCATTGGTGGTGGTAAGCTTAACAGCGGCATTCAGGAAAAAGATGGTATGGGGAATCTCCCTCGTCACTTTTATTGTTTCAAGAAATCCTTTCATGAGGATTTTCCCCAGGGCCTCATCTTTGCCCATTGTGTCGGAGCCCACAATAAGCAGCACATCTTTTGCCTGCATTTCTTCGGTCCGGTGTGTTGATTCCTGAACAGCTTCTTGTGTCTTGCCGGTAATGGCCTGGCCGGCAGGCAAATCACAAGGGTAACCTTTGACGAGCCTGACTTTCCAGTAGCCGTCTTCCTTTGAGTCTTCGGAGTAAAACCCGTTTTTCGATGCAAAACGGGTAAGATTTTTTACCGAACCTTCGTTATCGACCAGAATAGTAACGACGCCTTCATCTATACCGGCCAGAGCTTCCTCAGCCAGTAATACAGGCTTGGGGCAGCCCAGACCTCTTGCATCTATCTGCACAGCATTACTCCGGAGTTGTTGCCGCTACGGCCCGTGTTTTTTGGGCAGATGCCTTTCTTGCAGGCACTTTTTTGGCAGCAGGCTTTTTTGCAGCGGTTTTCTTCACAGCGGGGGTTTTCGCCGCTGTTGACTGTTTGCCCTCATGCTTCTGTATCTCGGCTTCCAGCCTCCTTATTCGAGCAATTATGTCCTTCACTTTGGTGTCGAGCATAGGGTTTTTCATTTTTGCACTCACGTCATAGACCTGCCCGCCCAATTCCGATATCTCTTTCTGTACTCTTGCTTTCAGCTCGTAGAGCGCGTAGCGTTTTTTCCCCTCTTCCGTGAGTTCTTCAGCTTTTTTCATAACGACTGCCGCACCCTCTTTTACAAATGCAATGCCCTCATCGTACCCTTTCTGCAGATCTTTCTTGATTTTTGTCCAGAAGTTCATTGTATCCTCCTTAAATATTGCCCGGGGTTTATAGATTGACGGCCATTAACCTGTGAAACCTAATATGTATCACTTAATTTACCTGCTCCGGTTCTATATGTCAAATTATGCAGGTGCCAAAATGGTTTTTTGGAGAGGAGTAGTGGGAATCGAACCCACATCAGCCTTTATTAGACCAAGATACCGGTTTTGCAGACCGGGCAGGGCGCCAGCCCCATACTCCTCCTTTATAGTTTAGCATCAGTCGCCTGCAAACATCACGAGCTGATGCATACCCGGCTTTTGACCATCTTCAATAGATCATGATAAAGTTTGATGATGAAGGTATGTGAAATTTTTTTAAGTATCCAGGGTGAATCTACCTATGCCGGTCTGCCATGCGTGTTTATCAGGATGGCCGGATGTAATTTGAGGTGCGTGTACTGCGACACTGCGTATGCTTATGAAGAAGGCACGGAAATGTCCGTAGAAGATGTAGTTCGTGAGGCGTGTTCTTACGGCATAGGCCTGGCGGAAATTACCGGAGGCGAGCCGCTGCAGCAACGGGAAGCGCTCTTACTTGCGAAACGGCTGCTCGACAGCGGCCTGACGGTGTTAATAGAGACAAATGGAAGCATTAGCATCAGCGATGTGGATCGCCGTGCCATAATAATTATGGACATTAAAACGCCTGGCAGCGGCATGCCCGGCAGTCTGAAAATTGAAAATCTGAAGCTTTTGAAGCCTGATGATGAACTCAAATTCGTTATTGCCGATAGAAGTGATTATGAATGGTCGAGGGATTTTATAAAGGAGCACGATTTGCCTGATATTTGTACTATACTCATGTCATCTGTTTTTGGGTCCCTTCCACCGGCTGAACTCGCCGGCTGGATACTTGAAGACCGGCTCAAAGTCAGATTCAATCTTCAGTTGCACAAATATATTTATGGTCCTGAAGAGCGGGGGGTCTGACAGCAGGACAAATATTTCGCGAATTCCCCTTCAAAATTGTCGCTCAAAACACCCGTGCCTATGGCATTTTTAATTTCTTCCACCGTCCAGAATCTTACGGCATTTATTTCATCACGGTTGAATGAGAAGGGACCGTTGTGGACGCAGGAGTGAGTAAAGACAAGTTCGCTTTCATAGGCGTTGGAGTGGATATAGGAATACATAAAAATCATCTCGCCTGCATCGACGCCGAGTTCCTCCTCCATTTCTCTCCTGGCGGCCCAAACAATATCTTCTGCAGGTGATACATGGCCTCCGACAGAGGTGTCCCATTTGCCGGGTGCAACGTCTTTGTCCAGTGAGCGCTCCTGCAGGAGAAGTTCTCCGGCAGCATTAAACACAAGTACATGCACAACCTTATGGAGCAGGGAAGGGTTTCCGTGTATCGATGACCGCGGAGCTATGCCCAGAGGGTTGCCGTCTTTATCAACTATCTCGAGTAATTCGTCAGACATACGTAAAGATACCAGAAAACTGCGTACAGAGTAAACATTGAGGGTGCTGTTTTATGATAGAATAACGGGCAATGAAGGGTTTGCTTGATCGCCTGTCGATAATAATCGCGTCGGTCTTTTTTATAGGCTATATCCCCATCGCTTCGGGTACATTCGGGAGCCTGGCTGCGTTGATTTTTATGTGGGTACTGAAGCCTGACAGACCGCTTCTTGGCGTGCTCGTGGCCGCTGTTTTTTGCCTCGGCACGGCAGCCGCTCACGTAGTTGAGGGCATTTTCGGCAAGGACAGCGGCCGTATAGTGATAGATGAGTTTGCAGGTTTCATGATATCGGTTTTTTCGCTTCCATATACGCCGGGATATTTGATTGCCGGCTTTTTTTTATTCAGATTTTTCGATATACTAAAGCCTCCTCCTATCAGAAATATTGAGAAGGCCGTAAAGGGGGGGCTGGGCGTTATGCTCGATGATGTGGCAGCAGGATTGGCGACTAATCTGCTTCTGCAGGTATGGAGACTTGTAGCGTGAGGTGCTTCATCGCCCTTGAGGTTTCTGAAGAGGTGCGTCATTCTATCGCAAGAGCAATCGAAGCAGTGAAAGGTCTGTCACGGAACGTGCGATGGATACCTCCGGACCATATCCATTTGACGCTGAAGTTCCTCGGTGAGGTGAGCGACGCGATGGCGATCAAGATAGAAGAGCAGCTTGCCATGCTGTGCAGGAGACACGGCCCTTTTGTCATCACTGTAAGCGGTACAGGAGGATTTCCGAGTTTGCGCCGTCCCAATGTCTTATGGGCAGGTATAGATAAATCCGGACCTCTGACGCTTCTTCACAGGGACATCGAGCAGTCAATGGCCGGACTTGGTTTCGGTATGGAGAACAGGCCGTTTTCACCCCATCTTACCGTTGCAAGGGTGAAGAGCAGTGCGGGGCTTGAGGATGTTATCAGGGAATGGTTAAAATTCAAAGACGCGGTTTTTGGTACTGTAACAGTCGCGGAAAGCCTGCTCATGAAGAGCACATTGAAGCCGGACGGGGCAGAGTATTCAAGATTGGCAGGGTTCAAACTCGCCTTATAGCGTTAAAAGAGAGGAAAAATTTTTGTATGGAGGTTTATAGATGAATAAGGATAAAATTAAGGCCCTCGAAGTGGCGATTTCCCAGATTGAAAAGAACTTCGGCAAAGGGGCGATTATGCGTCTGGGCGCCGGAGAGGTTGCAGAAGGGATACAGGTAATACCCACAGGTTCTCTCACGCTCGATATCGCAACCGGAGTCGGCGGATTCCCGAGGGGCAGAGTCGTTGAGATTTACGGACCGGAGTCTTCGGGAAAAACAACGCTTGCGCTTAATGCTATTGCCGAGGCCCAAAAAGCCGGCGGGGTCGCCGCATTTATAGATGCGGAGCATGCCCTTGACATCAATTATGCTTCACGAATCGGCGTTAATGTCGAAGACCTCCTGGTTTCGCAGCCCGACACCGGCGAGCAGGCCCTCGAAGTCGCCGAGACTCTCGTCAGGAGCGGAGCGGTCGATATTGTCGTTATCGACTCTGTTGCGGCCCTGGTGCCGAAGGCTGAAATCGAAGGGGACATGGGTGACTCGCTGCCCGGACTTCAGGCACGGCTTATGAGCCAGGCCATGAGAAAGCTGACTGCAGCCATATCAAAATCTTTGACCACAATAATCTTTATAAACCAGATACGAATGAAAATAGGGGTCATGTTCGGCAACCCGGAAACTACAACAGGCGGAAACGCATTGAAGTTTTACTCGTCGATGAGGCTTGATATCAGGAGGATAGACAACCTGAAGGACGGCCAGGAGGTCATCGGAGGACGGGTCCGCGTAAAGATGGTAAAAAACAAGGTGGCCCCTCCGTTCAGGCAGGCCGAGTTTGATATCTACTTTAACGAAGGCATCTCAAAGGCGGGAGAGATAATAGATCTCGGTGCCGAAAAGGGCATTATTGAAAAGGCCGGAGCATGGTACAGTTACAGCGGCAACAGGATCGGCCAGGGCCGTGACAATGTTCGCGAATACATGAAAAATAATCCCGCTGTGGCAGCTGAGATAGAGCAGAAGATAGCCGAAGCTTATGGGCTGAAACGGGAGCATGCCGCTGAAGCCGGAAAAAACGCCAAATAGTTTGGGCGACGCGCTGAAATATGCGCTGAGGCTTCTTGGTTACAGTGACCGAAGCGTTGGCGAGATGCGCCAAAAGCTGGCCGGCAAGGGCTTCCCTGATGAAGTCATAGACAAGACCCTTTCTTATCTAGAGGAAAAAGGATTTGTCGATGACCGGAAACTCGCTGAACTCCTCAGGAATGATGCTGTGGGCAGGAGGCATCTGGGAGCACAGGGGGTCAGAAGCTACTTATTGAGACGCGGCTTCGCGAAGGACATCGCAGATGAGATGTCTGTGGCTGACAACGACTATCTGGGTTCTGCCATGCAGCTTGTCGAAAAGAGAATGCGCTCAATGGGACATCTTGACAGCAATACCATAAAAAGGAGGCTGTGGGGACTGCTTGCGAGGCGGGGATACGCATTTGACGAAATACGAAAGGCGCTTGAAAAAATAGAAGATAAAAACGAGGGTTGAGGAAAAGGAGGACGTACGATGATGAACAGCGGCATCAGGAGAACAGGATTATTATTGATTGTGATGGCTGTTTTTTTGGTCGGTTGTGCGGCGCAGGCGCGGTATACCAGCGATGAGATAAAGGACTATCCGCTTGACGTGCAGGAAAAGATAGTGAAGGGCACGATCATGCCGGGCATGACTCCGCAGCAGGTGCGCTATGCCTGGGGATCACCAGCCGAAGTCAGGGTTGCCGATAAGGAAAACGACAAGACAAAGGAGATTTGGATTTATTCAGCCAAGCTGGGTTTGGACAAGACATGGCTTGTTTTTATAGACGGGAAACTGACATACATTACGAGTTATGATCCGGCAGGAGTGAGCAAGTAGAGATGAAAAGGTCAGGGAAGTACGCCAAACATTTCTTGATTTTTTTGCCGCGAAGGGGCATCAGAAGGTTGCCAGCTCATCTCTGATCCCGCGCAATGACCCCACCTTGCTGTTTACCAACGCCGGGATGGTGCAGTTTAAATCTGTGTTCCTCGGCGAAGAGAAAAGGTCGTATTCGAGGGCGGCGTCCTGCCAGAAATGCATGCGGGCCGGCGGTAAGCATAGCGACCTCGAAAATGTCGGCCACACGGCGCGCCACCATACTTTTTTTGAGATGCTCGGAAATTTTTCCTTCGGTGATTATTTTAAGAAAGACGCGATTCTTTTTGCATGGGAGCTTCTCACAGGCCCTTATGCCTTGCCCAAGGACAAACTTTGGGCCACAGTATACCAGGATGACGACGAAGCGGAAAAACTGTGGAAAGAGCTTACCGACATCCCGCATGACAGGATCGTAAGGCTGGGCGCAAAGGACAACTTCTGGCAAATGGGTGATACCGGGCCGTGCGGTCCCTGCTCTGAGATAATAATAGATCAGGGAGAGGAAGTCGGCTGCGGCAGGCCGGACTGCAGGATCGGGTGCGACTGCGACCGTTTTCTGGAACTCTGGAACCTGGTTTTCATGCAATTCAACCGTGATGAATCGGGCGTTCTCACTCCGCTCCCAAAGCCGAGCATTGATACAGGCATGGGCCTGGAGAGGATCAGCGCGGTCCTGCAGGGCAAACGGAATAATTTCGACAGCGATATCTTTGCGCCGATCATAGAGTCAATCGCATCTCAGTCAGGAAAACCATATGGACGCAACTCGGGTGACGACGTATCCATAAGGGTTGTAGCAGACCATCTCCGTTCGATTGTTTTTTTGCTTGCCGACGGGCTCATGCCTTCCAACGAAGGCCGCGGATACGTTTTAAGGCGGATTATCAGGAGGGCCTCCAGGCATGCAAAGTTATTGGGCTTTGAAGATGCGGTCCTGTACCGGCTCATGGATTCCGTTGTCGAGGCCATGGGTGATGTTTATCCGGAACTCGTGCTCGAAAAGGAGCGTGCCTCAAAGTTGCTGCTGTTTGAGGAGGAGCGCTTTACACGGACCCTCGAACAGGGCATGAGAATACTTGACGAGATAACGGCAAAGTTAAAGAAGGCTGCAGTAACAGTTATTCCGGGTGATGAGCTTTTCAAATTGTACGACACATTCGGCTTCCCCCTGGACCTCGCGCGGGACATCGCCATGGACAATCACATGCTGATTGACGAAGACGGTTTTCAAAAAGAAATGGAAGTGCAGCGTGAGAGGGCGAGGGCTTCCTGGGTTGGTGAGGATGAAGCTATTGCCTCCATATACAGAGAACTCGTTTCTGAAATCGGAGAATCTGAGTTCGTAGGATATGACGCACTGGAGTCTGATTCTGTCGTCAAGGCCATTCTTAAAGACGGCAAAGTGGTCACTGTCGCTGCTGCCGGAGAAGAGATCGAAGTGTTTCTTGACAGGACCCCGTTTTACGGGGAATCCGGCGGACAAGTCGGCGACACCGGGGTGATTTTCTCTGGGGGACTTGAGGCAGAGGTTGTCGCTACGAAAAAAGAGATCGGCCTGCATGCCCATGCAGCCAGGATCAAGAGCGGTTCTCTCAAGGTGTGGGACAAGGTGCATTGTGCGGTTGACGTGAAGACGCGCATGGCTACGGCACGCAATCATACATCAACCCACCTTCTTCATACCGCGCTGAGGACCGTTCTCGGAGAACACGTTAAACAGGCCGGCTCATATGTTGCTCCTGACAGGCTGCGTTTTGATTTCACCCATTTTTATTCACTCGAACCGAAAGAGATTGAGTCTATCGAGTCCATGGTCAATGATGAGATAATCGAAAATGTCAAAGTCGAAACCGAGATTTCCGATATTCAGGAGGCCCTAAAGTCAGGCGTTATGGCCCTGTTCGGTGAAAAATACGGAGACAGGGTCAGGGTCGTTAAAGTCCCGGGGTTCAGCTCTGAACTCTGCGGCGGCACACACTGCAGGTCAACTGGTGATATAGGGAGCTTCGTTATTGTTTCTGAAAGCAGTGTTGCGTCAGGCATAAGGAGGATTGAAGGGTTGACAGGCAAGGCCTCTTTTGACTTTTTAAGGCGGAGGAGCGGCGACCTGAGTGACATAGCGGCACAGTTAAAGACCGATAAGCCGGTTGAGCGGGTCGAGAAACTGCTCTCCGAGATAAAGGACCGTGATAAGGAAATCGAAGCGTTAAAAGCAAAAGCTGCTGCGCAGAACTCATCGGAAGTTATGGACAGAGTAAGAGACATAAATGGGATCAAGGTGCTTTCGTGCCGTGTGGACAGCCTTGAACAGAAAGACCTCAGGATATTTGCGGACAATGTGCGGGACCGTCTCGGATCAGGAATTATTGTGTTGGCTTCCGGCAAGGAAGGCCAGGCCGCTATGCTGGCGATGGTCACCAAAGACCTTGCCGGGTCGTTCAGCGCCGGCGATCTTCTGAAAAAGGTGGCAACGCAGGTGGGTGGAAGAGGCGGAGGCAAGGCAGAGATGGCACAGGGCGGGGTATCCAATCTTGAGAACATGGACATTCTGGACAAAGCCCTTGAATCGGTTTATGATATAGTTAAAACGGCGGGTAAGAAGTAAAAAGCCAGGGAATACAAGACAAAATCATTTACTTGGTTTATTAACTTTTAACGTTTGATATCTTTTTTGGGGAGGCCCTTATGACAATCTTTGATGTGGTGCGCAATGCCGTTCTAGCCGGATTCGGTGTTCAGGAAAAGGTCAGGGAATTTATCGATGAACTTGTCAAGAAAGGCGAACTCAGTGAATCGCAAGGCGCAAAGCTGGTTAAAGAGTGGACAGAGAAAGCGGACAAGGGCGCCACTGACATGAATAAGAACGTGTCGGACCTGATGACGAAAACACTGGAAAAGATGAATATCCCAACCAAAGACGAATTTGACAGGCTGAATAAAAAGGTGCAAAACCTCTCCTCCCGTGTTAGAAAACTGGAAGGCGGTGCTGAAGAAGGCCGGGAAGAGTAAAGCTGCCTTCCGTGGGTATTTCAAGGTTTTCCCGTACATACAAGTCTGCAAGACGGCTTCAGCAGATCATAAACGTATTCCTTAAATACGGCTTTGGTCAGATAATCGAGCAGATCCATCTGGGCAGGTATATCCCTTTTAAGAAGCGTCTGAAGGCATTTGGGGCCTGGCCTTCCCTGCAGAGTCTGAACGTGCCGGAACGTCTAAGGATGGCATTTGCGGAACTGGGACCCAGCTTTATCAAACTGGCCCAACTACTTTCCACAAGGCCGGATTTGATCACCGTTGAGTTCGCCGATGAGCTGAAGAAATTGCAGGACGACGTGCCCCCTTTCCCTGCCGACGAAGCAAGACGGATTATAGAGAGCGAGTTCAAGCTTTCGATCGAACAAATTTTCAGCAGCTTCGACGAAAAGCCGTTGGCTGCCGCCTCCATCGCCCAGGTCCATCGGGCCGTGCTGATAGACGGTTCCGATGTTATTGTGAAGGTCCAGCGTCCGGGAATCAGGGGTTACATCGAAGCTGATATCGGCATTTTTTTTACGATCGCGCGACTTATTGACAGGTATATCTCTGAAAGCAGGTTTTTCAATCCGATAGGGATCGTAGATGAGTTTTCCCGCACGATAAGAAAAGAAATGGATTTCATCGAGGAGTCCAGGAATTGCCTGAGATTCAGAAAGAATTTCGAGAATTACCCCGATATATATATACCCATTATTCATTCCCGGTATGTCACTCAAAAAGCGTTTGTTATGGAGTGGATTGACGGCGTAAGAATTGATGATATCGCAGAGATCGAAAGGCTCGGCTTTGACAGGGCGCGCCTTGCCGAAGCAGGGGTCCGCGCTTTTTTTAAACAGGTAATGGAAGACGGGTTCTTCCATGCTGATCCCCATCCCGGCAATCTCCTTGCTATGCCGTCCGGTGTAATCGCATTTCTTGATTTCGGGATTGTAGGCAGGGTCAGCGAAGAAATGAGGGAGACGATTGCCAATGCCTTTCTTGCGCTTGTGCAGAGGGACTTTGACGGGATTATAGACCAGTATGTTGCTCTCGGCATACTTCCAGAGCACACCGACATCGAGATCTTCAGGCGTGAGTTCAAGTCCGACCTGGTGGATTTTATGGAGCCTCTTTACGGTCTCAGTCTGCAGGAACTGAACTTTGCGCTGTTGCTTGACACCCTGACCCACCTGGCCATAAAACATAATTTAAAAGTGCCGTCGGAGTTGCTCCTGATCGATAAGACGATGCTTATACTCGAAAATATAGGCCGCCAGCTTGATCCGTCTTTCAATTTTATTGCGGCGGCGGAGCCGTTTGCCACCAAGATTATAAAGGAGCGTGCGAGTCCCGCAAGATTTTACAAAAGGGCCAAGGAGAATATAGGAGAGTTCAGCGATTTTGTCTCGATGTTCCCGAGGCAAATGAAAGAAATCATCAAGAAAGTGCTGAAAGACGATATACATGTGAGGATGTATCATGTCAACCTGCCTGAATTTATTAAAGACATGGACCGTTCGAGCAACCGTATCGCGTTTGCAATGATAGTGAGCGCAATGATACTTAGCTCTGCCATAATGCACGCAGCCGGTGTCGGCCCGACCATTTTCGGTTTTTCGATCCTTGCCATTTCCGCTTTTGTTTTTGCGTTTTTCATGGGTGCCTGGCTCATCATTTCCATCATACGCTCCGGAAGATTTTAGGAGACTGTAATGCGTTATGGCTAATGCATTACGTGCTATAAAACAGACCCGGCCACGTTTTTAAGGGAGGATAAAATAATGTCGGAACTTACGGATCTCGAATTGATTGAAGAGGTAAAGAAACGATTTGAGGCAAAAAACAAGGCCCTCTATGACCTGAAGATGATGACGAGGAAACTCGAGGACGTAAACAAGAGGCTGCAGGAATCGGAGTCACTCAAGAGCAATTTTCTTTCTAACATTCGCAATGAGATAATCAACCCTCTAACATCCATACTTGTGATGTCTGATGATATAACGTCAGGAAAGAGTGCCGGGTGTGAAGAATGTTCGACTATGGCCGGCATAATTTATTCCGAGGCCTTTAACCTCGACTTCCAGTTGCGCAATATATTTGCTGCGGCCGAGATAGAAGCAGGAGAGGCTTACCCCGCCGTATCCATTGTGGATGTACCAAAGCTTATGTCGCATGTTATCGGTATGTACAGGCCCATAGCAGGCCAAAAGCGGGTAACCGTCAATTTCGACTGGTCAGGAGAGTCAGAGCCAGAGCATTTGTTTAAGACCGATTCAGGGAAACTGCACACCGTGATCTCGAATCTGCTGTCCAACTGTATCAAATACAGCCTGGAAGGAGGCGGCGTATCGTTGAAAGCGTGGAGGCATCAGGGCTCCCTTAACATCGTTGCCGAGGATTCAGGCATCGGCATTGACGATGCAGACCAGCAGGTAATTTTTGAGAGGTTTAAACAGCTTGAGTCAGGCACGACAAAAAGTTATCTCGGCCAGGGCCTCGGGCTGAGCGTGACAAAGGCCCTTGTTGAGCTGCTGAACGGAACTATTTCTGTCGCCAGCATCAAGGGCAAGGGCAGCATTTTTACCGTTCTTATCCCAGAGTCCAAGACCGATACGGAAGTTGATGTCTTTTCAGATGAAGGCAATGAGTTCCTTTTTGATGATGGGGAGAAATTTTAACAGGAATGGGAACTCGGACTGTTGAAGTTGATTACTATCTTTATCCGGGGCTGATTTTTGCGCAGAAGGAGATGTGCATGGTAACCACGGTGCTTGGCTCCTGTGTCTCAGTCTGTCTATGGGACCCCGTTTACAACACGGGAGGAATAAACCACTATATGCTGCCTCTTTGGAATGGTGAGGGCCTGCCTTCCCCGAAGTACGGCAATATTGCGATAAGGAAACTTATCGAGAAAATGATGGCCCTGGGCTGCCGAAAAGAGAATCTGAAGGCAAAGGTTTTCGGAGGAGGTGCGGTGCTTCAAACTTCTGGGGGACTGTTAAATGTAGGGGAGAGGAATATAATATTGGCTGAAGATATTTTGGCCGAGGAGAAAATACCTATTATAAGCAGGGACGTGGGGGGAAGCCAAGGCCGCAAACTGATATTCTGCACAGGGTCCGGAACGGTACTGGTGAAAAAAATCCTGTCAAGGGTCGAAAATAGTAAATAGAATTTTTTTAAACAAAAGAAGGGGCGGACCGATGAAGATTAGAGACATCTCACTCAAGTGGAAACTAGCACTGCCGATTATTTTATCCGTTGCGGCGGGAATAGCAATCACGACTGTCGTCACAGGCTATAAGACTGAAGCGATTGTTGTGAACGAGGTAAAGAATTCCACCCTTACGGGATATAGAGATACTATCCTGAATACTTTTACCACTCTGATGTTGGCAGGGAACATGAAAGAGACAAAGGGGCCGTTTCTTGAACAGATGCAAAGCATTGTCAACCTCAAGGTCGTAAGATCGGAGATCCTTGACAAAGATTTTGGAAGAGGAGATGTCAGGGATTATGCGTCGGATTCCATCGAGAAAGAGGTAGTTGAAAAGGGCGTCGAAAGGGTCGTCCTTGAGGGTAATTACATCAGAGGTGTATATCCGTATATTGCAAGATCAAATTTCATGGGTAAGAACTGCCTTAACTGTCACGCGGTGCCTGAAGGTACGGTACTGGGCGCAGTCAGCATAAAGATCCCGTTAACAGAATCCTTTGGCAGAATAAAGTCTATGCAATATCTTTCTATTGTGCTTGGATGTGCAGGGATCTTGGCGATTACTGGGCTGGTTCTGGGTATTATCCATCTGACGCATGCGCCATTGTTAAGATCAATCAAAGCGTTGCAAACAATCGCTGCGGGCGACCTGACTGTTGAAATTGAGGAGGGCTCGCCCAAAACTGAAGTCGGCAGCCTGCTCATCGCCATGAACTTAATGATTGTAAGGATGCAGGAGGTCATTAAAAGCATTTGCAAATCCGTTGCAGTTCTGGATTCCGGCGACAAGGAGATTGCTTCGGCCGTAAAGTGGATTGGCCAGGGCATCCAGGACCAGCAGAGTCTCACGGATGGCACGGCGGAGGCGGTGAGTGGAATGATGCAGAAGATGGAGGCTGTGGCAAACCTCATCGGCGGCATAATTTCTGCAGCCGAGTCAGCCCTGCAATCCACAGTAGAGGGCGAGGAAACTGGAGAAAAGAGCATAGCTAATATACGGGAGATCGCCGACGTAGCCAAGGACTCAACCTCAACCATCAACTTTTTGAAGGAAGATTCCCAGAAGATAAGCGATATCATAAAGGTCATAAAGGACATTGCCGATCAGACCAATCTGCTGGCGCTGAACGCAGCCATTGAAGCTGCGCGGGCCGGGGAGCAGGGCCGCGGTTTTGCGGTGGTAGCCGACGAGGTGCGGAAACTCGCACAGAAAACTACCGATGCCATATCCGAAATCAGCGCCAAGATCGGCGGCATCCAGCAATCGGTGTCCAGCGTGGTCGAGAGCATGGACAAGGTCTTCAATAAGGTTTCTGTAGGAGTGGATCTCTCCAGGGAATCCGGCATTGCGCTGAGCGCCATCTCTGAAAAAATCAATGACCTCAAGCGCCTCGCTTCCGACATCACCACCGCAAACGCTGAAGCGAGCGCTGTCACTGAAAATGTGAATATTCATATGGGGAAGGTCATAGACAGCGCCCAGCTCATCGGACAGATCGCCACTGATATGGGCAATACAGCAGCCCTTGTCCAGACGGAGCGCCACAGTCTGAGCGAACAGATAGGCTTCTTCAAGATGCTGCAAGAGGTGGGTGCGTCATCGGACGAAGCATCACGCTTTAAAAACTGCTGGGACTACAAGCAGTGCGGAAAAATGGAATGCCCCGCAAGGGTCCAGGCCAGCGGGCATGGGTTTCTTGGCGGAGACGCTGCGGGCCGTGCCTGCTGCTATGTAGAAAAAACAGACTGTGATACAAAAGAGTGTTTAATCTGTCCATGGCGTATCAGCCTCCAGAAGCAACATGGTGAGGAGATGAGTTTCCCTGCATTCAGGCAGCACATGAGGACAAAGAACACGGAAGCTGTAGATTACTTCTGAATTTATAAGGATTAATGGAATTATTTTCTCAAGTATTGGAATAAATCCATTTCCATACTTAATAACATTGGTCAAAAATCCTGGTGAATCAATAAGATAATACATTGTCGCTCCTGGCATATACCTTGCTATCCTAATGTTTTCAGATAATGGACATTGACTGAAATTTTGTGTATTGTATTACATGTCCTTGTTGCGATTCATTAATATCTCACATATAACATTATGACAGATAATTTAAAATTAAGAACCCGTGGATTCGTTCTTCTGAATGTCAGGAAATACCGATGGCTTTTCCCTGTACTTGTCTTTTCCGCCGCCATGGGCACATGGCTGTTTGTCTTTTTGTTCCACGACTTTATGTTGGGCCAGATGAAGACATTTCTGCCGTATAAGACAAGTATCGGCAGGGAGGCGTGCATGAGCGCCTTGTTTGCCATTTTAACGGCAGTTGCAATACTGCTGGTAAGCATAAAATTTATAGGCATGCCTCTGAATGAAG
>JADFXI010000044.1 GCA_015233655.1 Nitrospirota bacterium | reverse complement strand
CCTATATGCAGGTATCCGTTAGGTTCGGGCGGAAAGCGCGTCATAAGCCGTCCTCCGAACTTTCCGGTCTTCATGTCTTCAGCTACGATAGCGCGAATAAAATTAGATGCGGGTGCCGGTGTTTCCATAATTCCCTTTCCCTTATTTGATTTGTATAGGTATGAACCGTTTTTTATTTTAACATATACTAAAAGTACCTTGTAGCTACTCTGGAACTCGGTAGTGGGTCCCGGTCATTGTGCGTACTGTGTCACTCCTGCTATAATAAAGGATATTATGGCTTTCCAGGCCGTAATTGTTCTTGCCGAAGTGGCGGAATTGGCAGACGCGCTAGGTTCAGGGTCTAGTGGTCGCAAGGCTGTGCGGGTTCGAGTCCCGCCTTCGGCATTTCCCTTTCCCTCCCTATGACAACAAGCTGCGATGTTATGATAAAATTGAACATATGCAATTCCAATGGGATAGAGTAAAGGCTAAAAAGAACAAAATAAAGCATAAGGTATCTTTTGATGAAGCTATTACGGTATTTTATGATCCATTGTCTGCGACGTTTGATGACCTGGATCACTCATTAGACGAACAGCGGTTTGTCACTATTGGTCACTCCTCTCATGGGAGGCTGCTTGTAGTAGCTCATACCGAGAGGGGGAAAATAATACGGATTATAAGCGCGCGGGCTGCAACCGCGCATGAAAGGAAAAGACATGAAGGATAAAACAAAAAAAGTTCAAGACGAATTGCGACCCGAATACAATTTTGACTATTCAAAGGCCGTTAGAGGAAAGTATCATAAACGATTGTTGGCCGAAGGTGCTAATATTGTTATGCTCGAACCTGATGTGGCTAAGGAATTTGTTGATTCAGCGGCTGTCAATGATGCATTAAGGTCACTGCTCGATCTTACAAAGACAACGCAGCGTCTGACAAAAAAATCCGGCGCACGTGGAATAACCGCACATTAGATGATATTTAAGCATGTTATAATGACAAACTGCTGGTTCGAGTCACGCCTTCGGCATTTCTATTTCTCTTAAAACTGCGGATTTTGCCTGTGAGAATTAGGCCGTCAGGCAGTAATAAATCCAATCCTGTATTGTCATTTTTACACATCGGAAATCTCGTATGTAGAAAATACAATTAGTTACCAATATGTTTATTTGGGGCACAAATATTGCTTGTATTGTTGCCGTGGCTGCGGGAAAAGGGCAAGGAGCAGCTGTCGTTATACAAGTGGAGGGACTTGATTGAATACATTCCCAAATGAATTATTGAACAAAGATAGTCTGACAGTCGCCATTCTGGACGGAATTGCGGATGCTGTAAGCATTCTCGACACCGGCTACAATATATTATTTCAAAATCAGGCGCACAAGAATTTGCTGGGAACTCATTTGGGAGAATGCTGTTACATAGCATACCACTGCCGGGATTCGGTTTGCGAAGGCTGTCCAGTTGCTATGGTATATGAGGATGGCAAAGAACACTCAACGATAAGGAACGCTGCAACCAGGAAGGGGTCTACGCATGCCGAAATCATGGCTTCTCCATTAAGAAACGCTGCTGGTGAAATAATAGCAACGATTGAGATCGTCAGGGATGTGACCGAACGCGTATTGAATGAAAAGGAAAGAGACGAATCCCGCCAAATGCTTGAGGACATAGCCAACGGTATCAGTGAAAGCATCCTCCTGATTTCAAAGGAGCGGAGGATATTATGGGCAAATAAGACAGCTACGGAGCTGGCTGGGTCAGATATAATAGGACGGACTTGTTATGAGGCAACGCATAAGAGTGAAACCCCTTGCAAACATCCGAACGACCCTTGTCCCATTCATGACCTTCTTGAAACAGGGGATCCCAAATGTGAGGAACATACGCATCGTGATAAAAACGGCAATGAGATTATCGTTGAAGTCAGCGCGTATCCTATTAAAAATGAGGATAGCGAGATCATCAGATTCGTCCATGTCTCAAAGGACATTACTGAACGCAAACGTTTAGAGCAGGCTTTGAGAGACAGCGAAGAACGTTACAGGTCCCTCATTGAACAAAGCGTTGACGGCATTTTCATGTTTGATGTTGAGACCAAGAATATTTTGGAGGCAAATCAATCATTTCAAAATCTTCTGGGTTACGGCCCCGATGATATATCTCATTTAACAATTTATGACCTAGTTGCACACCCCAAAGATGATATTGATGCCAAGATACAGCAAATGATCAATATGGACAAATATTTTATCGGAGAGAGAAACTATCGAAAGAAAGACGGGACACTGTTGAGCGTAGAGGCCAGTGCGAGTCATATCCGGCACAAGGGCAGGAGCGTCTTTTTCCTGGTTTTTCGAGACATCAGCCAGCGGAAACAGTTGGAACGGGAAAGGGAAAAACTTATTCTTGAACTTCAGGCCGCTCTTGCCAACGTCAGACAATTAAGCGGTTTGCTGCCGATTTGCGCAGGCTGTAAAAAAATCAGGGATGACGGGGGCTACTGGCAACAGATTGAATCATATATACGTGAGCATTCGGAAGCCAAGTTCACGCATGGGTTCTGTCCTGAATGTCTGACAAAACTTTATCCCGAGTACTACGATAATATGGGTGGAAATATAAGCAAATAAGTTTAGTGAAATCAAGACAAGTCAGCCGACTGACTGAGGAGCCGGCTGATATCATGTTTGTCCACAACCCGATTTCTTCCCTCGCCTTTTGCCTGCTAGAGTGCTCTATCCGCCTTTTGAGGCCACTGTCCGTGGTGTCCTCGTCTGCTCGGTCCTAAATGCAGTGGCAGGACCGCTTCAAACGTGGAGCATATAATGACGCAAAAGATTCCAGGTGAGCTTTGGCAGCCCGGTACGTTATAATACGGGGCAGGTTAATTTTCGGGGGGGTAAGATGTTCAAGAACGCTTCAATAAGACTCAAGCTCGCGCTGTCCTTTGCAGTGATACTTTTACTTGTGCTCTGTCTTGGGATCTTTTCGGGTCTAAAGCTCAAAAGCATTCATGGCATGACGCGGGAGATATCCATGGATATCATGCCGGGTATGCATGTCCTTTCGGAGTTCAGCGACCACCTCGGAAGGTTCCGTCGCGGAGAACTGCAAATGATCGCAGCAACGGAGCAGGCCGACATCGAAAAATACTCGAAACGCGGCGATGAGGATGCAAAAAAGATGAGCGAGCTTATGGGGTCTTATGAAAAGCTGCTGAAAAATGAAGAGGAGAAAAGAATATTCAGCGACTTCAAGAGCGCTCTTTCTAACTACCGGGCTGAGCACTCTGCGATAGTCGCTCTCTTGCTCAAAAGCAGGAACGCTGAGGCTGCTGCCGAAGCCAGAGGCATTTCAAGCAAGCATTTCAATGAGGCTTTTGACAGCATCGTCAAACTTAAGGAAATCCAATTCAAGGAATCCGAGCAATTGGGCAGCGCGTCTGTGGCCCTCGTAAATGAAACCATTCTCTGGACGTTAATACTCATGGTCCTGTGTCTTGTCTCAGGCTTGGCCTTCGCCTTCTTCATGTCCGATATTATCTCACGGCCCCTGAAGGACTTGACTGCCCAGGCGGAGTTGATAGCAGGCGGAGACCTTAATGTCTGCCGGGCTTACACAACGACTGACGAGATCGGCCTGCTTGGCGCCGCCTTCTGCAAGATGGCCGCCAACCTGCAGGATGTTATCAGCCAGATGATACTTACGGTAAGCAAGGTAATCACAGCAGCCGACAGGATAAGAAATAACGGCGACGAAACCCGCTTCAAGACCCAGCGCCAGGCCGAACAGGCGGATGCCATTGCTGCCGCAGCGGTCGAGATGAACCAGACCATAGCTGATATTTCTCTCAACACGACCACCGCCTCGACAACGTCAGGAGAGACCAGGAACACAGCGGAGTCCTGCAAGAACATAGCCGGCAAGGCCATAAGCACCATAACGGAAGTGCATAACTCTACGGTGGAACTCGCCGGCATGGTCAACAAACTCAATAGCAGGGCCAATGAAATTGGTGAGATAGTGACTGTCATCAAAGACATTGCAGACCAGACCAATCTGCTTGCGCTTAATGCTGCTATAGAGGCGGCCAGGGCCGGCGAACAGGGGAGGGGCTTTGCCGTAGTTGCCGATGAGGTGAGAAAGCTTGCCGAGAGGACCATAAAGGCCACAACGGAAATATCGGATAAAATACATGCCGTGCAGAACGATTCCAAGGCCACCACGGAATCTATGGGCAAGGCCTCAGATGATGTCGGCAAGGCGACAGAATTTATTAGAGAACTCGGAGATTCCCTGGATAGTATAGTGTCGGCAACTCAAACGGCGAGTGATCAGATAACGCAAATAGCTACGGCTGTTGAGCAGCAGTCTGCTACTTCATCCGATATCGCGAGAAACATTCAGGAGACATCCACAACGTCGAAGGACCTGGACGGACTTTCAAAAACCATTGTGAGTGAGGTGCAGGGCCTGCTGACGGTAATCCTCGGCTTGCGCGCAGTAGCTTTGCGTTTCAAGACCGGTGACGAAAAGGTAATATTGACCACCCTTCAGGACGGTCACCGGATAATATTCGGGAAAGTGAAAAACTGCGTTTTATACAGCGAGAAGACAGAACCGTCGTTAGTGCCGTCGTTCGAGACCTGCAAAGTTTGCGAATGGATGAAGGCCGTGGAGCCTAAATACGGAGGAGTGGGGGCTTTCAGCAAGGTCAGGAACCTCCACCTTAAATATCATGACGTGGCTACTAATGCCATCAAGGCGTCAAATTCAGGGGACAAGGCTGGGGCTACACGCCTGTTGAACGAGCAGGAGCAACTACTGAACGAGATAATAGGTTTGTTCGAAAGCTTGAAGGACAGAAGCGGCGCTTGAGCTTTTTGCGGGGAACATCTAACTTTATTGACTGTTTGAAGAATTTTATGCCAAGGGGGCGTTATGCTTCAGAATCGGGCCGTATCTTCATTCCCTAAGGAATTTAAAGACATCGACAAATCTTCTACAGGGGTGCTTATGGAGCGCCAATTCGGATGTCCCTTTGACAAGACGGAGTTTACGGCACCGGGACTGAAAACCAAGGCTTTGCAAACTCAAACCGACGACTTTTATTTGACCAAGTACACCGAGGCAATAGGGGACCGAACTTATATCGATTATTCTTTATTTGACATAAAGATATGCCCGGCCTGTCTTTATGCAAATCGGGACAGTGGGTTCCGCATTTATGACAGTATCAATAAATCATGGCGCGAACCACGGGAATTAACCATAAGCGAGAAATATGTTGAAGCCATGAACGAAGGTGTTGGCAGAAGATTTCGCATAGCGGCCCAAGCCGGACTCAAGGGACATCGCCTCTTTTCTGCTGAGCGCACTTTGGAGGATGCCGTTATTGCAGCCTCATTAGCAGTAGACTTTGTTGCAACTCTATTGACAGTGGCACCGGCTAATGAGAAGGCAGGGCTGCTTTATCTTAAAGGACTTTTTCATATTCAAATGTCACAATGCTATCACAAGATCGAACTGCTCAGCCCGAAAGATTCGGCCCAACTGCATCAGGACTTTCGGTTTGCATCTCTGTCGGTGGCTATGGACGCATTTAATGAGTTGGAGAATAGTCTTATGCAGGACAAGTATTTTCAGGGGCTCCATAAGATCATGCTCTACTATTATCAGAAGTTGGTTGTGTCTGAATTCATCGGTGACAAAAAGACCTTTGATGCCTCAAGGCAGGTCATACGAAAATACTACGGCGACTACTGTCTCGGAATGGGTAAAGGAACAGAGGACGAAAAGAAGGCTGCCAAACTCTTCTTTGATGCCATCGACGAAGGTGCCAGGCAGTATGACCAGACACGATCTCTTGCATAGTTGTTAGCTTTTCTCTTCGGGCCTGAACATCAAAGCCGCATTATATAAGTCATTATGTTACAAGTATTCTGAGAATGTTCACAACGAAGCTGATTTCCAGTATAATTAGGTTAAGACACCATGATGTTAATACAGGTTTTCTTGTATAATGAGGCGGTGATTCCTTAAACTCCAGTTTCGGGTATGGGATGAAAAAGGACTGTTCATTTAGCGTTGGGGTTTTTGCTGTGGTCCGCTTGTTAACAACGAGCATTCCGCTTGTATGTGTCTCCTTAATTTGCTTTGCCGGCAGTGCCGGTGCTGAATGGTTAAGCGAAGGCGACTTCAACGTTGTATATGACAACAACCTTAGCCGCTCTCTGCATGAATCGGACCGGAAGGGCGATACAGCCGTCAGGCCGCGGGTATCGCTCGGCAACTACATTCAGCTAAGTGGCCCTCTTGGGCTTTCAGTTACTGCTAACGCAGGAGGCGACATTTATACGGAATATAAGGCCCTGAATAATATTAATTTGGGGATGACGGTTTCCTTGAAATACAAGATCGGCTTGGGCCCATATGCTCCGTGGGTCAAAGGATATGGTTCGGTACAATACTCCGATTATGAAGAAAATATGAGGGACGGGGCCTCATTCATCACCGGAATCATGGTTGGGAAAAGACTCCATGAAAGGATCGATATAAAGATAGGCTATGAGCATGAGAGTATGCACGCTCATAATTCATTGTTTGACCAATTGAGTGATACAGCATCTGTAAGGACTGATATTTCCGTTATAGGCCCTCTTAATCTGCTGCTGGGCTATGCCATAAAGAAGGGCAACGTCGCTGTCTACAATGCAGCGGATGCAGACTCGGTCGTTATTGCCTATACGTTTCACGAACCAATGGAAATTTATAAAATCCGGGCAGTAACGCAGACCTTTACTGTTGGTCTGGGGATGCCCCTTGCTGACCATTTGTCTGCTGACTTTTCATCACAATTCAGTACTGTCCGTGGAGATGACGGTAGCAGGTATCCTGATGCGGTATTCAGGCTCGGCATCAATTATAGTTTTTAATAATTTTCGGCAATTGGGAGGGCATATAATAATGCGTGAGTTAATCATACTGCGGGGCGTATTGCTTATCGGTATTATGGCCGGATTTCTTGTTTTCCCCTTTAACGTCATGTCGGCGACGCTTGACGGCGTTGTTAAAGGCCGTGACGGCAAACCTGTCAAAGATGCAGTTATATATGCCGTTGCCGCTGACGGCAGCACGCACGGGAGAACAAAACAGCAGGAGGCTGTAATGGACCAGGTGAACAAGGAATTCGTCCCTTATGTGTTGCCTGTACAGGTAGGGACAGCGGTGCGATTCCCCAACAAAGACAATATCCGTCATCACGTTTATTCCATCTCTCCTGCAAAGAGATTTGAGCTGCCCCTCTATAAAGGGACCCCCTCTTCGCCTGTTGTGTTTGACAAGCCCGGCGCGGTCGTACTGGGATGCAACATACATGACTGGATGGCTGCTTATATTTACGTGGTCGAAACCCCGTACTTCGCAACTACCGGAAAAGATGGTTCCGCAGCAATACATGATCTGCCGCAGGGGGAATATGAGGTGCTGGTCTGGCACCCTCTTCAGAAGGAGCGTAGCGAGACCACGGGCAAACGTGTCAATCTCAGCGAGAAAGGAAGTCGTGTAGATTTTGTTATTGAGTTGAAGCCTGACTGGAGGCCGCGCCGGACGCCGTCAACGGGTGGGGGTGGAGGAGGCTATTATTGATAGGACTTTTTCGCACCTTCCAGTGCCGCCTTCTTTTTTTCTTTCTGGGCTTGATCTTATTTGTCCAGGTCATCGCATTTTTTTCAATCGACGCGGCCAATACTCAGAGCGCTCTTCTGCAAATTAAGAATGAGCTGTTTGTCGGCGGCAGGGTCTTTGACAGACTGATAAAGGCGCGGACCGAACATTTATTCGAGGCCGCACGTCTTCTGTCCGGCGATTTTGCGTTTAAGACAGCTTTCTCGACCGGTGAGAGGCCGACATTGATATCGGCCATGGACAATCATCGTGAGCGCATAAAGGCCGATGTTATTATGCTGGCGTCACTTGAGCACAAACTTATAGCCGACACATTGAACCCTGAAGCAAAGTCCGACCAGTTTGTTTTCCCGGATCTGATCAGAAAAGCGGAAGAGAAGGGGGAAGCATCTTCCGTCGTATTCATAGGCGACCACCCTTATCAGGTAGTTGTAGTCCCCCTTCTCGCGCCCGAACCGGTTGCCTGGATTTGTATAGGGTTTACAATCGACGACCTTCTCGCCAAGGATTTGCAGACTCTCACCCGGCTGGAGGTCACTTTTACGAGAGAGCGGCAGGGCCAGAGACCGGTAGCCCTGGCATCCACACTGCCTGACCCGTTGCGGAAATCATTGACAGACTCTTTGCCTTCGACGTCATGGCAGTCGGACATGGTGGCTGTCATGAGCATGAACGGCAGCAAATACGTAAGCCTCTCATCCAATATGGGCAAGAGTGCCGATGCCGATGTCGTGGTTATCCTGCAGCGCCCCATGGAAGAGGCGCTTGAGCAGTTCTATCGCTTGCGCAAGCTGCTGATAGTATTATATCTGGCCGGGCTGATTGTATCTCTGGCTGGGGGGACTATCATAGCAGGGACTGTTACAAAGCCGGTCCGTCTTCTTGCAGAAGCAGCCCGTTTCATAGAAGACGGCGACTACGGTCATTCCGTCACTGTTGTCCAGCAGGACGAACTAGGGAAACTGGCTTCGGCCTTCAATCATATGTCGTCGGCAATTGCCAAAAGAGAGGAACAGATAAAATACCAGGCTTACCATGATAACCTCACCGGACTGTCTAACAGAAGTTTTCTTCTTAAACGGCTCAATGAAGAAATTCCTGCTGCAATGGAAAGGGGAGGGGCTTTTGCCCTCATAATAATGGACCTGGATCGTTTCAAGGACATTAATGCCGTGCTCGGCCACGCTACGGGTGACACCATACTGAAAAAAATAGGGCCTGTGTTAACGGAAGCCGTCCCCGAAGCAGCCGCAGTTGTGCGCATGGGCGGCGACGAATTTGCGCTGCTTGTTCCGGACATTAACAACGCAGGGCAGGCCAGGGACGTGACGCTGAACATTTCAAAAAAGTTGGAGTCGCCTTTCATAGTTGACGGCAATCCCATTCAGGTAGAGTCCAGCTTCGGGATTGTGCTGTTTCCTGAACATGGAGAAGACGCCGATACCCTCTTGAAGCTTGCAGATGTTGCGCTTTACACTGCAAAAGGTTCGGTAAATGGATATGCCGTTTATTCACCGGAACTTGTTCAGCATAATCTTAAGCAGCTGACTTTATTGGGGGAACTGAGACTTGCCATCGAAAATGAGGAGATGGTTTTTTTCTATCAGCCGAAGGTGAATATTACAAGCGGACATGTTGTCGGAATGGAGGCGCTGATCAGATGGGAACATCCGCGGCATGGTTTTATCCCCCCTGATGATTTCATCCCTCTTTTGGAGGGAACTGCCCTGATAAAACCGATGACGATGTGGACGCTGAGGACGGCCTTCGATCAATGTTCTCAACTGAACAATATGGGGATCACGCTGGACATGTCGGTAAACTTGTCAGCCCGCATGCTGCAGGACCCGCGGATCCCCGAACTTGTCCTGCAGATGACAAAAGACTACAGTTTGCCCCCTCAACAAATTATAATCGAGGTCACTGAAAGCGCGGTCATGACTGATCCTCAAAAGACATTGGATACTATCAAGCGGCTTGATGAGACAGGGGTCAGACTGAGTATAGATGATTTCGGGACCGGCTATTCATCTATGTCTTATCTTCAGAAACTGCCTGTGGATGAGCTGAAAATAGATAAGTCCTTTGTGCTTAACGTGCACAAAAATCCGAACGACGCCAAGATAGTGCACTCTATAATCGGCCTGGGGCACAATCTGGGGATGAAGGTCGTATCAGAGGG
Organism: Nitrospirota bacterium; assembly: GCA_015233655.1. Lineage (GTDB taxonomy): Bacteria > Nitrospirota > Thermodesulfovibrionia > Thermodesulfovibrionales > Dissulfurispiraceae > JADFXI01. The sequence continues at coordinate 11,415 of JADFXI010000044.1, read as the reverse complement.
TGTCGAAACCCAGGCTGCGTGGGACTTGCTGAAGTATTTGGGTTGCGATATAGGACAGGGCTATTTTATGAGCAAGCCGCTTCCGATTGCAGGCCTTGTGACTTGGCTCAAGGAATCCGGTTGGGGGTTGAGGTAACCGTATTAATTCACATTCAAATACACGATTGTCACAACAACCACGAACCGGTCGAACTCAATATTTTACATACGCTCTCGCATCTTCTGTAGCATTCATAACTTTTCTGGCTTATCTCTCAACTCTTAACAACAACTTCGTTAATTGGGACGATAACTTGTATGTTTATGACAATCCCAATATCCGCTCATTGAATCTGCCTTTCTTCAGGTGGGCCTTTCTCGATTTCTACGCTTCCAACTGGCATCCTCTGACATGGATATCACATGCCCTGGATTATGCCTTCTGGGGACTGAATCCGGTGGGACATCATCTGACCAGCAATATGCTCCATGCTGTCAATGCTTTTATAGTTGTTGTTCTGGTGACAAGGCTTCTGGAAGCATGGAAAGGTAATGCCGCAATAGATGTGCCGGCGTTATTGCCGGACAGGCGCGCGATTTTTATCACAGCCGGCGCAACAGGCTTATTGTTTGGTATACATCCTATTCATGTGGAATCGATAGCTTGGGTTGCCGAACGGAAAGATCTTTTATGTGCCATGTTCTTCCTGCTCAGTATGATATGGTATTCGAAATACGTGAGCGACACAGAGCAAAATACAGGGTCACGTTTTCTGAATAAACAGTACCTTTTTTCTGCCGGATTTTTTATCCTGGCTTTGTTAAGCAAGCCTATGGCTGTCACCCTTCCTGCTGTTCTGCTGATTTTAGACTGGCATCCTTTTAATAGGATCAGGTCTATGAAATTATTTTATTCGGCATTTGCAGAGAAATTGCCGTTTTTCGTATTGAGTCTTCTGTCCTCGGCGCTGACAATCCTGGCGCAAAATGCAGGGGGTTCTGTCTCAACGGCGGCACCGTTACCGGCAAGGGTCTTTGTGGCGGGAAAGGCTATCGTCGCTTACCTTGGTAAGACGGTCCTGCCGCTGAATTTAATCCCGTTTTATCCATATCCAGCGAATCAGGAGCTGTTCTCTTTTGAGTATCTTTCATCCATTGTCCTTGTGCTCGGCATTACGGCGGTCTGTCTGTTATTTTCAAAGAAACACAGAATATTTTTGTCTGTTTGGGGTTATTATGTTTTAACCCTGCTCCCTGTTCTCGGTATTATTCAGGTGGGACGTCAATCAATGGCAGACAGATATGCTTATTTGCCCAGTCTTGGGCCCTTCCTTATTACGGGTTTACTGGCGGCGTGGATTATGAATCAAATGCGCGCCATGCAAAAGGGGGCACTGATTGCAAAGTTGATTGCTCTTGCCACAGCTGTTTTAGTGTTGGGCCAACTGTCATTTTTAACGTTAAAGCAAATACATGTATGGAAAGACAGCCTTACGCTATGGACTTACGTCATCGAGAAAGAGCCGGGACAGGTGCCTTTTGCCCATAACAATCTCGGCATTGCCTATGACTCTCTCGAAATGCATGACAGAGCTATAGAGCAGTATCAGCTTGCAATAGGACTAAAGCCTGATTACGCGGCGGCGCACAACAACATGGGCAATGCGTACTTGTACCTCAAGAGGTTCGACAGGGCCATCGAGCAGTATCAGATTGCAGTCAACCTGAAGCCTGGTTATGCGAACCCGCATTATAATCTTGGCGTCGCCTACTATAAAATGGGCGACATGGAAAGAGCACGCACGGAATTAAGGACAGCATTAAAAATTAGGCCGGATTACGAACGTGCCCGGATGTTGATGACCGAGGTCTCAAACTGAATTCATTTTGTCCTGAGGTCTTTTTTCCGGTACATAGGCATGTTTGATTTTTCCTTCAGACCATTCCCGCGTCGCATAAAGAGCGCAGTAACAGCTGCCGAACTCGATTACATCGGCCTCACGGTATACGCAGGGGCAGATGATGTCTTTATCTTTCTCATAATCGCCGGAACCGAGCCTGCAGGGGCATGACATGTAGCCATATCGCTCCTTGTTCACAAGCAGACCTTTAAGAAGGTCGAAGGCAAGTTTTTTGTCGCTGTTGAAATAGTAACCTTTGGCTTCCTGGGACTTTTTCAACATCTCATAGAGTTGTTCGATGTCGATCACAGACCCAGGGCCTCCTTGATTTCATCTTCCTTGAATCCGACAATTACCTTGTCTCCGATAATTATGGTAGGAAATGAACACATGGGGTTTATTTTCTTTATCTCCTCAAGGATTGCGCTGCGCTCCTCCCCAGTCAACAGGTCCACGTCCGTGCAATCGTACTGTATCGAACATTCCGTCATCATTTTCTTGGCCGCATTGCAGTGGCTGCAGGTGCTGAGAGTATACATCTTTACGGATGGTTTCATATATTGTTTCTCCTCAAGTCCTTTAATGCATTTTAGCACAGACAACCTCGCCATTTTAAGACTATGTTGCCCCTCCATCTTTTTCTAAGCTCAAAATACTGTCCAAATTATGGAATTTTTACAAAACTATTGGAATTACTCCAATTCCATACTGTATAATATTCAGTAGAAATCCCAATAAATCAAAAAGATAATGGATTATATTCCTTGGTATGACTATTGCTTGATTTATTCAAACAATAACAGAAGTCAGACAATTTGGAGTCTCTTGCATCATGGCTGAAAAAGAAAAAGAGAGTGGTGATAATGCAGAAACGGCATTTATAAAGATGCCGCTGCCGGTGCAGCGGCTCCTTCTCGGGTTCCGCATACCTTTTGACGTTTATATGAAACAAGGACGGGAATTTGTGCACCTTTTCTCCAAGTGGACGCTCTTCAACAAGGAGACAAGGGACATTTTAAGTGAAAAGGGAATAACAACCGTATACATTGAAGGAGTCCCTTCAAAAATTGAAGATTACCTGAAGGATGCATCTGCTTCCCAGCCTGAAGCGGTTGACCATAACAAATTCTACGACTATTCCATGAAAAGAGATGATTACCATAGCATTGATAAGACCCTTATGGTCGACAGGAACCTTTTTGTAAGAAATACTCAAATAAACTTCAGCATCTTCTCTGTAGTCGATATGCTTTTCGAAGAACTTGTCCGTGCATCTAAGGACCAGCCCATGGAGATCCCGGATGCGGTCTTTAAAACAAGGGGAGACCTCGCAATCAGGGTAAAAGACGTCCCGCTGTATCAGGAGTATTTGAACTCTATCCTTTCATCGCCTGATATACCTGATGAGCTGAAACAGAAAAGCAGGGCCATTGCGATCAAGGAGAATTCAAAAATTGTTATTCGGGATGTCCTTTCAAACCCTCTGGCCGCAGGGAAGATGGACCAGGTAGGGGCCGTTGTCGGCGAGCTGACAGATACGCTGTTGAATAAACAGGTCAGTTTTTATGACCTGATGTCCCTGAAGAACCACGACCTGTATACATATACCCACTCGGTTAATGTCGCGGTCATGTCCATCGCGATCGCCACTGCGCTGGGATTCGAAAGGGACCAGATCGAGAAGCTAGGTATCGGCGCCATTATGCATGACATCGGAAAATGCAGTCTGCCTCCCAATATCCTGAATGTCGACAGGAAACTTACCGGCGAGGAATACTCGCTTATGAAGACCCACGTCGTGGAGGGCGTCAAGCTGCTGGAGGACAAAAAGGACGTGCCGAAAGAATCGCTTGTTGTGGTCCTCCAGCATCATGAGCGGCTGTCCGGCAGGGGGTATCCATTCGGGCTTAACGGCGACAAAATTTTAAAGTTCGGACGCATTGCCTCAATGGTGGATTGTTATGATTATTTGATAACCCCGCGCCCGTTCAGGTATGCCTATACGCCGTATATGGCATTGTCAATGCTGACGAGGGAAACAAAACAGACCGGTGATTTCGATCCTGACTACCTCAAGACGTTCATAAGGATTATCGCCGAGCTTTCCTGACGGCCCTTTTTGTTTTTTTAACTGCCGCTGCAAGATAGTCCTTGAACCTTTCGGGGAACAGCCACTTTACGCCAAGCTTTTCAGCCCATTTTATCAAACCCTGGTCAGCGGTTATCAAAAGAGCGTCAAGCTCCATAGCGAGGAGCAACAGGTCCACGTCCTCCTTGCTGTCAATAATGCCTTCCCTCAAGGCCTCGCGGTATTTCTTCCGCAGGTCCTGCACAATTTCATCCGGCTTCTTGTGCTCGGCGCTCCTGACCGCTTTTTCCGCGAGCCTGAGCCCTTTGTTTACCCTCTCTCTCATGTCTTCAATCAGCTCGTACAGAAGAAAGGCAGGGCATTTCAGGTCATGCTTCTTGGGAGGCTTCTGATGAAGAAGGACCAGGAGGTCTGCCGGGAGGCTGTCTCTTTCGACAAAGTGGAGGAGTTCCTCGAAAATCGACGGCGGCATATAAAATTCAAGGTCGCCAATCTCAGACGCAAACAACAGAAAAGCTTTCAGGGCCTCCGCCGGCGTGGCTCCCAGGCTCGATCTTACATCCGGATTCACAAATAGACTCGTATCCAGGACGACCTTCTTCAGCCTGCGGGAGCTTTTTTTCAGGAACCGCTCATGGGCGCTTTCGTGAACATCCGGGCTTTCAGTTCCGGATTCGGCGTTCTTGCCTGCCTCTGCGTTGTTTGGCGACTGGTCTGGTTCTGTTTCTATATCTTTAAGTTTTACATGTGCCATAGAGATCAAGTTGATAAGTATTCCACTCATTGCAGGAAAGGCATCTGCCTGACCAGTCAGCGGACTTAAACCCGCATTGGGCGCAGCAGTATGGCACATTCATGACGCTCTGGATGCCGCACGCGCGTCTGAATTCATCTATTGCCGCCGGGATATTTTTTCTCTTCATATGCAACTCGCCGCGCAGGCCGTACAGTTCAGGGCTGGTGAAGGCGCTTGTGTCAATCGCATTCAGAATTTCGAGGGCGTCATCCACCATCTCCAGCCTGTAGTAAAGCTTGCCGAGCAGAAACTTCAGACTGTTGTCCAGCGGGTTCCGCGCAAGCGCGTTTCTATAAAACCGTATGAGGCGGCCGGGTTCGCCGACACTCATAAGCAGGTCCTCCAGGCGCGCAAGCAGTATGACCGAGTTCAACTGCTCGAAACTTTTTTCGAGGAAATTTATGGCTTCCTCAATCTCGCCTTTAGTCATTATCACTTCCGCTGTGCCCAGGTAAGCCGGAAGAAAGCTGCTGTCTGTCTTTATCAGGGTCCTGAAGGCCTTTTCAGCTTTCTCCAATTCCCCGTTTTCAAGGCTTGCCCGCGCATACTCATATTTATAGCCGAGCCGCCTGTGCTCTTCCCGGTCCTTGTCTTTATCGTTCTGTTCGAGCTTGACAATCGATTTCTGCAGCAAAAGCAGGTCATCCCATCTGTCCTGCATTTCGAGTATCGAACGCTTCCGGCAAAGGGCCGTCAGATTGCCGGCATCTATCTCAAGTATCTCATCCAAATATCTCGTCGCATCATCGTAACGCTGCATTTTTTCCATGGCTGTTTCGACTGAAAGAAGCGCCTGCAGGTCGGCAGGATTGATGTCCCTCGCCTTTTTATAGTATTCAAAGGCCGTCTTGGTGTCATCGTTGTCCAGAGCGATGTCGCCCAGTCGCAAGAGGGCGTCAACATGCCCCGGCTCCTCTTTCAGTATCTCGTCAAGCGCTTCCTTCGCCTCTTCTTTCTTATCAGCCAGTATTGCGTTCAGGGCCTTGGAATAGTGAGAATGAATCCGGGCCTCTTTTTTCTGCCGCTTCTGATACTGCAGGTTGTCGATCATGCGCTTGGTATCGCGTATAAAAAATGCAACCAATATCACGAGCGCGCCTGTAATGGTTGACATGAGTATGAGCGCAATCTTCGGCATTTCATAAAGGCTGCCGAACGGGACCTTGATGTCGACCATGTCCTTGTTCTCCATCGCGAAAAAACCGAGTGCCGCAAGGAAGGCCAGAAATATAAGCATAGCTAACTTGCTCATCAGTGATGATACTCCCTGCCGTGAATTATCGTCATTGCCCTGAAAATCTGCTCCAGAAAGAACACCCTGATCATCTCATGAGTAAAAGTCATTCTCGACAGGGACATTACTGACTCGGCTTTGCCTCTTATTTCACCCGACACGCCGTAGGGCCCGCCGATTACAAAGTCGTGGCCTGTCTTCTGCTGAAGAAAGTTGGCCAATTCCGGCGAGGTGTATTCCTTTCCGGTCTGGTCAAGCAGGGTGAACGAGCCGGTATGTTTCAAAATCTTTGTCCCTTCTTCCCACATGTTGTCTTCTCTGCCTCTTCCCTTGTGTTCCTTTATCTCAATAATGGAGACATTGGCCATGGGTCTTAACAGTTTAAGATATCGCTCTATCCCTTCGAGCAGATATTTCTCTTTTGTTTTCCCTGTCCAGATTATCCTTATCTTCATCGGCAAAAGCTATCCTCGGAGCGTCCAGCCACAACTTTTCAAGCTCGTAATACAGTCTCGTCTCTTCTTCAAATACATGGACTATGACATCTCCGTAATCCATTAATATCCACCGGGAATAATCCAGACCTTCGACGCGTGTCGCCGAGACATCGTCCTGTCTCAGAGTTTCTTTGATATGTTCAGCGATTGTCCTGGTCTGGGTGGTGCTTTCGCCGGAACAGATGACAAAATAATCTGCGATAACCGTGAGGCCCCTTAATTCGAGGACCTGGACATCTTTTGCCTTTTTATCCAGGGATGCCCGCGCTGCTGCTATTGCTTTTGTCCTGCTGTCTATCTGGTGGTCCTTTCAAGACTGTTTTTCCGTATTATTATAGCAGAATTAAGAAATCGCATCAGCCTTTCTTTATTTTCGCGCCCTTATATCTTTTCTCGATCTCGTTCTTAAGGGGCATGAAATTGCCTTTCCTATTGGTCCTTATCATTATGCACCTGTATCCTTCCCGCACCCCTTCATAAGATGTGAGGATGGCCTGAAGTCCGAACCCGTGCTTTCTGATTATATCGGCAACTTCTTTTATAGAGCCCGGACGGTCTTCGATGGTCATATAAATCCTGCTGCCCCCGTGCCGGCCGCCTGTAACGTCAATCAGGGCCCGGAAGATGTCCCTGTCAGAGATTATCCCCGCAATTTTACCGTTCTCTACTACCGGCAGACACCCGATCTGCTCGTCATAGAGCACCATTGCAGCTTCTTCCACAGGCGTCTCCGGCGTGGTGGTGAAAATAGGGGTCTTCATGATCTCTTTGACCTTCATTTTTGCAAGCAGGTAATGGAGTTCGTACACATCAAGGCAGGAAGCCGACGAAGGGGTCACCCCCCTTATGTCTCTGTCGGATATTATACCCTTGAGTTTGTCCCCCTTTACCACAGGAAGGTGCTTTATCCCGTTCTCTTTCATGATGGCCAGCGCGTCCATAATGCCGTCATCAGTGGCTACCGTAAAAACTTTTTTGGTCATCCAATCGGATACGAACACATCCACCTCCTATTGCGTTGAGTGCAACGTTATTATACCCCCAAATACGCCTTTTTGACGTGTTCATTGTTGAGCAGGGATGCACAGGTCCCTTCGAGAGTTATCTTGCCGGTTTCGAGAACGTAGGCCCTGTCCGCTATCCCTAAAGTCTGTTTGCAGTTCTGCTCTACAAGAAGCACGGTATTGCCTTCCTCTCTTATCCTTTTAATTACGTTGAAGATCTCTTTGACCAATATGGGCGCCAGTCCGAGCGAGGGCTCATCAAACATAATAAGTTTCGGCATGGCCATCAGGCCCCTCCCTATGGCCACCATCTGCTGTTCCCCCCCGCTTAGCGTGCCGGCACGCTGCCTTCTTCTGTCTCCGAGCCTGGGGAAAATATCGAAAACCATGTCCTTGTTTTTTTCCCTCAGTTTTCTGGCTTCTCCTTTTAATGAACCCATATCGAGGTTTTCTTCAACTGTCATTTCAGTAAAAAGCCGTCTAGCCTCAGGCACATGGGCTATCCCTTTTTCGATTAGCCTGAAGGGGTCTTCAGTGTGTATGGGCGATCCCTCAAAGAGCACCTCGCCCCTCTTTGGTCGCAGTAATCCTGAAATTGTCTTGAGTGTGGTTGACTTCCCTGCTCCATTGGCCCCTATAAGGGCCAGTACCTCGCCCTCTTTGACCTCAAACGAGACGTCCCACAGCACCTGTACATCTCCGTAAAAAACATCTATGTTCCTCACCTCAAGCATTGGTGGCTTCTCCGAGATACGCTTCAATCACCTGCGGATTGCGCCCGATCTCCAAGGGGGTCCCCTCGGCTATCTTCTGCCCGTAGTTAAGGACGATGATCCTGTCTGATATTGCCATAATGACCTTCATATGGTGCTCAATGATCATCATGGTAATGCCTTTCGCCTTTATTTTCCTGATGATATCTATTGATTCGTTCAGTTCTGACGGGTTCAGCCCGGCAAAAGACTCATCCAGAAGCAGCATAGTCGGCTGAGTCGCAAGGGCCCTGGCAATCTCCAGACGTTTGCGCTTACCGAGAGGCAGCCCTTTTGAGATGACATTCCTGTCATCGTAAAGTCCGGTAAATTGAAGTATGTCCATTGCGATTTCTTCAGCCCTTTTTTTGTCTGCAGCGCGCATGAAGGCCGATGCTATCACATTGTCGAGCACCGACATTCTCTGGAGGGGCCTGACCACCTGGAAGGTCCGCGCTATCCCGAGTCGGCATATACGGTGAGTCTTTATATTCGATATCCTGGTGCCGTTGAAGAATATGTCTCCATGCGACGGCTTGTAAAAACCGTTGACCACATTGAAAAGAGTTGTTTTGCCGGCGCCGTTTGGTCCTATGAGGGCCAAAATTTCTCCCTCGACCACTGAAAAAGACACATTGCTGAGCGCGGCCAGGCCGCCAAAAAACATCGAAATGTTTTTGACATCCAACATCAGGAGGGCCTCCCGAGGCCGACGAGCCTTCTCAGTTTTTTGAAGTCACCAACTATGCCGTTCGGCAGGAAGATTATTATAAAGATCAGGAGCGCCCCGAAAAAAGTCTGGTGAGCAGTCCCCAGCATGGGTACGGACCGTATCATCTCAGCCATCAGAATCATGATGATTGAACCGACTACAGGGCCCCAGAATGTGGCCACGCCGCCGACCATCACGACCATTATTGCCACGATCGAGATGTCATGCAGCGCAAAGACTACTTTGGGATCGATATATCCCATGTAATTTGTGTAGAAAGCCCCAGCCATCCCCGTGATTGCTGCGCTCAGGGTGAGTGCGATAGTCTTATATAATGTAGTGTTGATACCCAGCGATTCCGCAGCGTCCTGGTCTTCCCTGATGGCGACGAAGTAATATCCAAGCTTGGACTGTATCACTGCTCTTACAAGATAAAAGGTAATGGCGGCAACAGCCAGAATTATATAGTAATACCAAATTTTCTCTACCCATGTCCGTTCCTGTATCATTATGCCGACATCACCGTTGGTAAGATTCGTGAGGTTTTCTGCCGTGACCCGCAACACCTCGCCGATCGCCAGAGTTGCAAGGGCAAAGTACGGGCCGCGCAGCCGCAGTACGATAAAGCCCATGACAAGGGCAACGAGTGTGACTGCCACAATGCTCAACGGCAGTCCCCACCACGCGGAGAGACCTGTTTTGGTATAAAGGATTCCCGCAGTGTAAGCGCCCACTCCGAAAAATGCGGCATGGCCGAAGGAGACCTGGCCGCAGTAACCGCCGAGAAGGTTCCACGACATGCCTATTACAGACCACATCACAAATAGTATGAGGATATGCATGAGATAAGAATTCAATCCAACGAGGGGTACAACAGCCAGAAGTGCGAGGCAAAAAAGAGGAAGGTATCGTTTCATTTGCCGAGTTTCCTTTTTCTTGCGAGAGAAGCTACTCCTCCGGGCAGAAAGATGAGTGCTGCAACAAAGACGGCAAATCTGCCGACCGGTGCCCAGCCCATGCCTATGTACGTTGCGGTCATGGACTCGAAAACTCCGAGGATTATGCCGCCGATAATCGCTCCTGCGGTTGAGCCCAATCCTCCGATGATTGTGATAACAAATGCGATGAGGGTGAACTGGCCGCCCAGCGAGGGATACAGATAATAAATCGGGATGAAGAGACATCCGGCTGCACCCACGAGGGCCGAACCGAGGCCGAAGGTCAACATGCGCATTCTGTCCACATTCACACCCATCATCAAGGCTGCCTGAGGGTCCTGCGAAGTAGCCCGCACCGATTTGCCGGTATCTGTCTTCGTGAGGAAAAACCAGAGCCCGGCTGTTATGGCAAGAGCGAAGACAAAAGAGACTGTCCATGGGACAGAAAGGGAAAGCTCTATGGGTGACCCCTTCCAGTAATCGCCGAGATACCATGCGCTTGTTGCGTATGACACGGGCGTAGAGCGGTAGTCCGATTTGAAAAAGAGCATCGCCAGGCTTGACAGCACCATGCCGATGCCGACCGTGAGGATGACCTGGTTTTCAGGCAGAATGGAATCGACTTTAAGCACCGGCGTGATGAGAAACTTCTGCAGGCCGACCCCTATGAAAAACATGACAGGCGTGGCTACGAAGACCGACAGATAGGGGTCCAGGCCGAAGAGAGTGAAGAGCCAGTAGGCGATATACATAGATACCATCATCAACTCGCCGTGAGCGAGATTGATGATCTTCATGACCCCCATTATAAGGGTCATCCCTATGCCTATGAGGGCATATAGCCCTCCCAGCAGAAACCCGGCTATCAGGGTCTGGAGAAAAACCTCAATCTGAGGTGCCGTCATGTTGAATATTTATCTCCTGTCCCTCCATTTGGGTAAAGGATATAAATATTTCTGGCTTGCAAAGGCCGCCGGCCATACAGTCTCGTGAACTCCGTTTATCACCTGTCTGACATAAGTCGGCGCAAAGTTCTGGTTCTGGAAGCCTTCCTTGTCTTCGAACTTGATATGTCCGAAGGCGGTTTCCATATTAGTAGTCATGAGAGCGGCCCTGATGTCTTCAGGCGACAGGCTCTTGGCTTTTTCCAAAGCGTTCTTAACGATGTAAAGGGCGGAATAGGCTGCGGCCCCGTGATACGACGGAAATTCGCCGTATTTCTTCTTGAACTTGTTCGCATATTCTTTTGAGCCTTTAAAGTTGAGCTGCGGTGTCCAGAGTGTGGCTGTGATGACATAGTTCGCTGCGTCCTTCGCATTATCTACGAACTCCGGAATATCGAAACCTGCTGCTCCCCCGGCAAAAATCTTGGAGTCGATTCTCAGTTCCTTTATCTGACGCATGAGCAGGGCTGCGTCCATGACGTAGGAGACCATGAATATCGCATCAGGATTGGCGGCCTTTACCTTGGACAGGATAGGCTTGAAATCGATGGCGCCTTTCTCATACTTCT